>JBDRSE010000047.1:0-24097 GCA_043825095.1 bacterium
GCCCACCTACACGAACTGCCGCACCAAGGGCGTGGCGTCTGGCGGAGTGCTGTATCCCATCAGCCGCTACGTCGCGCAGCTCGAGGGGCTCAAGGGCGACCTCTCCAAGGTGACCGTGGTGGCCATCGCCGGCCCGAACGCCCCGGTCCAGACCGGCTTCGACGGCAACAACAACCCGACGCTGATGCCGAGCTGCGTGAGCGTGCCCAACGAGGCCCAGCCCGGCATTCGCCTCCGGGAGCTCCTCGACGCCACCTACGGCCACTTCTTCTCCATCTGCAACGCGAACTTCGGTGACGCCTGGCAGCCCCTCATCGACCAGGTCTCCGGCGGCGGCTGCCGCGGCGGCTACCAGTGCAGCACCGTTACCGAAGGCTCCATCTGCGAGCCGGGATAACCCCAAAGACAAGCCCTGCACCCGGAACAGCTTGGGGCATCACGCCTGTTCAGGCGGTAGAGGCAGGCTGATCACGAAGCGGGTGCCGCCGCCCGCGGGGAGCTCGGCGCGGATGGTGCCGGCGTGCTCTTCGACGATCTGGTGGGTGATGGCGAGGCCAAGGCCGGTGCCTTTGTCCTTGGTGGAGTAGAAGGGGTCGAACACCTTCTTGAGCTCGCCTTCGTCGATGCCGGAGCCCGCGTCGGTCACGCTGACCTCCACCCTGTCGTGCGCGCGCCGAGCCGCCAGCACGATGGTCCCGCCGTCGGGCTCCATGGCCTCCCGGGCGTTCCGGAGCAGGTTCAGCAGGGCCTGCCGGAGCAGGTTCTCGTCGAAGGCCACCGGCGGTAGCTCCTCCAGCTTCAGCTGGACCTCCACGCCGCTGGCGCGCATCTCCCCCTCCACGAAGGTGATCGTGTCCTGCAGGGCCGCCGCGAGATCGTCCAGCTCCAGGTTCGGCCGCGGCAGCCGAGAGAACTGCAGGTAGGCCTCGGTGACGTCGGTGAGCCGGTCCACCTCTTTCTGGATCGCCGTGAGCAGGGTTCGCGCCTCGGACACGGCCGGGGACTCGCCCACCGAGCAGAGCTCCTCCTCGAGCATCTCGGCGTTGAGCTGGATCGCGGAGAGCGGGTTCCGCACCTCGTGGGTGATCTGCGCCGCCGCCCGCCCCAGGGTGGCCATGCGCTCGGCCTTGGCCGCCACGCGCTCGGTTTCGATGAGCCGGAGCTCCCGCTCCTGGATCGCCCCCGCCATGGCGTTGAACTCCTGGGCCAGCTCGCCGATCTCGTCGCGCCGCTCGATGTCCACGCGGTAGTCGTAATCGCCGCGACCGATGACCCGGGAGCCCTGCCTGAGCACCCGGAGCGGTCGCAGCGTCCAGTGCGCCATGAGCATCATGGCCACGGCGATGAGCACCGCGAACACGGTCAGGACGATGTAGTAAATGAGCGTCCGGGATTCGTCCCGCTCCAACCGCAACGCGGTCTGCCGCACCTGAGTGCTGAGGTTGTGCGTCAGGGTGCGCCGCAGCCGGGTGCCGAGACGCCGGAGACGCAGCCGCGCCTTGCTCATGCCGCGGAGCAGGCGCTGCTGCCCCGGGGACAGCTGGGGCCCAGCGTCCTTGGGCGACGGCGTTGCCCACGGCTCATTGAACACCAGGGCGTGGAGCTTGTCCTCCCGGTCGAAGAGCCTCTTGAGCCCCTCGGTGGCCACGATCACCTCCTGCAGAAACTCCCGGTCCTTGCGCGGCAGGTCCACATCGAGGCCGCTGCGGGCGATACGTTGGATCTCGGCGAGCCACTTGTTGCGGTACCGCTG
Source organism: bacterium (assembly GCA_043825095.1). Classification (GTDB taxonomy): domain Bacteria; phylum Myxococcota_A; class Polyangia; order HGW-17; family JAJRWW01; genus JBDRSE01. The sequence continues at coordinate 1,754 of JBDRSE010000047.1, forward strand.
CGCCAGGGGCAGATACCGGGTCAGGGGGCCGCGGGAGCGCGCGCCTCCGGACGTCTTGATCAGATCCCGGAGGTTCCGGCGCAGCCCCCGGAGCTGGGTCACCCGGGTGTCGAGGGCCCGATACACGTCGTTGAGGCGCAGGTACACCTTGTTCAGCCGCCGGAGGTCTTCCTGCACCTGCTGCCCACGGACGATCTGAAACACGCTCACCGCGCCGAAGGCTGAGAGCACGGCGATGAACCCGAGAAACACCTTGAGGGATACCGACAGCCGCATTTCACGAGCCATTTTCGTCGCGCGAGCCCGTTTGGGCCAGTAAATAGATCTGTGGTCGACAGCGCATCCATTTGAAACAACGTCTGATCACGGCCGATTGTTCCGGCGCGTCGGGCGCCTGCTGTCGCGGCGCATCGCCGTCGTTCACGAAGACCAATGCCGATTCACCATCCCTGCTTCACTTGAGGCAACCTCCAAAACCCTGTGGTATTATTCATTGCCTGACTTATCGCGAGGAGTATGTCGTCTATGACCGAGCGAAACCTCCAGAGCAAGTGGACGCTGGTCCTCCTGACAGCGGTCACACTGGCGCTCCTGGGCGCAGCGCCCACCCACGCCCGGGGGGGCACGGAAGGCTCTCGGCTGCCCAGCGTGTACCTGGTTCCCGTGCAACGCGCCAGCACCAACGTCTCCTCTCTGATCCCCCGACGGATCACGGCCCGGCTGCGGGTCGACCTCCGCGCCCAGCAGGACATCGAGCTGCTGGCCGCCATGGGGGACGCCTCGTCGGGCACGCAGCAATCGATCTACAAGTCGGGCGCCAAGCGCGCCCCGGACCAACGCAGCGCCGGACGCAAGGATCTGACCACCGGGCTGGCCGAGTACAAGGCCCGCCGCTACTCGGCGGCGCAGAGGCACCTGTTGTCGGCGGTCCGCGCCTTCGAGGCCTCTGCGGCGCACCTGGAGGACGGCGATCAGCTCGCCAGGGCCTTCGGTTTCCTCGGGCTGGCGTTCCTGCGCCAGGACAAAAACGATCTGGCGGTCGACGCCATCGAGACGGCCTACGCCATCAACCCCACCCTGAAGCTTGAAAAGGAGCCCATGTCCCGCTCCATGCGTCAGGTGGTGCTCCGCGCCGGACGCCGCGCCCTGAAGCGCCGCAAGGCCCGGGTCCAGCTCACCGTGACCCCGCCGGGCGCCTGGGTCTTCCTCGACGGGGATGAAAAGGGCAAGTCCCCTTTCACCATCAAGGGCGTACTCCCCGGCCGCCACTACCTCGCGGCCCGCATGAAGGGGCGCCTCTCCCGGGCGATCATCGTCAACGTCAAGCCCGGCGCCTTGCACACCTTCACCCTGCATCTGCCCGACGCCACCCCCCAGTTCAAATCCGGCAAGGGGTTGGCGCACGCATTTCTGTCCGAGCTGCAGAAGCGGCTGCGCTCGGGCCTCGTGGATCGCAGAATGAAGCCGCTGGCAACCCAGCTCGCCACCCGGCTGAAGGCCGATTTCCTGCTGCTGGGGGCCGTAGGACGGGCCTCGCAGGGGGGATACCTGCTCCGCTCCTACCTCTTCCGCCGTTCGGACTCCAAGCTGGTGGAGCTGGACAGCTACGCCTTTGACGGCGAGCTGCTGAACCTGGCTGCCGGGACGAGCAAGGTGGCCGATGCGGCCTCCGGCGCCGCGTCCAACTTCCCGGAAAAACGAGACATCACCTATGTCTCCGTGCCTCGGTTACGCCCCGAGGGGGGCGGGGGCACCGGCCAGGGTGGGCTGGTCGGCGTGATCGACGGCGGGAAGCGGGTCGTGCACAGCACGGCCAAACCCTGGTATCTGCGCTGGAGCTTCTGGGGCACGGTGATCGGCCTGGTGGTCGTCGGTGGGCTCGCCGGCGGCAGCTACGGCCTGTACAAAGCCACCCACCGCGAGAGCAGCGGGTACCAGGTCACGGTGGACGTCCCATGACACACGCCGAGAAAACACGATCTTCAGCGGTCACCGTCGCGCTGGCGGTTCTCCTGTGCGCCGCCGCCTGCGGTGAGGTGACCGACAGCCTGACGATCACCGTGGTCAAGGCCGGCTCCGATCTCGGGGACAATCCGCTGGAAAATGTCGACACCCTGCGGATCCACGTCCTCGACGACGGGTATTTGGAGATCACCGAGCCCCTCGAGTTCAACCCCTTCGACGGCTCGGCCGAGCTCTCCCAGCTCCTCAACGACAGACAAACAGGCGTGGTCCGCTTCCAGGCCGAGGGGCTCAACGGCGGCGTGGTCGTGGCGCGAGGAGGCACCGCCTACCTCACCCTCGGAGACGGTGACCTCGCAATCGCGCTGTTCATGGGCCGGATCAACACCTTCCACCCCACCATGACCGCAGACCGGGTGGTGTCGGACCTGCCCTTCCCCCTGGCGGGGCACACGGTGACCCGACTCAAGGACGGCCGGGTGCTCATTGTCGGCGGCGCAACCCTGGACACCGCCGCCGGCATCACAGACATCTCGAACCGGGCGATCGTGTACGATCCGAACACCGGGGAGTTCAACGAGCTGCCTTCCCAGCTGCGGATCCGACGGGCCTTCCACACCGCCACCCTGCTCAAGGCGAGCACCCTGGGGGGGCCGCAGCAGGTGCTCATCGCCGGCGGGATCTCGCTCATCAGCGGGGAGCGGATGGAGTCCAGCAAGCTGGCGGAGATCTTCGATCCGGTGAGCATGAGCTTCACCGGTCAGCTCCTCGAGATGCGGCAGGCGCGGTACGGACACACCGCAACCCTGCTGATCTCGGGCGACGTGCTGGTCGCCGGGGGCGCCTCGCTGGCGGCCCAGCAGCTCGTGGCGAACCGCCCCTCGCCCGACGACCTGGTCATGGACACGGTCCACGCCAACGCCGACCTGTTTCAGTTCGGTGCGGTGCCTCTCGGTTTCGCCGCGGAGACGATCCCCATGGACGCGGCGCGGATGTTCCATGTCGCCGGCCGGGGGAACGGCAGCCTGGTGATGCTGGCCGGCGGCCAGTCCCACTCCGAGGTGCACCTGACCACCGAGGTGTACAACCCGGGCGTCGGTGCCCTGGGCTCCTTTGGGGACGGAACGCCGCTCCTGTACCCCCGCACCCACGCCACCCTCACGCGGCTCAGCAACAACGACTTGCTGATCGTCGGCGGCCTCACCACGCTGAACGACCCGAGCTCGGCCACGAACCGGGTTGAACGCTTCATCCTGGGCGATACCGGCCAGGGCACAACCGAAGAGGTGCCCGTGGAGAGCCGACTCATCAATCGCCGCTGGCGCCACCACACGGCGCTCATGTCCGACGGACAACGGGTCCTCGTCTCGGGGGGGCTGGACACGAGCGGATTCACGCTCAATACGGCCGAGCTGGTTTCGGTGGGATCGCCGACAGAGGTCCCGCCGGACATGGCCGACGGCCGGGTGTACCACGCTTCGACGCGCCTGCTCTCCGGGGACGTGATCTTCGTGGGCGGGGTGTCACTCTCTCCGAGTGGCGGGGCCGACCCGCTGCTGGGCTGCACGATCTACACCCCCGCACTGGTCGGCGACTGATGAGCCCCGGCGCAGCTCCCCCCATCCGCGTGGTGGTGGTGGAGGACGAACCGAAGATCCTCCGCAGCCAGCTCAACCTCCTCCGCGGCTTCGAGGAGATCGACGTCGTCGGGCAGGCCAGCTCGGGCAGCGACGCGGTGGACCGGATCCGCGCCCTGGAGCCCGACGTTGTGCTGCTCGACCTCGGCCTGCCCGGCATCGACGGCATCGAGGTGACCCGCCAGGTGAAGCGGGAGGTTCCGGGCACCGAAGTGCTCATCTTCACGATCTTCGACGACGAGGAGAAGGTCCTGGGCGCGATCCGTGCCGGCGCCTCGGGCTATCTGCTCAAGGGAATGGAGGCCTCCCGGATCGTGGACGCCATCCAGGAGGTGCACCGGGGGGGAAGCGTGGTGCAGCCCCAGCTGGCCCGCCGGCTGCTCCGTCACTTCCAACGGCAGCCCTCCCCGGAGAGCCACCCGGCGCTGAGCCCGCGGGAAGGAGAGATCCTGCGGCTCATCGCCAAGGGCCTTTCCAATCCCCAGGTCGCTACAACCCTGGGCGTCAGCCGCGCCACCGTGCGCACACACCTCGAGCATATCTACTCCAAGCTCGATGTTTCCAACCGCACCGAGGCCGTCACCGAGGGGATCAAAAAGGGGCTGATCGACCTGTAGGGAGGGGTGTCTTCCGCCGCGGAGCGGCGGAGCTGTCGGGCTGGTTTCGGCGCGGTGCGAAGGCTGGCACCTGCCGGAGATCGATCCGCCGCTTCGCGGCTCATCTCTCCCCCTCCGCCCCCTCCGGGGGGAACCTCGCTGCGCTCGGGAGTTGCTGCAAATAGCCCCCCCGTGAACACATACGACGGAGTGGGCAAGGTTGAATCAGGGCACGTGCTCGTAGGCGCCGCGGTCCGCGTAGTTGGGTGTCCCCGTGCCGGTGTTGGGGACCGCCGGATCGTCCAGCCGGGGGATGAGCACGACATCGCGCACGGGCGCCAGATCACCGTTGGCCGAATCGATGCATGGAGACCCCGGGCCCAGGCGGAAGTCGCCGCCCGAAGGGTTCACCAACAGGGGGTTGGAGCTGGCGTTGCCGGTTCCGACGAATCCGCCGGAGATGTGGGAGTAGGTCACGTCGCACAGCCCGGCCGGGGAGCACAGGAGCTGGCTTCCCGGGCCCCACACGATGGAGTTGACCAACAGGAGGTTGGTGTCCGTGTTGGCAATCCCGGCGCCGGTGTTGGGGAAGGCGCTCGTGTTGTCACTGAACGTAGAATTGACGATGGTGGCATCCGTCGTGTCGGCGGCGAACCCGCCGCCTCCGCCGCCCGAGCCGTCCGCGGTGGAGTGGTTGTTCCCGAAGACCATGTTGCTCATCCAGACCACGGCTCCGGCGTCCGCGCGCATGCCGCCTCCCAGGTAGGCGGTGTTGTTAAGGACGTGGGAGTACTCGAAGTTGGTGTAGGAGTTGTCCAGGTACACCGCGCCGCCTTCGGAGGCGGTGTTTTCCGAAAACCCGCAGAGCTGAAACCAGAGGTAGCCACCAGACGCGTACACGGCCCCGCCGTGGTCGACGGCCTGGTTCTGCGTGAAATGAACCCTGCTCACGAAGACGTTGCTGTCCACGGAATACAGCCCGCCCCCATGGGTCGACGACCGGCCGCCGGTGATGGTGAACCCGTCCACCGCTCCCGACGCACCAGGATCCGCGCGAATGACGTGCTCGACGTGGTTGCCCGGTTGGGTCGGGCTCTCGCCGTCCAGCGTCGTCACATGGGTGATCAGATCCCTTTGACCCCGCCAGGCCTCGGTGCCGGCAAAGCTGCCGAACAGGCTGTTGTCGGCACCCAGCACCAGGGAGCTCGGGTAGATGTGATACGTGCCCTCGGCCACCCAGATCTCGGCGCCGGGGCGGCCTGCCGCCTCGGTCAGCCCCTCCTGAATGGTGGCCAGGGCGGTGGCCCAGGTCGCGCCGGTCCGAACGCCGGGCACCGGGTTCATGTCCACGTACACGACCTCGTAGCAATAGGAGGGCTCTTCGTGACAGGCGCTGAAGTCTTCAATTTGGCAGGTGGAAGAGCAGCCGTCGCTATCGGCAGCGTTCAGGTCATCGCACTGTTCGGCGCCGATGGCGATGATCCCGTCGCCGCAGGTTGACTGGCACGACGACGGCTCGCCACTGCACTGCCAGCCGTGAACCACCTCACAGTCGGCGCTGCACCCGTCGCCGTCGGCCTGGTTCCCGTCGTCGCACTCCTCGTCCACTGAGATCACACCGTCTCCGCACGGCGGCCCGCAGACAGAGGGTTCCCCCTGGCAGCTATATCCGGGTTCGATCCGGCAGTCGGCGCCGCACCCGTCGCCGTCGGCCTGGTTGCCGTCGTCGCACTCCTCGGCCGCACCGATCTGCCCGTTGCCGCAGGTCGGGGTGCACAGGGACGGAACGCCTGAACACTCCCAGCCCGATTCCACCTCGCAGGCCGCGGAGCAGCCGTCTCCGTCGTCGACATTTCCATCGTCGCAACCCTCGGCTCCATGTACCTGGGCGTCGCCGCAGGTTCGGCAATCCGAAATGTCCAACTCACACTCTGAGGTGCAGGTTGGGTCGCCCTCCTGATGGCCCGCGGCCGATAGGCATGTCTCGCCCCCCAGGTACCTCCCGTCACACTGTTCCTCCGGATCGAGCCGCCCGTCGCCGCACACTCCCTGGTCGTCCCCGGAATCATCGGAACAGGCCACCAGCAGCGTCGAGGTCCCCAGCAACAGCAGCGCTGACGCCAACGCCGACGCGAACGCCGACGCCGAGGCCGAGGCCGAGGGTGACGCCGACGCAACCACAGTGACGGGCCCCGAGCTCGAGACCGACGCGATTCGTTTCGTTCTGTTTGCCACCGACGTACCTCCAATCACCTGCCGATCGTCATGAACAGCACTTCTTCGTCGGGGTGGGACTCGTCCGGGGTCATCAGGAGCAGAAAGCCGCCGTCCGGGAAACCGGCCAGCCGGGGGAAGTGCGGGAGCTCGCCCCAGTCGAGCATGAGGACCTGGTCTTCGTCTTGCTCGGTCCAGGTGTGGATTTCGCCGGCGGCGTCGGCCGTGCGCCAGACCGCGAGGGTCTCGCCGAGACCGTCGATGGCGAGATCCATCCAACCGTCCACTCCGATGTCGTCTCCGCCTGCCCCCAGCGCGAAGGCGTCACCCTCGGTCACGCCGTCCGCGCCCACCCAGCGCAGCCAGATTTCGTAGGGATAGTTGCCGGGCCACAGGACGGCCGCCCGGCCGGCGTCGGGCTCGCTGGCGAGCACGAATCCGCGCCGCCCCCAGTTGAACAGGTGAGGCCAGACGATGCATCCGAGGCTGAACTCGACACCTCCCGCTACGGTGTAGCTATAGGAGCGGAGCCCGAGCACGATGGCGGTGCCCGCGTTGTGTGCGCCATCGCGGAGCTGGAGCAGCTGACCGTTGGCGCCGGCGGCTGCGTCCAGGGTCTTGAAGGTCTCATCGAAGAAGTCCCAATCCGTGTCTCTGGGCTCACCATCCACGGAGAAGCTGCGGAACACCTCCCGCCAGAAGAAGACGAGGTCTCCGTCGGCAAGCTGCACCACTCGCGGCGGTCGTCCCTGGGCCGCGGTCTCTTCCGTGTTGATCTTCACCACAGGCCCCGAGCGCGCGCCCAGCGCGTCGAGCCAGACTGCGCGGATGGAGGCGTCGGTGTCGTCTCGCCAGGTGACGACAAAGCGGCCGTCCTGCAGCGCCCGCACGTAGGGCCCGCTCAGGGAGGACGCGCCGCCGTCGTCCAGCCGGGTGTCCAGCCCGCCCTCCAGCAGCGGGGCGCCGCTGGCGCAGCGCGCTCGGCCCCACACCCCGTCGTCGGTGGCCCAGACAACCAGCGCGATTCCGGCGCGGCCCACCGCGGCGGCGGCGTGGCGCTCTCCGACGCCCGACGTGGAGTTCCACACCTGCAGCTCCCCGGGCGCGGGCTGCCAGTCGGCGCAGCGCTCGTCCACCGCGCTGTCGGGCGACGGCGCGCTCCCGTCGAGGATCGCCGCGTCTGCCGTGGGATCGCCGATGCCCACCGCCTCATCGCGGCAGGCCGTGGCGTTGAGCAGCAGCAGGCAGCACGCGGCGGCCAGCGTAGCGCCTCCAGGGTGAGTGTGCCTGCCAGATCGTGTCATGGCTCGATTATCCCGCGTGTCGATCAGAAGCGTCAAGGGCTGCGGCTGGGGGGTGTTGCGGCTGGGGGTTGCGGCTGAAGGTTACGGCTGAAGGTTACGGCTACGGAGATCCAGCCGGTCGTGCATCCTGTCACTCCCGTCCCATTCCCCGCGCTCATTCGGAGAGAGCGCCGACGATCAACAAGAAGATCGGAAAGCCGGCGTAGACCCCGACGTATGGCAGGTAGCCCGCCTCCAACGGTCCGGCGGCGTGGGTCATGAACACCATGTGAACGAGCAGGAGCAGCTCTGCGAGCATTCCCCACACACACAGCGCCCGGCTCGGCAGACGCGCCTTCCAGACCATGAAGGCGCCGATCACGATCAACACGGCCGCGAGCAGCGGCATCAGCACCGCGGCCTTGAGGAAGTTGACCACCGTCGCCTCGGACAGCAGGTGCTCGTTGCCCGCCTGCGCCAGCTCCTTGCCGAGCCGCGCTGCATACTTCGGCCAGCTGCCCAGCTGCATCAGCGTGACGTAGATTTCCAGGCCCCCGGCGGCGATGGAGGTCCAACCCAGGCCCTTTGCAAAGCCACCGACGTCCGTGCCGCTGCCGTCACTGTCGTGGAGGTACGAGGACAGATTGCGCGGCAGGAAGCGGGCTTTGCCCGCGCGGGCCTCCCGCTCCCGGCTCGCCTCCAGGGCATAGGCGCGGCCCGGCTTGTTCACGGGAAACCGCTGGTCGAAGGCTGATCGAAGGCGAATACGAATCAGCACCCGGAACAGCAGCGGGAGGACCACAGCCACCGCAACCGCGGCGGAGGCGAACAGCAGGTAGTGACGGTTTGCGAGCGCCAGGACCATGCCGCCGACGGCCAGGAACCCCACGTAGGTCCAACCGTTCAGCGCCAACCACGGCCTTCGGAGGATCGCGTCCAGGGCGGTGGAGACCTGCTGCCGCGCGCTCTCCTCGATGAGGACCCTCCCGTCGAATTTCTTCTGAGCCCGCTGCCAGGCCTCGTCCACAGCGGTCACCACCTCACTGAGGGCAGCGTTGTGGATGACGGTCCGCCGTGAAAGGTCCGTCTTCAGGCGCTCGCCGTCGACCACGGCCAGGGTTTCCGTCCAGGCGTTCTGCAGGATCTCGATCGCGTACCAGACACCGTCCCGCACCAGACGCAGCTCGGCGCGGTCGCCGGGCCACAGACAGCCGACCTCTCCCTTCACACCGGGCGCCGACACGGGCTGGTGGGGGAAATACAGCGCCGCCTTGCCGGTGCCCCGGCCGTCCTGGGGCGCGATGAGGTCCACGCCCAGCCGGGCGAGGCGCTTGAACCCGGCCTTGACCGAAGCCACCGTGGCGTCGCCCTGATCCACGTTCACGTCCCAATAGGGCGACAGCGCGTAGCTACGGCCGGGCAGGGCGGTGTGCACCACGGGCGCCAGGAGCCCGTAGGTGTCGTAGACCCCGTCGAGCCCCGAGGGCATCAAGCTCACCTCGAAGCTCTGGTAGATCCCGACGAAGCTCGGGTGGGCGCCGTGGCGAAACGCGTAGTCCTCGAGCACGCGCCGTGACCAGTCCAGAAACGCCGGCCGCAGGGAGACGTCGACGTTCCAGGGTTGGCCGGCCACGGCCGGGGCGGCCGGCATATCCAGATAGACCTCGAGCTGCAAGCCGTCCGCCGCGTCGAGGAGCTGGTCCTTGGCGTCGGGGCCCTCCGCCCAGGTGAGCAGCACGTCGAAGCTGCCGCCGTTGAAGCTGCAGGGCGCCTGGCCGGCTGAGTGGGGGAGCACGAGGCGCCAGTAGGTCCGGGCCCCGACCGTGATCTTCCGGTCGAGGGCCGGGCAGGTCATGATCGTGTCCGAGAAGGCGTCTCCGAAGTGATACACGAGGTAGTTGGCCACGGTGTTTCCGGCGTTGGCCCGCGTCGGGACCAATCAGGGACCACAGCCGAATCACTCACATGCGTTCCAGTTCTCTGCTACTGTCCGCCATCATGAATCGCACCTTCGCCATCGGCGACATTCACGGGGAGCTGCAGACCCTGCGGAAGCTGCTCGGGCGCTTGCCGACCCTCGGGCCCGACGACACGCTGGTGTTCCTCGGCGACTACGTGGACCGCGGGCCCGAGTCGCGACAGACCGTGGAGTTCCTCCGCCACACCCTGCCCCAGGAGACCGGGGCCCGCCTCGTCGCGCTCCTGGGCAACCACGAAGACGGCTGGCTCCGGCACGTGCGAGAGGGCGGCTGGCCCGAGTTCGTCGTCCCGCAATCCAACGGCTGCATGGAGTGCGTCCGCTCCTATCTCGGCACCACCGCGCCCCCCAACGACGAGCGCCCGTCCAAGGAGGAGTTCGGGGCGCTGCTGTCGGGCACGGCGTTGCCCGAGGACGTGCTGGCCTGGATGGCCTCGCTGCCGCACTGGTTCGAGGATGATCACGCCATCTACGTGCACGCCTGCCTGCCCGAGCGGGACGGCCGCTGGCTTCACCCGGGCGAGGTCGAGGATCACCACGCGCTCCTGTGGGAGCGCTCCGCGGCGTTCTTCCGCGAGTACCAGGGCAAGCGGGTGGTCTGCGGCCACACGCCGGTCGTGACCTTGCCCCAGGAGATCTCCGAGTACACACCGCTCGATCCCACGGACCTCTTCCAGCACGGAAGCGTCTTGGCCATCGACACCGGCTGCGGCAAGGGCGGCTTCCTCACCGCCGTCGAGCTCCCCGCGGGCCTCGTGTACGAATCCCGGTAGCCCTCGCGCCTGAACCACGCCCGCACTCCCCAAGCCCTGATCGATGAGGATGGAGCTCAGGCGGAAACGAATACGACACGCAACAGAAGATCGTGAGCGGGCGCTGCTCAGCCGGGCTTGCGCGCCGAGAAGAGGTAGAGCGGTGTGAAGATGCCGAGCTCTCCGCCGCGAACCAGGGCGTCAGCGGCGAGCTCGAGGATGGCGCTGACCGCGGAGGCGCCGCGCGGGGCGAGCCGAGCGGCCTCGAGCAGGCGCACCAGGGTACGCGAGGCGAAGCGGCCGGGCTTGGTGCGGTGCAGGCCGCTGAGGGTCAGTTCGCGTCCGGACAGGGGCAGGTACCAGGGCCTCTCGGGATCGCCCTCACCGGCGAGATCCCGGCCCGTGACGTGGCTGAAGCCGGCCTGGCGGAGCGCGTCGAGGATCCGGCTGCGATGGGTGAGCTCGGGTAGGCCGTCGCCCTCCTCGATGCCCTTCTTGGTCTCCCAGTGCATTGAGTCGGAAAGGTCGAAGCGGTCCGTGAGGCACCACTCGTACCCGGCGAATGCGGCCCCCGGGCGCAGGACGCGATAGACCTCGGAAAATGCTCCCACGCGGTCCGGGGCGTGGCAGGTGGCCTCGATGGCATAGGCGGCGTCGAAGACCTCGTCCGGCAGGGGCGGGGCCATGAAGTCGCCCTCGAGGAATTTGCAGCGCTCGTCGAGGTTCTCCCGCGTGGTCAGCTCCCGGGCGCGGGCGACCTGGTAGGCGTTGTTGTTCAGGCCTGTGACGTGCACGCGGGCGAACCGCGCGATGTTCCGGGCCGGCCCGCCCACGCCGCAGCCCACATCGAGCACGCGCATGCCCGGGCGCAAGCCCAGCTCCAGGGCCAGGTAGTGCTCGTGGCGCAGCAGGGATTCGGCAAGCGTCTCGCACTTGAACCGGGGTGCGAAGTGGAAGGACCGGCCCCAGCCGAACTCGTAGAAGTCCGTGACCAGGTCGTAGTAGTGGTTGACCAGTGTTGCGTACTGGGCCTTGCGCTCCTCGACTCCGCCCCCGGCGCCCTCGCCGTGCCAGGTCAGATACTCGCGCACCATGCCCCCCACCGCCGTGGCCGCGGCGCCGGTCCGCGCCGCATCATAAATGTTTTTGCTCATAGGTACACCTCCGCGGGTTGATCGCAGGTCGACCGCGTACGGTCACGTCGACGTAAATGAAACCCTCGCTCTCGAGGGCAGAGGCGGCCAGCAGCAGATAGCTAGCATGGAAGGGACCCCTGGACAACAGGATCCCCCAAGAAGCCGCGGTATGGCCGGGCGAGGACATACGCTTCACCGGCCGAGGAACCACTTGCGCTGGCCGGTGGTCGGGTCGTAGGCGTGCAGGCCGACCCAGGCGGCGATCACCAGGAGCTTGCCGTTGTAGTCGAAGTGGGCGAGGTGGCTCGAGTAGTGGTGGCGTAGCTTCTGCTCGTATTTCTGCGCGCCGGTGGCCGGGTCGTAGGCGACCAGCAGCCCGACCTCGGGCGCCGCGGGCTTGACGCCGAACACGAGGATCACGCCGGGCGCGGCGGCCAGCCCGGTGCCTGTTCCGGTGGCCTGGAGCGCGAGCTCCTTCGACCACAGCCGGCGGCCCTTCCGGTGGGCCTCCAGCGTCAGCATCGGCGTGCCGCGGCGGCGCAGCTTCAGCACGAAGCGACGGTCCCCCAGGGTCGCCGTTCCGCGCCTGTGATGCCGCTGGATCACGCCGGTGTACATCGACCGCGCGCGACGCCCCTTGCCCGCCCTGCAGGGGGCCTTCGTGCCTTGCGGGAGGCGCACGCCGGTGACGCTTCCGTCCGCCGCCTCGAGGCTCACGCAGCCGTTGCCCGCGGCCACGCGGCTCAGCTTGTCCCGCAGCGTCACCTCGATCGGCTTCGCGGGACGCTGCGCGTGGAACAGCTCCACGCGAAAGCCCTTGTGCTCGACGGCGAAAATCTCCCGGGAGATGCAGTGAAACGGCGTGTTCTGCGGCAGGGACGCGCCCTGCCACAGGATGCGCCCGTCGGCGCCGGAGACGATCGTCGGGCGGTCCTGCTCGCGGCTCGACCAGACCATGGAGGCGTAGTCCCCGATCCCGTCGCCGTCCGCGTCCACCGGGCAGGTCCCCAGCGTGCGCCAGTCCACCTCGGCGCGCGGGTCGCGGGGCGCCACGTCGACCGGACGCGCCCTCCCGCTCCCGATGGGCCGACGCTCCACGGTCACGCTCGAGCTCGTGGGGGGGAGCCGGACCGTGGTGGCGTTGCTGAACACGATCACTGCGATCACGCCGGCGATCAGCATCACCCCGAGCACCAGCCCGCAGCCGAGGAGCACCGGCCCCGGAACCGGCCCCGGCTCCGGCCCTGGCCTCCCCACCGCAGTCCCTTCCCCCGCCGCCTTCGCTGCCGGCTCGGGCTCCCGGAGCTGGTGGACGCAGCCGCAGTACGCGCACTCCACGCGCGGTGCGTCCCCGATGGGATGCAACGGCCCGCCGCACTGATCGCACTTCATCGCCATGCTCGGCTCGCCCTCGGGGGCCATCATGCCACAGAGGCGAGGCGAGGCGCCACCGCTGCCGGCCGGCATTGCCGCCGGCTGACGATTCGGAGGAATTACCCTGGCTGAAAAAAGGTACACGACGGGGAAAGGAGGAGTCGCAGCCGGCGGAACGAGCCCGTCGCTCTTTTCGGGCATTTCCAAACAGTGGCGTCGGGGATACTCTTCGGACAGCCACTCGAGGACGGCGCTACAGAGCGTCGAGGGCACCGGACATGGCGGAGCGAACCACGAAGACGGGGATGCTGGCGCTCCTCGACGAGAGCGCCCGCAGCTTCGATTTTCCCTGCTGGGACAGCGCGCGCTTCACTTGCGGCGCCATGCGGGCCACGGGGTTTCGCTGGCGCAAGGGCGTGGCGTTGGTCGTGCAGTCGGTGGACTATGTGCGCTCCGAGAGCTTCATCGCCCGGCGCACGTTCGCGTTCGGTGAGGGGCTCCCCGAGGTCGGATACCTTGGCTGGGAGGAGCTCGTGGCCGAGGACGTGTTCTTCGAGGACCTGGACGAGCACACGCTCCGCTGCAAGCCCACGGGGGTCATCTTCGAGCCCGAGACCTCGCGGTTCGCGCGGCCCGACGACCCGCCCTCCTCGACCTTTGCATTGAAGCTCGGCGGGCAGTCGTACACCGTGGATCTCACCTTGCCTCTGGGGCCGGGAGCCAGGCCTCAGCGTGCCCGACGCCTCCAGCGCATCACGCCACCCGAGGTGGTCCTGTTTCAGCTCTGCGAGGTCGCCGGTCGCGACGTGCTTTTCCCGAGCGACGCAGAGGTGGCGACCAGGGCGGGTATCGCCGCGAAGGCGACGGCGTTGTTCCGCTTCGATGATTGGCAGCACCCGGCGGCAGGACAGGAGGCGAGCGCGTCGCCGGATCTGGTGGCCATGGCCGAGGCCCTGGACAAGCGGAAGCCGCTCCGGGCCCTGCCCGGTGAGTCGAACTGCGACTTCCGACACTGGCTGGAGATCCAGCTCGAGCTCCACACCGCCGACGAGGCGATCCAGTGGGGAGTCACCCGGCGGAAGGGCAAGCCGTCCATCTTGGCCCGGGGGACCCGTGAGGCCCGGAAGGCCCGGGAGACGCGGGAGGCCCGTTCGCGGCGTGCGCGGAAGCCCGCGACCCGAAAGGGCTCGGCCGAGGCCTGGCTGACGCGGAGCATGGTGACGCCGCAATGGACCGACGCGCAGCAGGTCGCTGGGGCCATGCGAGCCACCGGCTTCGTCACGTCCAGCGGCCCCGCGCTCCTGCTGGAGGCCGTGAAATGCGCCGGCGACAGCGGGCTTGACCGGGAGCTCTTTGCCTATGGGCCCGGAGTCGGTGTGGCGACCACTGCCGGCATCATCGGGTACACCGGCACGCTGGTCGACTGGCAGGAGCTGTACGAGCCCATCGGCGACCGGCTGGTCAGGTGTCGCTACGCAGCCGGCGAGCGCGCGGCCGTGACGGTGGCGGGCAAGCGGCGCCGGCTGGAGCTGAAGGTCCCCGCCCTCGAGGGGCTGAGCCTCAAGCACCGGGCGAAGCTCTCCTGGCTCCGCCCCACGGACGTTGTCCTCTACCAGATCTGCGACACGATTCCCTGGAACGAGCTGTTTCTCCCGAACAAGGAGCTGACACAGCGTGCCGGGCTGCCGGCACGGGCGAAGCGACTCTTTCGATTCGACGACTGGCAGCATCCCAGGCCCGGTCAGCCCCTTGCCGCGTCCCCGGACGTCCAGGCGATGGTCGCCGCCCTCGACGCCGGCGAGCCGCTCCGGTCGCTCCCCGGCACCCGCAATGGCCAGTGGCGACTCTGGCTGGATTCGATCCTGAGCAAGCGGCGCCGGTGCGAAGCCGACGAGTGGACCAAGCCGTGGCGCCATCAGGACGCGCCGAAACAGGCGCCGCGCAGGTGACAGGCTCCAGACGGGCGCCCAGGTTCGCCCGCAACTCCGGAAGCTGGTTCGCCCGCAACTCCGGAAGCTGGTTCGCCCGCAACTCCGGAAGCTCCGCTGGCCTGACAAGCCGCCTGAAATTTCCGTTCGGTCGATCCGTATCCGTATCCGTATCCGTATGCAGATGCAGATGCAGATGCGTATGCGTTTGCGTTTGCGTTAGTGGATCCACTCCACGGCAGAGTCGTTCTGGTCCTGGTCGGTGAGCCACACGGTATTGCGGCTGTTGAGGTCGTGTACGGCGATGGCGCTGTTGAGGTAGCCACCCGCCAGAGGGATGATGTGGAGATCGTTGTCGCACAGGGCCAGGCGGTCGCCGCTGGGGGAGAAGCGCGGGGCGCAGTTGCCGTTGTGGGGCACGGTCCACAGCACCTGCCCGCCCACGAGGTCGACGACGAGGACCTTCAGCTCGGCCTGCTCTGGAGGCACGGGCTCCGCATCGCAGGCGCAGGCGCACATCCCGAAGTCGTACTGGATGGGGATGGCCGCCAGCCCGATGGCGGAGTGGAAGACGGGCGTGCCCGCGCGCGGTCCGCCACAGCAGCAGCTCCAAGGCTCGCTGTGATGCTCCGCGATGGACAGGGTGGCGAGCGCTCCGGTGCGCGTGGTGAGGATCTCCAGCGTCGCGGCACCGGCCGCGTCGAAACGCACGGAGGCGTAGTAGGCGCCGTCCGAGCTGACTCCGTGGCTCTCCTCGACGCCGCCGAGTTGCACGCGGAACCGGATGGCGCCGGTCCCGGGATGCAGGGCGAGGATCTCCTGCGCGTCGGCGATGAGCAGCTCGTCCGTCTCGGCGATTCTACCGAGGAGCTGGCCGGAGACACCCCAGCGGTCGCCGACGGAGAAGGCCCCGTCCCCGGACAGCGGCAGGGCCCAGACGTCGGCCAGACCAACGCCCGCGTACGCCACCTCGCTCACCGGGTCGAAGGCGAAGCGATACGGCTGCTGCTGGGACGAGAAGGTGTGCAGGTCCTGGCGACGCCCGGTCTCGAGATCCAGGGCGCCTACTACGATCTGGGTGGATGTGGGCTCGCTGGTGATGACCCAGCGGCCGCCCTCCGTGGCCAGGAGCACGGTGCGGACGGCATGGGGGGTCTGCGTCTCGGCGGCCAGGTCCACGACGCGGAGCTCGGTTCGGGAGAGCGCCCAGGCGGTCCGGCCTCGGTCCATCAGGCCGAGGTCTGGCACGCGCAGCTCCCACGACTCGAAGGGCGTGACCACGATGGGGGTGCCGTCGCGCCGGATCAGGTGGTAGCGCAGCTCCCGCGCGCCGGAGGCGTCGGTGGCCTCCCGGAACACGCCGCCGGCGTGGGACATCGCAAAGGCCTCCACCACGCCCCCGGGATCGAGGCCGCCGCTCAGGTAGACGGTCTCCAAGCCGTCGTCCCGCACGGCCCACAGTCCGCTCGGCTCGGGGCTGTCCTGCCCCCGCAGGAACGCCAGCCAGGCCTTCTCCTGCACCACGGCCCCGTCAGCCGCGCCGGAGTCCTGGTCGGGCGGCGCGCCGTCGTTCGCCGATCCGCCCACGGTCCGCGCGTTGCAGCCCGCGGCCGTAGCGGCGGCCGTGACTGCGGCCGTGGCCACGGCGACGGCGAGGGTCAAGCCCAGCAGGGCCTGTCGCAGCAGGAGGACTTTTTGGAGCAGGGATGGACACCGGTGCGCGGTCGACCAACGCCTCGGTGGCCGGTGCGCGGTCGACGCACGCCTCGGCGGCCGGTGCGCGGTCGACCCGCGCCTCGGCGACCGGTGCACGGTCGACCCATGCCTCGGCGACCGGCGCTCGGTCGACGCACGCCTCGGCGACCGGCGCCTCGGGATTGCATCTGTTCGCTTCATCATCGCCATCCACAAACCCGGTTCGCGGCCATGGCCGACTATCCTGGACCTATCGAAAGCATGAATCATGCCAGAGAGCCACGGCGATAGCCGGGCCTTTGAGATTTGGCTGAGCCCACGGATCCTGTCGTCATTCCAAATCGATGACCGTCTGTGTGGGTCGACAGCCCCGCCTGCCGAGCCCCGCCGCGGCTGACGTGGGGTGAGTCGCGGCGACGGAGATTTACGGGGGCGATCCGCCGGTGCCGCAGGAATCTGAGGCCACCGCGGCGTCGGCGCATGAGTCGGACAGACGGTGTTTTTTGGACCGGACATTTCAAAGTGCGCCGCGCGCCCACTCAGCTCCGCCCGTCGGCTCCGCCTTTGCGCACCTGCACTGGTTCGGCGATAGTGATCCTACCTTCGTGAGCAAGGAGGACCGAATGCGTCATCACATCACCGTTGTGGCTTGTTCGCTACTGCTCGGCGCGTGCGGTGACAGCGGCGGCGATACGAACCAGAACAACTCAGCCTGCCCCGAGGGCTTCGAGCAGTCGGGTCCGGCGTGCATCCCGATCTTCGACGACTGTCCGGGGGCGGCCGAGATCCCCGTGCTGGGTGGCGCTGCCGGGCCCTGGGCGTTACCACTTGCGCCACCGGTCTGTTCGAGTCCGACGGCGAGGGCGGCTGCGAGCCCATCCTCCCGGACCACACCTGCCCCCCCGGCACCATGGAGATGCTGGGGGACACGGAGTGCCGGCCGGTAGGTGTGATCGAGTGCGCCGCGGGCTTCGAGTCCGACGGCGAGGGTGGATGTGACGCCATCGGGCCTCCCGCCCCCTGCCCAGCGGGGACGATCGCGCTGCTCGGCCACGCAGTGTGTCAGCCTCTGGGCGACTGCGGTGCGGGGACGTGGGGCAATATTCTCGATGACGGGACGACCGTGTACGTGGACCAGACCGCAGACGCCACGGGCGCCGACGGCACGCAGCAGGCACCCTACCTGAGCATCGGTGTCGCGCTGGCCGTGGTGCCGCCGGGCGGGCAGATCGCCGTGGCCGCCGGGGACTACGCCGAGCGGCTGACCATCGCCAAGGCGGTGCGGCTTACGGGCCGTTGCTCCGCGCTGGTGACGATCCGCGGCACGGTGTTTCTGGGCACTCCGCTGCCGCCGGTGGCGATCTCGGCCGGGGGCAGCGGGACGGCGGTGCGCGGGTTGACGTTGACCGGGCCGGATGAGGGGCTGAGTCTCGACTCGGCAACGCAGGTGACCGTGGAGGAGGTGGAGGTGCTCGACACGGGGAGCATCGGGGTGCACGCCGAAGCGGGCGCCGAGGTCGAGCTGACGCGGGTGAAGATCGTGAGGGCCGCGCGCCAGGGCATCTTTTCGAAGACCTCCAACCTGCTGGCCTTGGAGTGCGTCGTGCGCGACACGCTCCCGCAAAGCGACGGGACTCTCGGCCGGGGGATCAATGCGGCCTGCGATCTGACCCTTGGCGTCTGCGGCAGCCTCCAGGTGACCCGCAGCCTCGTCGTGGGAAACAGGGATCTGGGCATCACTGCCTTCGGCGTGGACACCACCGTCACCGGCACCGTGGTCAGCGACACCTTGCCGAGGGGCGATGGGGAGACCGGGCGCGGGCTGTCCGTGGATTGCTACTCCGATGGAACGTGCGGCAGCCTGAGCATCGCGGGCAGCCTGGTTTCGCACAACAGCGAGGCGGGCATCCTCTCCCGCGGCGTGGACACCACCGTGACCAATACGGTCGTGCGCGACACCCGACCGCAAGAGTCCAGCGGGAGCGCCGGCGACGGCATCGTGGTGCTGTGCAGTGACTTCGGCAGGTGCGGCACCGTCCAGGTGAACGACAGCCTGATCGCGGGCAACACGACTTCGGGGATCGCGATCTCCCGCGCGGACACCGCGGTGACCGCTACGATCGTGCGCGACACCTTGTCGGACAGCGACGGGAAGTACGGTCGGGGGATCGCCGCGCAGTGCGCCACGGCGAGCGACTGCGGCGCCATCAGTGTCACGGGTTGCCTGGTTTCGGGAAACCAAAACGAGGGCATCTGGGCAGCGGGCATCGGCACCACGGTCACCGACACGGTCGTGCGCGACACCCTGCCGGGGCCTGATGGCACCGGCGGCCGGGGGATCGAGGTCCACTGCCTCCCGCCTGCCGTGTGCGGCAGCCTCAGCGTCACGAGCAGCCTGGTGTTGGAAAACCGCGAGGTGGGCATCGCCGCCTATGGCGTGGACACCGCGGTGACCGCCACGGTCGTGCGTGACACCCAGCCCAGCCCCAACGGGCTGCGCAGCCGGGGGATCAGCGCGCAGTGCTTCCCGCCGCACACGGATCGGCTCAGCCAGGTGGTGCGCTTCGACCTCGACGACTCTGAGGGCAACGGCCAGGTCCTCGACGTGGTCGTTCCCGAGGGCCCCATCCGCATCGTAGGCGCGGCCACCTCCCCCTGCGTGCCCTACGTCCCGCTGTAGGCCGTAGGCCGTAGGCCCCGGAAAATCGAGGGCTGCGCCGAACGCCGCCGTCGGCCGAAATCCCGACGAGATCATGCAACCTGGGACGGGGAGCTGGGGATCTGGTTCAACCTGGGACGGGGACTTGGGGAGACGCTCACTGTGAAGGATGTGCCAGCGCGCGAAGCCTCCGTACGAGGTCTATGAGGTAGTCCCGCAGCTCATCGGGGCGCACCCCGGCGGGCAAGATCACGCCGTCCGGAACGGTGATCTCGGCCAGGACGAAGGCGAGCTGCCCCGGTGTACAGCCTCCGTCCTTGGCGAGCGCGGCGTGCAGGGCGTCTTCGACCGCATATCCGGCCCGCTCGAGAAACATCACGTCCACGACGTCCCGCTCCTCGGAGCGAGACAGCAGGGACGTGAGCTTGTTCACCAGGATCTCGTCCGGCAGGTCGATCCGGATCCCGTCCCGCATCGTCTTTTCGGGATGGAGCTGCGCCACGCGATCGAGCACCAGGTCCACGACCACCGACTCCCGGTCCCCCAGGATCAGGTGACGCTGAAACGCCCGCGCGCTCTGCCTCGTCTCCAGGCGGGCGCCCAGGTCGTCGGCCACGCCGAGGAGCACGGCGCGGCCGCGGTGAAACGCCTGCTCGTCGGTGGTGAAGAGGTCGAGGTCCGTCGTCTCGCGGTGGTGCAGATAGAATCCCACCAGCGCCGCGCCGCCGGTGAGGAAGAAGCCGTCCTCCTGCGCGCAGAATCGTTCCAGCACGTCGCGCTGCAGAGGCAGCAGGCTATGCTTCGAGGAGCCCGTCTTCACGCCAGCCCTCGATCAGGAACTTCCAGAATCCCAGGCGTCTGCCGAGCCGCCGCTCCACCCGGGGAAGGGCCTCGGCGACCTCCGCGGGAGTCACGAAGAGCCAGACATCGATGTCGCGGGCCTCACGCAGCAGCTTCCCCAGCAAGCGGTCGCGGTTCCAGCCATCGTCGCCTGTAAGGATCTGCCGTAGCTCGCTGATGCTGATGTCCTCATCCCACAAAAAGTAGGGCCTGAGGTCTCCACGCGTCATATCTGCGGTCATCGGCCTCATGTCCCCAGAATATCACACTCTGAAAAGGTGCGCCTACACGGCCAGCTTCATCACAGCCCCGTCTCCCGCATTGGAGTTGGTCCAATAGACGCAGGGTGAGGCCGGGCGTAGCCGGGCGTAGCCGGGCGTAGCCGGGCGGTAGCAGGGCGTGGCAGGGCGTGGCAGGGCGTGGAGGTGCACTTGTGCGCTACAGCTTGTGGATCTTCCAGTGGGGGCCGACCTGGCGCATGCGACCGCGGTCCTGCCAGCTGTGGTGCGGGTTTCGGGGATCGGTGACGAGATACCAGAACTCGAGGGTCTGTCGGCCGGGGCGGGGGCGAGGGCGAGGGCGAGGGCGCTGGTGCTGGCCTTGGCCTCGGTCTTGGCCCTGGCGTTGGCCTTGGCGCTGGTGCTGGCCTTGGCCTCGGTCTTGGCCCTGGCGTTGGCCTTGGCGCTGGCCCTGGCCCTGGCCTTGGCGGAGGAAGCAGGAGCGCCAGAGGTGTTTTTTGGCCGTTACGAGGAGCTTCGCGGCCTGGGCGGTGGTGAGCGGGTGCGCGAAGCAGCGGGCCAGCAGGGCGGCGTCGTTTCTGGCGAGGGCGAGGAGCAGGGTGTCGAAGGTGGCGCGGGGGGTGTCGAAGGCGACCTTCGCGGGCCGGGTTGCGGGGCACTGCTGGGGGCTCCGCTGGGGGCCTGGCTGAGGGCCCAGCCCGAGGCTTTGCTGCGATCGCGGCCTTGGCGCGTGGTCGTCCCAGCGCAGGCGGGCGTACACGGCGCCCCGCATTTTAGACTGTCGGACAATGCTCGCCGGGGCGTTGTCGCCGGGCACGAAATGGAGGTGGAGCCACTGGCCCCGGCGCTCGTAGCGGCCGGCGTAGCGCCGGCCGGAGCGTAGGTCTCGCAGCCGGACGGTGCCGGCGGCGGAGGTGCCGCGGGTCTCGGCCGCGAAGGCGCGGGCGAGGTAGCGGCGCTTGGTGCGCAGCAGAACCCAACGCCGCGGGTACACGGCGAGGTAGGCGGGGTTGATGGTGCCGCCCGGGCTGCTCCGGATTTCCAGCAGGTCGGAGTAGTAGCTATCGGTGGACCGGAAACTCCACCGGCCCTGCAGGCCCCGTTGGCCCGGCGCAGCGCAGCCGACGACGAGGAGCGCGGCGAGCGTGATGAGCGCGGCGCGCGCGGTGAGCGCGGCGCGCGCGGTGAGCGTGATGAGCGCGGCGAGCGCGGTGAGCGCGGTGAGCGCCCTGAGCGCCCCCAGCGCGGTGAGCGCCCCCAGCGCGGTGAGCGCGGCGAACGGCGTGACCGGCGCGTCCTGGGAGGTCATCGCTGACAGCATAGCTCATCCGGCAACGGATGACACGAGATGCGCGGGGTGGATCGTGTTTCGGTACACGAAGGGGAGACCTGCCCGTTTTATTTGGACTATGTGAACTTAGGGTGGTCTTGGGAGCAGTGTGGATGGTATCGTGCCGTCACAGTTCAAATCGCCGTCTGATCGGCGGCGGGGGGAGAGAGAGAAAGTCATGCTTCGTGATCGATTTCAGCGGTTGAGTGGATGCACACCTTCGTGCGGAGCTCTCGTCCTCACCCTGGCAGTAGCGGTCGCGGTAACGGTTGTGGGCTGTGGCGACAAATCGTCGGGTGGTGGAAACGACAACAACGTCAATACAAACGCCAACGTCAACGCCAATGACAACTCGAACAGCTCGTTCACGTGCGGGAACGGCGAAAGGGAGGGACTGGAGGAGTGCGACGACGGCACGGCCAACAGCGACATCCAAGCTGACGCCTGCCGGTCCGACTGCACCTCGGCGCGCTGCGGCGACGGGGTGACCGACACGGGCGAGGCCTGCGACGACGGCGCGGCCAACAGTGACGAGGTGCATGACGCCTGCCGCACGAGCTGCGAGCTGCCGTCTTGTGGGGACGGGGTCGTCGATGTGGAGTCGGGCGAGACCTGCGACGACGGCGCGGCCATGCCGACCCAGACCTGCGGCACGAGCTGCCTGGTCATCTATTGCGGCAACGGGATCGTCGAGGACGGGGAGGTGTGCGACGACGGCAAC
>JBDRSE010000048.1:0-15539 GCA_043825095.1 bacterium
GATCCTGGCCGACGACGAGGTCCCCGAGGGCGCGACCATGATCCTGCCCGATGACGAGGACGGCATCGTCGACGGCATCCCTCTGCGCTCGGTCCCGGATCTGGCGGCGGCCCATCGGGCGGCCGGTGGTGCGGCTCCCGCGCCGATCCCCTTGCTTCCGGGTGACCTGCCCCCGCCCAAGGAGGAGATCGACCTGTTCGGGGTGGGCCTCCAGGCGAGCGCCACGCCGATCTCGACCACCGGCTCGGGGACCGGCAAGACCCGCCCGGTGGCCGATGACAGCTATGACAAGCGGCGTGCGTTCCTGCTCATGGCCATCGCCGGGCTCTCCGCCGCCATCGTCACCGGGGCGATCGTGGCGCTCGTCATGAAGCCGGGCCCCCCGAAGAAGGTCCTGCCTCCTCCCCCGCCCCCGGCCACTGCGACGGTGCTCGTCAGGGCCGACGTGCCGGTGAAGCTCACCCTCGACGGAAAGTCAAAGGGCGACTCGGGGCGGAGAGGGGCGCTGCTCCTGTATCCCCTGAAGACGGGAAAGCACACGATCGGCCTCTCGGCGGACGGATATCACTCGTTGTCGGCGAGCTTCGAGGTGAAGGCAGGCATGGCCCTGCTCCTGGGCCCCTATTCCCTCCGGCCGAAGAAAAAACCGTCCACGTTGACCGTTCGCCTCGCGGAGATCTTCCGGGACGCCGAGGTGAGGATCGCGGGGGACGTGGTTCCCGCCGTCAAGGTCGGCACACCGGTCCCGCTTCCGCTCGACACCGTGGTCGAGCTGCGGGTCGGCCTGCTGGGGTACGAAGACCATGTGAAGATGCTCCAGACCGCCAGTGGGAAGACCATCGTGACGGAGGTCATCATGCTCCAGGAGGCCCGACGAGGTCAGGCCGCTGTGGGGTCGGTGCCGCCGGGGGCCTCGGTGTGGCTCGACGGCGCAAAGCTCAGCTGCGTCACGCCGTGTCGGATCAAGAACTTGAAGCTCACCAAGAAGTTTGCCGTGAAGGTAAGCCTGGCCGGCTACAAGACGTCCGAGCAGACCTACAGCTTCAAGAAGTTCACCAAGACCCTCACCATCGACGTCAGGCTGGAGCGGGGCTCGGGGGGCGCGACCGACACCATGGCCGCGCCGCCGGCAACAGACGGGGCCCTGGCGGCCGCCCCGGAGTCCGGGGCGCCTCCCAGCATGCGACGCTCATCGAGTCTGCCGCGTCCTCGACAGACCGAGCCTCGAGCACCGCCGGAACGGCCCCGGGAGGCGCGCCCGGTCGAACCCCCGTCCGGCGATGCCGGCAACTGCTCAAAAAACAGTAAAGGGATGCTGGTGGCGAACGCGGACCCCGAGGCC
This sequence comes from bacterium, assembly GCA_043825095.1. Classification (GTDB taxonomy): domain Bacteria; phylum Myxococcota_A; class Polyangia; order HGW-17; family JAJRWW01; genus JBDRSE01. Next base: position 1,343 of record JBDRSE010000048.1, read on the forward strand.
CGAGTCTACATCGACGGTCGCAACACCGGTCGTTGGACCCCCATCCCACCTCGCCGTGCGCTGAAGCTGCGGCGCGGCAAGCACCGCGTCACCTTCGTCACGCGACGCGGCAAGCGCTACAACTACTACATCACCGTGGAGCCGTGTAAGACCACCCGACTGATTCGAAAGCTACCCGGCGGGTAGGCAGCCGTTGGGCGCGGATCCCGGGAGTTGGGTCCTGTTGTCGGATGCGCCTCGGGCGTGTTAGCATCGGTGGCAGAGGTGGAGTGTTCCATGACCAGGGCCACAGCACTGGCGGTGGTGGGTCTGTCGTGTTTGGTCTGCGGCGAGGCACGCGGTGACCGAGTCCACCGGCCCACCCGTCTGTTAGAGGCGCCGGACGGAGAGCTCAGAGCGGCCGAGGTGTCCCGCGTGGGGCGGCTCATTCGGCAGCTGCACCACGCGAGCCCGAAAGTGCGGCTGGTCGCCATTCTGCGCCTCCGGCGGGAGCCGGAGCCGCGCGTGGTCGGCGCCCTGGTGACGGTGCTGGGGCGGTCGAAGGAGCTGCCGGTCATCCGCGGGTACGCCGCCGATGCCTTGGCGCGACTGGGTGCGGGCCAGTCCATTCCCGCGCTCCGGGCGGCGATCCAGACCGGCGGCTCCTTTGTCCGGGCCCGGGCCAAGCGGGCGCTGACTCGGCTCTGCCCCACCGAATGGCTCGGCCGGCATTTCTTCGTCGATTTGACCAAGGTGAGGAGCCGGCAGGCCGCCCTCGCCAATGTGGCGCGGTTCTACCTCGGCCGCCTCCTGGCCCGGCACCGGGAGATCGTGGTCGGTTGGCCCGGCTGCCGGCGACCCACGAGCGGGGAGCTGCGGAAACACAACGTCTGGGCATACTCCCTCGACGCCGCCGTGAAGACCCGCAGGTCAGACGGTCGGCTGGGGCTTGGGCTCTCGCTTCGGGTGACCTCGCAGCCGGGGCAGGAGGTTCGGAGCGTGCTGTCCGCGCAAGCCCAGGTCGCGGGAACGGCGGACTCGGCCACGCTCACGTCCGTGGTGCAGACGCTGAGCTGGAGGGTCGAGAGCGACCTCCATCGCTTTCTGTTCCTTCGGCCCTGCCGGTCACCGCGCTCGCGGCCGGACGTCACCTCGCCGGCCGTTGCGGTGTCGCCCCCCCTCGGAGCGCAGGTGTGGTTGCCCCGCCGGTCGACGCCGCTCGGTTGGCGCTGGAGAATGCGTCGGAAACGAATGTCCCGAGACCTTCTGCGGGCCGACCGGCTCGCTCGGTCCGGAGCGTGGTCCCAATCCCATGCGGTGCTGCAGAAAGCGATCGCCCGGGACCCGACGAACCTCGACGCTCGACGTCGGCTGGGAGCGCTCCAGGTGCGGCTGGGCGATTACAGCGGTGCGCTGCGCACGATCGAGTGGATCCGGCACCGGGCCGGCGAGCGCGAGGCCGACCGCATCCGCCGCGAGCTGCAGGCGAGCGTTCCGCGCTAGCGCACGATGGGGCCCGTGGAGCAGACTCCGATTTCCATGACGAGGTAGAAGAGGATCTTTTCCTGGGGATAGAGGCCGGCGTGGGTCGCGCCCATCTCCCCGACGCTGTGGTAGGACGTGAACAGGACCCGACCGCAGTTGAACGGCCAGGAGACGGTCAGCGGGTAGTTCGGGCCGGTTCTCCAGCTCGTGCCGGAGCGCCAGGGGCCCTCGACCCAGACGTGCGGGGGTTGGTAGACGTCGCCCGTGTCGGGATGTTCGCCCACCTTGCCCTGGCCGAGGCTGCCGATGGTGTCCCAGTTCTCGCGGAGGATGAGGTCGTCGTCGGTGATCCCCTGGGCCGAGAGCCAGCTGCGAAGGTCGTCGTCCACGGCGTGGCCGTCGGAATCGAAGGAGGGTCCGTGGTTACAGTCGCCGAGAACGGTTTGGTCGCAGGCGCTGCTTCCGGCGGTGAACTCCAGAAACTCGGGCCACACCTGCTCGACCATGTCGTAGGACCAGTCAGCCACGTACCACTTTCCACCGGCCCAGGTGTAGTCCCGAATGTTCTGGCGGACGCTGGGGTCTGTCAGGGCGTAGCTCGCCTCGGAGCACGGGACGAAGATGATGTGGTACTGGAGCATCGCGCTCAGATCGTCGAGCAGCTCCGCGAAGTCGGGGCCCTGGCAGTGGCCTCCGTTGGCGTAGACGTCGAAGACGCCCTCGGCCGAGTCGCACCGGAAGGCGTCGTTTTCGTCCACAGCGCCGATGCCGACCTTGCCGAAGATGGTCTCCATGGCGTCGTAGGAGCCGGACGCCACCGCGATGCTGGGGATCGTGTCTCCGAGGCTCGGATCGGACCGGCTGGGGAGCGTGGTGTACTCGGGGTCCACCAGGTGCGGGCCGTCTCCCAAGGGGACGGTGAGCTGCCGCACGCGGCGGAACTGGCCCTTCTGGACCGTGAGATAGTACGTCGCCCCCGGGAGGACGGGCAGGGTGAAGCTGCCGTCGTCTCCGGACAGGGTGTTCGGCACGGCGGCCGGCAGGTCCACGCAGGCTTCGCAGTAGACGTGATCCGGGATTGCCGGCGGCGGGGAGCTGAAGGCGGCCACCAGCGCGCCCTGCACCGGGAACGCCTGGGAGGGCCCGTTCACGACACCGGTGAGCCGGGGTCCGTCGATGACCTGCGCGTCCGCCGCCGTGTTGTTGGCGTTCCCATTGGAGTTCTCGGGCGTGGGGCCGCAGGCGGTGAAGAGCCCCAGAGCGCTGATGACGACCGTGCAGCTGCGTGAGCGCATTCAGCTCCGTTTTTACCTGTCCGCCAGGGGCAGCTTGAGCTCGATCGTGGTGCCCTGGCCGGGCTCCGAATCCACTCGGATGGAGCCCCGGTGCTGCTCCATGATGCCATAGACGATCGAGAGCCCCAACCCCGTGCCTTCTCCCACGGGTTTGGTCGTGAAGAAGGGATCGAAGATCCGGCGCAGATTGGCGCTGGCAATCCCCACGCCGTCGTCGGAGATCCGCGCGATCCCTTGGGGGGGCTCTGTCGGGTCCACCGCGGTCTCGAGCCGCAGGGTGCCGCCGGGCTGCATGGACTGGATGGCGTTCAGGATCAGGTTCGAGAACACGAGCTTGAGTCGGTGCGAGTTGCCGATCACGTCTACAGTTTCGGCAAAGGACTCGACCACCTCGACGTGCCGATTCCGGAGCTGGAGCTCTACGAAGCTGAGCGAGGACCGGATCGCCTCGTTGAGGTCCACCGGGGCCACCTCGAGCTCACCGGGCTGCGCAAAGGACAGCAGGTCCTCGATGATGCGCTTGCACCGGCGTCCGGTCTTTTCGATCTTTTGCAGCGGTTTGTTGAGCCCGTCGATTCGCCTGCGGACCTCCAACGGGAGCGCGGCGATGATCTCGTTCACGAGGGAGACGTAGCCGAGCAGCACACTGAGCGGGTTGTTCATCTCGTGGGCGACCCCGGCGGCCATCAGCCCGACGCTGGCCAGGCGATCCGCCTGGGTGAGCTGCTCCTCCATGCGCTTGCGCGCCGTGATGTCGACGACGACTCCGGAGGCGCCGAGGGGGGTGCCGCGCTCGAAATGGACGTTTTTGGTGTCCCGCACCCAGGCGATGTCTCCGTCCTTTTTGAGAATGCGATACTCCTGGTCCAGACGGAGGGCGCCGTGATGATCCGGCTCGGCTTCTCGTAGGACGGTGGCTCTGTCGCCGGGATGGATGATGTCGATCCAGTTGACAGCGCCCGTTTCGAACTCGGCGATGGTGTACCCGGTGATCGGTTCACAGTGGGGGCTGACGATCTCGATGGACCAGTCGGGGCGGCCCTTGTAGACCATGCCGGGCACCGCGGCGATCAGGTCGCGTTGGGCCGCCTCGCTCTCCTGGAGCTGGCACTGCGTGCGACAGAGCTCGCTGATGTCGATGAAGGAGCCGAACATGTACGCCGGCTCCCCGCGCACATTCGCCAGCAGGGCGGCATGGAACTGCACCTCGACGCGGCCCCCGTCCTTGCGTTTTCCGATGTCGGTGCCCTGGGCGGCGCCCACCTTGCGCAGGGCCTTGAGCGTGGACCGGATCCCATCCCCGACCCAGAAATCGAGGACCTGGCGGCCGACGAGCTCGCGCGGGTGATCGTACCCCCACATCTGCACCAGGGAGTCGTTGACGTAGACGAGGGTGCCCTCGAGGTCGGTGATCCCGATTCCGTTGAGTGACGACTCGAGCGCACACTCGAGCATCCGCAGGCGATCCTGGCTCGCCTCGGGGAGCCCCGCCGCTCCGTTGATATCCCGGATGGGTGGAACAGGGGTTCGAACGGACGTTGCTGGCGTCTTCTTGCGATCCTTGCCTTCGCCGCTCACCACGTCCTCCTCCCGCGACCTCGGCTGGTACGCGGCCACTCTCAGCCCAAATGTGCCTCAGCCTTGTGGTGTTCTGCAAGGACAAGCTGACCGGGCTATCCTCGGGGGGCCTCGGATTGGGAGCCGATGAGGGAGTTGAAGGCTCCCCAGCTCGCAATGGCCAGCAGCACGCCGGCCCCGAGCCCTGCCCAGGCCCCGAACGTGGACCCCACCAACGTGCCGAGCACGGCCCCGTTTCCGGTGGCGAGGAGCGCCAGAAACGGCTTGCTGAGGGTCTGTGAACCCGCCGACACCCGGGTGGCCGTGAGCGCATCGTCTCGCCTCCCCGAGGTGTGCCACTGGCGGTGGTCAGTGCTCGGCCTCTGGGCCGAGGACGACGTTCTCTCTCCGTGCAAGTTCAGGCTAAGGCCTGTATATGCCTCACGTTTCATCGTGTTGTCTCCTTCATGGCGCCCGTTCGGAAGTTCGTCGGGCGCTGCAAATTACTACTGACAAGATAAGTAATTGAGGCCATTTGGCAAGCCCCGGGGGACAAATCCCCTCGATGATTTCCGTGAGAAGGATCGCCCACGGGCGTTACCGCGGGCGGGGCGGTGAGCTACATCCAGAGCTGGCCGTGCGCTGTGTCGAGGGCGTCCAGGGCGGTGAGGGCCTCCTCAGCGCTCTGGAACCGCTGCCCGGGGTCGCGGGCGATGAGCTGACGGATGATGCCGTACAGCGGATGCCCTCCGATGAACCCGGCCGGCTCTGGGGGATCGCCGTCCAGCTGCGCCACGGCGCGCGCCATGCCCGTCCCCGCAAAGGCCTTCTGACCGACCAGCATCTCGTAGCCGAGCAGGCCGGCGACGTAGAGATCCACCAGAGGGGTCACCAACGCGCCGTCCTTCATCATCTCGGGCGCCATGTACCCCGGGGTGCCGACCCGGTCTCCGCTGAGGGTGAGTGTGACCTTCATCATCTGTCCGATGTTCCCCGCCTTCCGGATCCCCTTTGCCATGCCGAAGTCCAGGATCTTCACCCACTCACGACGGTCCACATCGGTGCTGGTGAACACCTTGCACAGGAAGACGTTCGACGGCTTCAGGTCCCGGTGGATGAGCCCCTGGCCATGGGCAAAGGTGAGCGCGTCGAGGATCTGGCGCAGGAGGTGGTGGACCCGGCGCGGGGACATGGGCTCCTCGTAGAGCATGACGTGCAGGGGTTCGCCGTGGAGCTGCTCCATCACCATGTACAGCACGTCGTCTCGGGTCTTGCCGAAGTCGAGGATCTGGACGAGGTTGGGATGCTGGAGGTGAGCGGCGATGGCCGCTTCGCGAACAAACCGCTCGATGGCGGCCGGGTCCGAGGCGGTGACGTTGACGTGCAGCGCCTTGATCGCAACCGGGCGCTCTTGGGCGAGCTGGGTGCCGTGGTACACGACAGCGAACCCGCCTGCAGCGATCAGGCCGTCAACCTGATATCGGCCGGCGAGGACCTGGCCGAGCTCCAGGGGGCCCGCGGGGGTGCTCATGGGTTCCTCCGGCGGTCAGTCGCAGCACCAGCCCTACCCGGCGCTCTAACAGGCCCAGTGTACCGGTCGCGACCGCGAATGCCAGAGGAGTTATGTCAATGCTAGTTCATCGGGCCGCCGACGTGGTACTTGGCGCTGTGGAACTCGTTGAAGAACATCCTGATCAGGGGGTGATCGACCGGCATGCCGGTCAGGTCGCAATCGAGGTTCTGCTGGGCCACGTAGCTGACGCGCGCGGAGCCGTGGACGAGGACCTCGTACCACGGCTGGTTTTTAGAGGGCTTCGTCTTGGCCTCCGATTCGTACCAGTCCTCGCTGCCCTGAAAATCCTCATGGACATCGATGACGACGCCTCGATAGTCCAACAGCTTGTGCTGCACCAGATTTCCCACCGCGAACCGCGCGCGATCCTTGGAGCCGATTGTGAATGTCGTGTTGTTGTCGTTTGAAACCATGACTTCCGCCTCTTCCCTCGAGGGCGTTTATCCAGCAGCAAAGATGGGCACGGACGGAGCGATGTCAAATCCGCCGCCGCTTCTCCTGGTGTCAGACATCTCCTGGTTGACGTCCACGGCCATCCTGCCAATACTGGGACGAGCGCACCCACGCTCGACTCGCGACGGTGCAGGGCGCTTTCCCGGTGTGCGCGGAGAGTCCAGATGAGATCGATCGCTTCCGTTGCTGTCCTCCTGCTGGCGCTCATGGGCGCGGCCTGCGCCAAAGACGATGGCGGTGGAACCCCGGACGCTGCGCTGCCCGCCGGCTGTGTGCTCGGCGAGTTCGACTGCGGAGACGGCAACCAGTGCGTCGAGGCCGAAGTGGTGTGTGACGGCACCCAGGACTGCGACAGTGGAGCTGACGAGCTGGAGTGCGGATGCGGTGCGGGGCGGTGGCAGTGCGACGACGGGCAGTGCATTCACGCGGCGTTCGTCTGCGATATCGTCGAGAACTGCCTCGACGCCTCGGACGAACAGGGCTGCCCCTGAGCGAGCCCAAGGCCTGCTATCACCATGCGTTGGGAGAGCATCGGCGTCCTCGTCACCTTCGTCATCTACCTCGTCCTGCTGATCGTCATCGGCTGGTTGGGGCAGCGCAGGCACTCCAAGTCCTACGAGGACTTCATCAGCGCAGACAAGTCCCTCGGATCCATCGCGACGGCCATCTCGTCCGCCTCCAGCTCGGAGAGCGTCTGGGTGATGCTGGGCCTGTCCGGGCTCGGCTACTGGAAGGGACTCGCCGCGTTCTGGGCCGCCCTCGGCTGCATCGTCGGCTTCGTGTTCAACGCGCTGTTCGTGACCGTTCAGCTACGGCGTGACTCTGGGCGCCTCGGCTCCTTCACCGTCTCGGACTACCTCGAGGATCGACTCGGGGACCGGAGCGGCATGCTGCGGACCGTCTCGGCGGTCATCATCACGTTCTTCATGCTCACCTACGTGGTGGCGCAGTTCACCGGGGCGGGCAACCTGTTTCAGGGCATGAAGCTGGCCGGTCCGGACACGCCCTACTGGCTGGGGGTGGTAGTGGGCGCCGTGATCATCGGAGTCTACATCGTGCTCGGTGGGTACGCGTCCGTCTGCTGGACGGACACGGTCCAGGGGTTCCTGATGTTCGGGGTGATGCTCGGACTTCCCATTCTCGCGGTGGTGAAGGCCGGCGGTTTCTCGGGCATTGCCGCCGCGCTGCCCGCCAACCTCCTGTCGCTGTCCGGCGGGCAGGTCTTCGGCTGGGCCGGCCTTGGATTCGTGGTGGGGCAGCTCGGCATCTCCATCGGCTATCCCGGCATGCCGCACATGATCGTGCGGTACATGACCGTGGTCGACGAGCAGGCCGCTCGCCGCGCCGCCTGGATTGCCGTGGGCTGGGCCGCGGTGGTGCTGTTCGGCTCCACGCTCCTCGGCCTGGCAGTGCGCGCCATCGCCCCGGACCTCGCCGCGAACCAGCAGCGGGCCGAGCAGCTCGTCATCCCGTTCTTCTGCCGCGAGTTCCTGCCCCCGCTGCTGACCGGAGTCGTCGTCTCGGCGGTCACGGCCGCGATCATGTCCACGGCGGACAGCCAGCTCATGTACGCGGCCACCTCCCTGTTCAACGACTTCTGGCTGAAGTCGCGACCGGCTGACGCGAAGGAGCTGGACGCCAAGAAGCTCGTGTTCTGGACGCGGATCGTGCTGCTCCTGTTGACACTGGTCGCCATGGCGGTCGCGCTCGTGAAGATGCGGCTGATCTACACCTTCGTCCTGTTCGCCTGGGGAGCTCTGGGCGCCGCCTTCACGCCGGTCATCGTGCTCTCGCTGTTCTGGCGGCGGCTCACCCGGTGGGGCGCGCTCGCCTCGCTCATCGTCGGCCCTACGGTCATCGTGATCTGGCACTACGTCACGCCGCTGCACAAGGCGCTGTACGAGCTCATCCCGGCCTTCACGCTCAGCTTCGTCGCTGCGGTGGTGGTCAGCCTGCTCACCTGGGAGCGTGAGGCGGCAGCGGTGAATCCACCGGGCGGAGAGCCTGGGCGCGACTGACCCCGCGCGGATCCGTCAAGCAGCTTTGCATTTCCAGAATTTCTGTGTATTTTTCTGGGTAGATGGCCCTCGTACCGTGAGTCGGGAGATTGAGGTTTCCTATGCGTAGCTGGAGTTCGAAAACAGCATGGTTGGTGGCGGCGTCGATGTGCCTGTGCGTCGGGATGGGCTGCGGCTCGGAGAGCTCCTCGTCGGACGACGATCAGGACGAGGACTTGAGTGCGGCCTGGGAGGAGCTGGTGGCCACCGAGGGCAAGGCAGACGGCGCGACCTGCTCCGGCGTGCGGCCTCCGGACAGCGGACCCTTCGACAATCGCATCGCCCTGACCTTCGACGACGGCCCGGACCTGGTGATGACACCGGCGGTGCTGGACGTCCTGGCCGCCCACGGCGCGAAAGGCACCTTCTTCGTCAACGGCAAGCGCATCCGCACCGACGCCTACCGGGACCTGGTCCGGCGCATGCTCGCCGAAGGGCACACCGTGGCCAACCACAGCCAGAACCACGAGGACTCCAAGGCCGTCTCAGCCGCCACCTGGACCTCCGAGGTGCAGCAGACCCACGACGTGCTGACACCGCTGCTGGCCGAAGCCGGGAAGGTGCCGACCTTCTTCAGGTTCCCCTACGGCTCGGCGAACTGCACCACCTACTCCATCGTGACCGGCTTCGGCTACCACGTCGTGGGCTGGCACATCGACACCGCCGACTGGTGCTTCAACAGCTCCGCGGGCGGCTACGGCTACTGCGCCTCCAGCACCTTTCAGCACATCCCGGACTCTTATCGTGGCGACTTCGTCGGCTTTTCCGTGCATCAGGCCACGGCGAACGGCGGAGGCATCCTGCTGATGCACGACATCAAGCGCTACGCCGTGGAGCAGCTCGACCCGCTGCTCACCGCCCTGGAAGCGGCCGGGTTCGCGTTCACCACCCTGGACGACGTGGATACCTTCCCGCTGCTCAACGGCGTCACGCCCCCCCGGGACCCCTGGATCGGCGACCCCTGCACCGACCCCAGCGAGTGTGATTTCATGTCCGGCGACGTGCCGGGTGAGTGCTTCACCTTCCAGACCTCGGACACCGGAGAACTCGCCGGCTTCTGCACCGTGCCCTGCGACGGCTACTGCCCCGACCTCGACGGCACGGCCCCCACCTTCTGCGTGGCCTCCCCAGACCCCGCGGTCGGCGTCTGCGCCTCGAAGGCCTGGCCGATCAACGAGTCCTGCGCCACCATTCCCGGCACCCACGCCGACGAGCAGGACCGCTTCATCCTCAGCTCCGGAGCCAGCCCCTCCACCGCCCTCGTCTGCGTCCCCCGCTAGCGGATCGTGGGTTAGGCTCACTCGGGGATCGTGCTCTAGCTCGAGCTCGAGCACCGGTCTTCGGCCGGATCAGGACAGACTGTAGCGATCTTGGGAACGGTTCTCTGGGGTTCAGGGCCGTGCGGTCTACTTCTTCAGCGTGGCGCAGATGAGGTCGCGGTTCATGCGGGAGATGAAGTCGATGGGGAGCTCTTTGGGGCAGGCAGCCTCGCACTCGCCGTGGTTGGTGCAGGCGCCGAAGCCGGCCTCCTCCATGGCGGACACCATGGCCTTGACGCGGTCCCAGCGCTCGGGTTGACCCTGAGGCAGGAGGCCGAGCTGGGTGATCTTGGCCGAGGTGAAGAGCATGGCCGAGGCGTTGGGGCAGGAGGCGACGCAGGCGCCGCAGCCGATGCACGCCGCGGCGTCGAAGGCCTGGTCCGAGTCGTCCTTGTTGATCGGAGTCGCGTTGGCGTCCTGGGGGGCGCCCGTGCGGACGGAGATGAACCCGCCCGCCTGAATGATCTTGTCGAAGGCGCTGCGATCCACCATGAGGTCAGCGATGACCGGGAACGCCCGGGCCCGCCAGGGCTCGATCCAGATGGTCTGGGCGTCGTCGAAGGACCGCATGTGTAGCTGGCACAGCGTGGTGCCTTCCTGGTGGCCGTGGGCAAAGCCGTTGACCACGCAGCCGCAGGTGCCGCAGATGCCCTCTCGGCAGTCGTGGTCAAAGACGATGGGTTCGTCGCCCCGCTCGATGAGCCGCTCGTTCACGATGTCGAGCATCTCGAGGAAGGACGTGTCCGCGCTGATGTCGTCGGCCCTGTAGGTCGCGAAGCGGCCTCGGTCGCGCGGGTTCTTCTGGCGCCACACTTTGAGCGTGAAGTCCATTCGAGTCTCCTACTTGTAGCTTCGCTGGGTGAGGGACACTTCTTCGAAGGTGAGCGGCTCCTTGTGCAGGACCGGCGGCTCTCCCACCCCGGCGAACTCCCAGGCCGCCACGTGGGCGAAGCCCTCGTCGTCCCGGAGCGCTTCGCCCTCCTCGGTTTGGCTCTCCTCCCGGAAGTGTCCGCCACAGGACTCCGCGCGCTCCAGGGCGTCGACCACCAGCAGCTCGGCAAACTCGAGGAAGTCGGCCACGCGCCCGGCCCGCTCCAGGGTTTGGTTCACCTGGTCGTTGCGGGTGGGCACGAGCTTGAGGTTCTTCCAGAACTCGTCCCGGAGCTTGGGGATCTCCTCCAGGGCCTGCTTGAGCCCGGCCTCGTTGCGCGCCATGCCGCAGTGTTCCCAGAGGATCTTGCCGAGCTCCTTGTGGAAGGAGTCGGGCGTGCGCTCGCCCTTGATGTTGAGCAGCTTCTTGATCTTCTCGTTCACTTCGGTTTCGGCCTGCTTGAAGCACTGGCTCTCGGTGTCCGCGGTGGACTTTCCCGTGCGCGCCAGGAAATCCCCCACCGAATGCGAAACCACGAAGTACCCGTCAGCGAGCCCCTGCATGAGCGCGCTGGCGCCCAGCCGGTTTGCGCCGTGGTCGGAGAAGTTCGCCTCACCCAGCACGAAGAGTCCGGGAATCGTGGACTCCAGGTTGTAGTCCACCCAGAGCCCCCCCATGGTGTAGTGCAGCGCCGGATAGATGCGCATCGGCACCTGGTATGGATTCTCCGCGGTGATCTTCTCGTACATGTGGAACAGGTTGCCGTACTTTTCGCGGATGAAGTCCTCTCCGTGCTCCTCGAGGGCGGTGTTGAAGTCGAGGTACACGCCGAGCCCGGTGTCGCCGACGCCCCGGCCCTCGTCGCAGACGGCCTTGGCGGCCCGGGAGGCCACGTCCCGCGGCACGAGGTTGCCGAAGCTCGGGTAGCGCCGCTCCAGGTAGTAGTCGCGGCCCTCGGTCGGGATCTTTCCCGGCGCGCGCTTGTCGTCCGCCTGCTCGGGAACCCAGATGCGGCCGTGGTTCCGAAGGGACTCGCTCATCAGGGTGAGCTTGGACTGGTGGTCCCCGGTCACCGGGATGCAGGTCGGGTGGATCTGCGTGTAGCAGGGGTTCGCAAAGGCGGCGCCGCGCTTGTAGGCGCGGTAGGCCGCGGTGACGTTGCAGCCCTTGGCGTTGGTCGACAGGTAGAAGACGTTCGAGTACCCCCCCGTGGCGAGCACCACCGCGTCGCCGGCGTAGGAGGTGACCCCCCCGGTGACCATGTCCCGCACCACGACACCGCAGGCGCGATTGCCGCTGACCACAACGTCCAGGATCTCGGTCCGCGGAACCATCTCCACGTTCCCCAGGCCGATCTGTCGGCTCAGGGCGGAGTACGCCCCCAGCAGGAGCTGCTGCCCGGTCTGCCCCCGGGCGTAGAACGTTCGCGACACCTGGGCTCCTCCGAAGGAGCGGTTCGCCAGGAGGCCGCCGTATTCTCGCGCGAAGGGCACACCCTGGGCGACGCACTGGTCGATGATGTTGCCGCTGACCTGGGCGAGCCGATACACGTTGGCTTCCCGGGAGCGGTAGTCGCCGCCCTTGACGGTGTCGTAAAAGAGGCGGTAGTCACTGTCGCCGTCGTTCTGGTAGTTCTTCGAGGCGTTGATTCCGCCCTGGGCCGCGATGGAGTGGGCCCGGCGCGGACTGTCCTGATAGCAGAAACAGCGCACGTGGTAGCCCAGCTCGGCCAGGGTCGCGGCGGCGGAGCCGCCCGCCAGGCCCGAGCCCACCACGAGGATGCTGTACTTGCGCTTGTTGGCCGGGTTGACCAGCTTCAGCTTGAACTTGTGCTTGTCCCACTTCTGTTCGATGGGACCCTCGGGGATTTTTGCGTCTAGTTCCATGGCGGCGTTCCCTTGTCCTTACTTGATCAGACCCATGAGCACGGCCACGGGGAAGGAGACGTTGATCGACGCGATGAGGCCCGCGAAGACCGCCGCGAGGTTTTTCCGCCAAGGGTTGTATTTGGGGTGGTTCATGCCGAGGGTCTGCATCCAGCTCCAAAGCCCGTGGAACAGGTGCAGTCCTACGAGCAGGTTCGCCAGGATGTAGACCGCAGAGATCCACCACACCTTGAAGCCCGCCACCACGTTGCCGTAGACGTCGGCCTTGTTGAAGGTGCCGTGCAGATGCCCGGTCGTGAAGTGCAGCAGGTGGTACACCACGAAGAGCGCGATGATGGGTCCGCCCCAGATCATGGTCCGTGCGGCGTAGGAGGTCTCCCGATACTGCTGCATCTGATACCCAATCGGACGACTCGCCCGATTCTGCAGCCACACCTGCGCCGCGGCGATGGCGTGCAGCGTCACGGCGAGCAGCAGCGTGATCCGGGTGAACCACACCAAAGACGGCTTGCTCGACAGGAACGCCGCATAGGCATTGAGCTGCCTGGAGCCCAGGTACAGCTGCGCGTTGCCCAGCATGTGCACCAACAGAAAACCGAAGAGGAGGAAGCCGGTGACGGCCATCACCACTTTCTTCCCGATGGACGTTGAGTAGAACTTCAAAGCGACAGTTGCCATGGGTCTTCCTAACTCCGGCGGTCCACGAATTTCAGCGTGACAATAATCTCGCGACTTGGGATTTACAAGGGCTGGGAGCTGCCGCTCCCGGGGGCAGGCGGGAAAGTGATGCAATCGTCTGTTCTTAGTCGTCCTGCTCCGGCAATCGCACCCGGTAGTACTGGATATCCACATCGCTCACGCGCTGGCTGAACAGCTCCACCTGGAGGTCTTTGTCTCCGGCCTTGTCGTAGAGCGTCTGGGTGATGAGCACCTCGTTGGGCCCTGCGATGTCCTCCCCCAGCTTGCTGGCCAGGTTCACCTCATCCCCGTACACGTTCTCTCCCCCGATGCGCAGCATCTTGCCATACCCCAGCCCTATACACACCGCGAGCCGGTCGGTCTCGGGCCGCTCCGCGTTCTCCGCCATCACCACCGCCTGGATCTCGATCGCACACCGCAGCGCATCCTTGGCCGTCTTGAAAATCGCGTACAGATTGTCGGCCTCGGCCCAGGCCGCGATGGCGTTGTGGCTCTCACAAAGCGGAAGCGTGAGGTCCCGCATCCGCACCACCAACGAAAGAAAATGAATGATGCCGTGAGCCTTGGTCAGCCGCGTGAACCCCGAAGAATCCAGAATCATCACCGCGCAGTCGTCGGTGTACTGCGCGTGGATCTCCCCCTCCACTTCCGGATTCCCCTGCGCACCCGTTCCCCGCCTCCGCAGCAGGTCCTCGAACGCCACGCTGTCCGGTCCTCTCGGCAAGTGACCACCTCCTGGTGCGGGAACAATAACACGGCTTCCCCTATGTCGTGAGAATAGTGAGGGGGGGCCGAGCCCCTGCCGAGTCGCTCCGCCGAGCCCCTGCCGAGTCGCTCCGCCGAGCCCCGGTTGTCCATCGCTACGCTGACGACGCGCGCCATCGCCCCTGAGCTCATGATTAGCCCCGGGCCATCAACGTCGCGCGCCATCGCCCCAGCGCGTTCTGGGGGGCTGCGGGCGCGGGCGCGCGGTTCCCAGGGTGGAAGAGCGGGAGAGCGTCGGGGTGGGACAGAGTGTCTTCG
>JBDRSE010000049.1:0-3526 GCA_043825095.1 bacterium
CCTGCGGAGCCTGCAGCAGCACGCGCGGCTCGACCGCAAGCTGTACGGCCTGCGCGCGCTCGACGCGGCGTACAGCAAGGGCGAGATCGGCTTCGAGCGGGCGCGGCTGGTGGCCGAGGTGGCGGACGAGGATTCCTGCGCTGCCTGGCTGGCCCGGGCCCGGGAGGTGACCTGCCGTCGGCTCGCCGCCCAGGTGCGGGCGGCAAAGCGGGCGGCCGCCCGTGGCGACGGACCCTGGGCGCCGTTTCCACCGCCGCTGGACCCCGACTTCGACTCCGCCGCCGATCGCGAAGGGACGGAGGCCGAAGCGCAGCTGTGTGCGAGCGGCTGCGACACCACGCGCGAGGCGGCGGAGGCCGAAGCGCAGCTGTGTGCGAGCGGCAGCGACACCACGCGCGAGGGGGCGGAGGCCGAAGCGCAGCTGTGTGCGAGCAGCCGCGGCACCGTGGACGTGCACATTTCGGCCACGGAGGAGGTCTGGGCAGTGCTCGAGGAGGCGGTGGCCCTGGTTCGCCTGCGCCAAGGGGCGGATTTGAGCGAGGGAGAGTGCTTCGCGCGGCTGGTGGAGCACTTCCTGAAGGTGTGGAGCGCGCCCGAGCTCCGCCCGACCCAGTCGGAGTCGCTCTATCGCATTGCCGAGCGGGACGGCTGGCGGTGCGCGGCGCCGGGCTGCTCCTGCCGCCGGAACCTGGCCGTGCATCACATCGTGTTCCGGTCCCGGGGCGGCGGAGAAGAGGACAGCAACCTCGTGCTGCTGTGCAACCGGCACCACCTCGAGGGCGTGCACGCCGCTCGGCTCCGGGTCACCGGCCAGGCGCCGGATCGCCTGGTGTGGGAAATGGGGCTCGAGTCGGGCCTGCCCCTGTGGGAGGTCCGCGGCCAACGCCTCATCCACTGGTCTCGTCCCCCGCGCCATCCCGAGAATACCGACACCGCCTGATACCACGATCCCTGGAACGTCGAAATCACGGCGCGCCAGCGACCGGAGCCCAGAGAAAGCTCAGGGGCGCTGGCGCGCGCCGGTTGGATACAATCGTCGCGCGAAAGGAGCGGCCGCGCCTCTTGGGGGGAGCACGGCGGTGATTGTTCACAAACATCGCGCGAAATGGGCCGCGATTCGATATACTTCGTGCATGGACGACAACGAAATCATTCGAATCCATCCGTCAATGAAGAACTTCCTGAGCTTCTTCATCCTGCCGATTGCGCTAGCGCCGGCGGTGATTCTCCTCATCAAGCTCGTCCTGTGGAAGGCTATGCCATTCTGGCCGTGGATGGTGCTGATTCTATTGGCCGCGGGGCTGTTGCCGTTTTTCGGCTGGCTCCAGACGCGCTTCCATACCTACGAGGTACGGTCAGAGTCGGTGATGGCGCGCAAAGGACTGATTAGCCGGTTCACCGCCGAAATCCGCATTGTGGACATCCGGTTGGTCAATGTGCGACAGAACATGGTGCAGCGAATCCTGAACATCGGCCGCGTGGGCTTCGCCAGCGCCGCCGGTGGGGAGGAGGAGATCGTCTTCGCCGACGTTCCCGACCCCACCGGAATCAAGGCGCTGGTTCAGCAGCGCATGAAGTCGCTTCGACCCGAAGGTGACGAGTAGGCGCTTTCTTCGCCATCGCTGTCCGCCTACCCGGCCGTCAATGCCTCCCTGGCCAACATCGCCCGCTTTCGCGCCTTGCCCCAGCGATAGCCGCCGATGGCGCCGCTGCTTCGGAGCACGCGGTGACACGGGATGAGATAGGCCACGGGGTTCCTTCCGACTGCGCTCGCCACGGCACGGGTCGCGCGGGGTGCGCCCAGCCGACGCGCGAGCGCGCCGTACGAGACGACCGAACCTTCGGGGATTTGCAGCAGGGCCTGCCACACCTGGAGCTGGAAGTTGGTGCCCCGGAGGTGCAGCCGGAGCCCCTGATCGTCGAGCTGGGCGCTGGAGAAGATCCGGTCAACTGCCGCCCGGGCCGCGCGGCGATCCTCGGTGAACGTCGCCCCGGGCCATGCCTGGAGCAGCTCTTCGGATGCCGTTTCCGGTGCTGCCTTTTCTGGAAACCACAGATTGCAGATTCCCCGCTCCGTCATGGCGACGAGGCAGTCACCAAAGGGGGAGTCGCACACCCCATGGTGAATGGCGAGCCCCCTGCCCCGGCTCTTGTGCTCGCCCGGGGTGACGGCTTCGGCAGCGACGAACAGGTCGTGGAGCCGCCCCGGCCCGCTGAGGCCCACGGCATAGCTGGCGTCCAGCACCGACGCGGACCCCCGCAAGAGCTGCTTGGCGTGGCCCAACGTCACGAACTGGAGGAACCGCTTCGGGCTGACCCCCACCCATCGCTGAAACAGCCTCTGAAAATGGTGCGGACTAAGTCCGACGTGCGCCGCCACCTCGTCCAGGGACGGCTGATCGACAGCCCGCTGCTCGAGGAATTGAATGGCCCGCTCGATGCGCGGGTAGTCCCGGGATGTCATGCTCGCCTCCGGTCGCTCGTGTGGTAGACGAATCCCAACGTAGCAACCCCCCGATCCCGAAGCGACCCGTTTCTTGCGATCAGTTCCGGGGCGCTCTCAATCCCAGAGCCCTTCCAGGACGTGCGGCGTGCTGACGCGGTCCCGCTTGGGAAAGGCTGCCTCCACGAGGATGAAGTCGAGACGCTCGTTCGCGGCGCGGCAGCTGCGGCGAGCTCTCCGTTTCCGGATTGTTTCGCAGTTGGCCCTCAGCGGTCGGCTCCCGCCAAAGCCCATCACGGCGATCCGATCGGCGCTCACGCCCTCGGCGACGAGGAACTTCCTCACCGCCTCGGCCCACTTCAGCGACTGGAAGAGGAACCGCTCCCCGGAATCGCGCTGCGCGCTGTGCCCCTCGATCCGGATCTTCCTGATCCACGGGTTGCGGAGCAGCGTGACCGCAAACAACCTCAGGATCGCGCGCGACTTGCGGTGAATCTGGACCTTCCGGGAAGAAATGCGCACGCGCTCGAAGAGCTCGATCTTGTTGCGGCTGAGCTTGATTTTGGCCGCAGGCTGGTCAGGGCAGCCGTCGTCGTCCTTGTAGCCGTTGATGGTTTCCTGCTGGTTGGGGCACCGATCAACACCGAGGCAGTAGCTCTTGAATTGCGCCCGCCGCTTCTGGATGGAGGGGTTGTCGTCGCACACCCCGTCCAGGTCGTTGTCCGGATCCGGGCAGCCGTCGTTGTCCTCGAAGTTGTCGATGTCCTCCGCATCCTCCGGGCACAGATCACGAAAAGAACAGATCTTCTGGTACCGCGACAGGTTCTTCTGGATCACCGGGTTGGGGTCACAGATCCCGTCGCCGTCGTTGTCGGGATCGGGAACGCCGTCGTCGTCCTGGAAGCCGTCCAGATCCTCGGGATCCATGGGGGCCAGGTCCTTGCCTTTGCACACCCCCCTGTACGCGGCGAGGTTCTTTTGAATGGTCGGATTCGGATCGCAGACCCCGTCGCCGTCGTTGTCGGGATCGGGAACGCCGTCGTCGTCCTGGAAGCCGTCCAGATCCTCGGGATCCATGGGGGC
>JBDRSE010000050.1:0-20376 GCA_043825095.1 bacterium
GCCTGCCGAGACGCAGGCCCCGGCGCCGTTGCAGGTGTCGGCGCCGTTGCAGAAGGCGCCGTCGTCGCAGGAGGTGGCTGCCGGCGAGAAGCACGTATCCGTGGCCTCGTTGCAGGTGTTGTTGCACGCGGGTCCGCCGGCGCAGGGGTCGCCTGCCGAGACGCAGGCCCCGGCGCCGTTGCAGGTGTCGGCGCCGTTGCAGAAGGCGCCGTCGTCGCAGGGGGTGGCGGCTGGGGAGAAGCACGTATCCGTGGCCTCGTTGCACGTGTTGTTGCACACGCTGCCGCCGGCGCAGGGGTCGCCCGCGCTGGTGCAGGCGCCGGCCTGGCACGTCTCCGCTCCGTCGCAGAACAGTCCGTTGTTCGTGCAGGCTGTGCCGTCCGCGACGTTGTTGATTGCGCACCCGCCCGCGCCGTTACACACATTCAGCTGGCACTCCGCCGCGCCGGCGCACACCGCCTGGGGATCGGCTACTCCGGCACCTGTCCACTGGCACGTCACCGGATTGCAGCAGTTGTTGCTCGCTGGTGCAGCCGGGTCACACTGCTCGCCCGGGCCGACGATCCCGTCCCCGCAGGCCGCGCAGTTGTCGGCCAGCTCGTCGCAGGTCCCGGGGGGACAGGGATCACCCGCTGAGTTGCACGTACCCGCACCGTCGCAGGTGTCCACGCCGTTGCAGAACAAGCCGTCGTCACAGGCCGTGGCCGCGGGCGAGAAGCAGGTGTCCGTGGCCTCGTTGCAGGTGTTGTTGCACGCATTACCGGCGGCGCAGGGATCGCCGGGGTGGACGGCGCAGACTCCTGCACCGTCACAGGTGTCGGCCCCATTACAGAACACCCCGTCGTTACATGCTGTGCCGGCGGGGAGATTCCCGGCCGATGCGCACAAGCCTGTCCCGGGCACGCAGGCCTCGGCCCCGTTACACGACTCTCCGTCGTCTGCGCACACGACTGCCGCGCCGGCGCAGAGCCCCGCGGTACAGGTGGCGGTACACAGATCCCCCCCACCCCCGCACGCCGTGCCGTCGGCGATGGGCCCGGGGGAGGCGCACAGACCGGTGGCGGGCACGCACGCCTCTGTGCCGTTGCACAGATTGCCGTCGGACACGCACGCCACGGGCGGGCCGCCGCAGACTCCGGCATTGCAGGTGGCGGTGCACAGATCACCCCCCCCGCCGCACGCCGTGCCGTCGGCGATGGGTCCCGGGGAGACGCACAGACCGGTGGCGGGAACGCACGCCTCAGCGCCGTTGCACAGGTTGCCGTCGTCCGGGCAGATCACGGCCGGGCCGGTGCACAGGCCGGCTTGGCACGTGCCGGTGCAGAGATCGGCCCCTCCTCCGCACGCGGTGCCGTCTGCGACGGGGCCCGGGGAGGCGCACAGACCGGTAGCGGGCACGCACGCCTCGGCGCCGTTGCAGAGATTTCCGTCGTCGGCGCAGAGCACGGCAGGTCCGCCGCAGACTCCGGCCTGACACGTGGCCGTGCACAGATCACCGGCCCCGCCGCAGGCCGTACCGTCGGGCTGATTTCCGGGGGCGGCGCACAGACCGGTGGTCGGCACGCACGCCTCGGCGCCGTTGCAAAGGTCCCCGTCGTCGGCGCAGGCCACTGCCGGCCCGCCGCACACCCCTGCCTGACACGTGGCGGTGCACAGGTCCCCGCCGCCGCCGCAGGCCGTGCCGTCCGCCAGGTTGCCCGCGCTGCCGCACTGGCCTGTGGCCGGTGCGCAGGCCTCGGCGCCGTTGCAGGGGTTGCCGTCGTCAGGGCAGCTCACCGGCGTCGCGGTCGTGCACGCACCGGCCTGGCAGGTGGAGTTGCAGAAGTCGCTGTCCCCGCCGTCGCAGGGGGTGTCGTTCGCCAGGTTGCCCGAGCTCTCGCACAGGCCGGTGGTGGGATTGCACGCCTCGGCCCCATTGCACGCCTCGCCGTCGTCGGCGCAGGCCACCGGGGTGTTGGTGGTGCACGTACCCGCCTGACAGGTCGAGTTGCACAGGTCCCCGTCCCCCCCGTCACACGCGGCGCCATCGGCCAGTCCGGGATTTTCGCAGACCCCATTGGTGCACAGGTCCTGCGTGCAGTCATTGCCGTCGTTGCAGTCGGTCGCGGCCTGGCACCCCGCGTCCGGGGGGCCCGAGTCCGGAATCCCGAAGTCGAGGATGCTTTTGTCCCGGCAACCCGCCGTCAGCAACAGCCCAGAAATGGCCGCGACGACCCATACTCTCTTCGCTACCTTACGCATGACATACTCCCGAAGTCGACGCTGTGGTTCATAGCTACCCTGCACGCACCGCGACTGCCTAGATAACAGCCTACGAAATTTTACCAATCTTTACAGAGCCATACAACAGGAATATTTGGAGGGGGTTGACGACACCTGAACCGTGGTTAAAAGGCTGTTTTTCAACACAGAGTGTATCTCTGGTAACCCCTATTACTCACTCAATGATTGGGTGATGGGGGTCTCGCGGGATCGGCTGGTCAGCGTGCCACTGCTAGCGCTCACCGTAGCGGTAGAGCACCTTGAAGATGACGCGCCGATTCTTGGCCAGGCAGGCGGCCTGCTCGTCCTTGTCGCTCAGGTCGCGGCAACCCGACTGCACGAGCTGCTCCTTGCCCATCGGTTTGATGGTCAATCGCCACCGCGGCACGCCCCCGGCCACCAGGAACCGGTAGACCGCGTAGGCCCTGCGCCCGGAGAGAATCTGGTTCCATTTCCTCGTGCCGCGCTCATCGGCGTGGCCTTGGATCTCGATCACCTTCCAGACGCTGCTGCGCAGGATCTTCTTGGCGAGCCGCCGCAGCCCGGGCTTGAACCGGTCCCGTAGACGCCACCAGTCGGTGGCGAAGAAGATGGTGTCCGAGATGGACCCGGTACCGGTCGGTGTGAGATACGGACGCGGCCGCACCCTCGGCCGGGGACGCACCCTCCGCCGGGGTCGCACCCTCGGACGCGGACGCACCCTCGGACGCGGACGCACCCTCGGGTCGGTCGGATCCGGCGTGACGCGCGGGTCGGTCGGATCCGGCGTGACGCGCGGTTGCCCGATCTTGTCCGGACAGCCGTCGTCGTCCTCGAACCCGTTGTAGTTCTCCGGCTGGTCGGGACACTGGTCGCGCCCCTTGCAGATCTTGATCCACAGCGGGAGGGTCTTCTGGATCTGATCGTTGCTGTCGCAGATCTTGTCCTTGTCGTTGTCCGGATCCGGGCAGCCGTCGTCGTCCTCGAAGCCGTCTCGATCTTCCTTGGTCTTGCCGAAGCCGGTCTTGGCGTCCTCGTCGGTGCCGGGGCACTTGTCCACGGCGTCCTTCACGCCGTCGGCGTCGTTGTCCGGATCCGGGCAGCCGTCCGAATCCTCGAAGCCGTCCTTGTCCTCGGGCTGGTTCGGGCAGCGGTCGCTCCCGGTGCACTGCGCCTTGTAGGCGGGGAGCCGGCGCTGGATCTCGGCGTTGTCGTCGCAGATGCCGTCCTTGTCGTTGTCCGGATCCGGGCAGCCGTCTTCATCTTCGAAGCCGTCCTTGTCCTCGGGGATCGTGGGACACTTGTCCTTGCTGTCGACGATCCCGTCGCCGTCGGTGTCCTTGTCCTCGGGCGGCTTTGGCTTCGCTTTCTTCACCGGGGGAGTGTAGCCGAGGCTCAGGAACGCCCGGAAGGCCGGGGTGCCGTAGCCGTCCGTGAGCCCCGCTCCGCCACCGACCGTGACGATCAGTCCGACGGGAGAGCGATACCGGACCCCACCGAGCGCCTCCAGCGGCAGCTCTTCGATGTCCACACCCTTGTTGGGATCGTAAGCGGCGGGCATGAATCCCACCGAGCCGAACACCTCGGCCAGCAGGGACCACTGCTTCTTGTAGAGGTTGATCTCGGTGCCGGCGCTGTAGAAGAACTCGTGGTCCTGACGCAGCTTGCCGACCTCGGTCCCCTTGCGGATCCGCATGCCCGCGTTGACGGCGATGACCGTTCCCTGCTTGAAGGTGTAGTCGAGCACCAGCTTGGGCTCGAAGGTGGGAAGGTTGTCACCCGAGTTCTCGTGCTCGAGCCCGGAGTGCAGCGTGAACTGGG
This sequence comes from bacterium, assembly GCA_043825095.1. Taxonomy (GTDB): domain Bacteria; phylum Myxococcota_A; class Polyangia; order HGW-17; family JAJRWW01; genus JBDRSE01. Next base: position 4,063 of record JBDRSE010000050.1, read on the forward strand.
GAACGAAGGCGAGGCCGAAGCCGTGGCCCGTGTTCTTCCAAAACCGCACCTTGGGCACGAAGCGTAGGTCGCCCACTGACTGCTGGCTGAGCGGCGTGTCGCCCATGCCGAGTGGATCGGTCCCGCCAACGTTGTCCTGGTACAGCACGATGGGCAGGTGAACGCCGATCTCGAAATAGTCGGACAGGCCGAGTCCGAGCACCACGTCTGCCAGCACCTGGTTGTGCACGAACTTGAAGATCGGTCCCTGGTTGACCGTGAACCGGAACGGATCCATCGCATAGCTGAAGGTCGCACCCACGTGCCACTTCAGGTGCCCGAGGGTCCGCGCCGTGTCGGTCGTGACGATGCCGTAGGGACTCGTGCTGGGGTCGAAATTCAGGACGTTGATGTCTTTGATGCCGCTTTGGGCGGCGGCGGGGCGCACGGAGAAGCTCAGGAATGAGCAGACAGCGGCAATCCAGAGGATCCACCGAAAAACGCCAAAAAGCGACGTATTGCGACCGATTGCAGTCAAGTCCACATCCCGAGAAAATTTCGACTAACCCACCACAGAGTAGCTCATCGGTCCAATTATGTCTATTTAACTAGTGCTGGCGGGTACTTCCCTCTCCACCCGGATCTTTTGCCCCAATTGTGCGTATCCAAGCCGTTGGACGAGATATGCCGGCAGCCTGCGCGATTCGTCCGGTCGCAGAGGAGTCAGAGGATGTGTGAGGGACCAAAATCAATGACGTTTTGGCAGCTCGTGCGGTTGACCCGGGTGCTGTTGCTCGGCGCCCTGCTGGTTGTCGCCTTTTCGCAACCACTTCTCTCGGCCCGGGCTCGACGCAGCCGCAAGGTCGCCCGACCGCCCGGGGTGGCTGTGGACAGGAACCACACCGTGGGCAATCCGCTTCAGCTCGGACGTCTGGCTGTGTTCCCTGTGTACGCCCTGAAACAAAAAAAAGTCGGAACGTTTGTCACCTTGCGTGAGGCGGTGGCCAACCGGAACGCCGAGGTGCGCGAGATCGGCGCCTCCAGCGCCCGGGTGGGCATGATTGAGGTCGTCAATCGGGGCAGCGACTCGATTCTCATCCTCGGCGGCACCATCATCGTGGGGGGAAAGCAGGACCGGCAGGTGGGCGAGGACACGATCATCAGCTCGAACAGCTCCTCCCGGGTGAAGGTCTTCTGCGTGGAAAAGGGGCGGTGGAACGCCACGCGAGGGGGCAAGGCCACCGGCGGCAAGTTCACCGTGCTCGAGGTGCTCGCGACCCAGGACGTGCGAACTGCCGGGCAGTACAAGGTGAACCAGCAGGAGGTGTGGAGGAACGTCTCGCGGTACAACCGGAAGGTCGGCAAGCACTCGCTGACCAGCAGCCTGCTGGTCAGCGTGAACGATAAGCAGCTCAGGAAGCAGCGCAACAGAATCACCGCCAAGGTCATCCGCCACCTCGACGGGCTCCGGCAGGCCAACAGAGTCGTGGGAATCGCCTATGCCGTGAACGGCAAGCTCCGCAGCGTGCGGTGGTTCGCGGGCCACGGGATCTACAAGCGGTTCCGGGGCATCCTGCTCAACACGGCAGCCACCGAGGCCCTCGGATCGCGGGGGGCCGCGTCGACCCGCAGCGCCCGCGCCAAGGACGTCAAGGAGTTCCTGGGCAGCTTCCGTGCGGCCAAGCGCCTGCGCGTGGACCGGCGCACGTACAACTTCAACGACGTGGGTGAGTCTCTCTCGGGCTACCGCAGCGCTGCCTTCATTCGCGCCCGCAAGGCCCGTGGGCGGAGGCCCGCCCGGCCTCGCGCCGCCAGCCCCGTCACTGTCGATCACTCCTACAAATAAAGGGATGGCGGCTACCGCCTGCGGCGAGCAAGCCAGAGCAGGAGGAGCAGGGTCACGACGAAAGCGGTCTGACCGGCGGTGGCGCCGGCGGCGCGGCAGCTGCAGCCGCCCGAGATGTCCCCGGGAGGGTCGTCGCCACTGGCGTCACCGCTCGGCGCGGCGCCGTCCCCGGGGGTGGAGCTGTCCGAACCCGGACCGGTGTCCGGCCCCGGACCGGCGTCCGGATCCGCGGTGGATTCGCACTGGCCGTTGACGCAGTGTTCGTTTGCGGCGCAGTCCCCGCAGGTTCCGCCGCAGCCGTCGTCTCCGCACACGCTGCCCCCACAGCTCGGCGTGCAGTCGCAGCCGGACCCCAGGGCGGGACGATCGGTGTTCCAGTCGTCGCAGCTCCCCTCGGGCCCGATGCCCAGAGAGCCGGTGCTCGGGAACGTAACCGGCGTGTTCATCGAGTCGGCGAACACGAAGTAGTAGCGGTGGCAGCCGCTCCCGACCCCGGTCACGTCCGCCCGATACGCCCCGTTGTCCGCCGTGCCGCGCTCCAGCGTCATGGGCTGGCAGGTCCCCTCCACGTTCACCAGGGCCGACAGCGGCGCGCTGCTGTCGTACCAGTTGGCCCAGGCCTCCACCGTGCCCGACTGTCGCGGCCAGTGGGTGCCCGAGGGGATCGGGTGCACCCAGTCGGGAGCCGACGAGCCGAAGTCGCCCACGTGACGGCCGTCGACGCCGAAGCCGACGCCGCCGCTGTTGGTCAGCAGCAGCCAGCGGTGCCCGTTGTCCATGGTGAAGTGGCACTGGGAGTCGCCGCCGGCGTCCTCGTACAGCCAGAGATAGAACGCCGAGTTGGGGGAGCCCCCGCTGGCGATGATCTCCCCGCCGTAGCCCGCGCCCCACAGGGACACGCGCCCCTGCGCGCTGGTGCATGTTCCGGAGCACTGGTTCACGCCGCCCTCGCAGGAGCATGCCGCCGCACCGTCGCACTGGTTCGGATACAGGGTGGGAATGTTGGACAGAAGGGTGCAGCTCGAGGTGTGCGCGAAGTAGTTGTTCAGGCTCAGGTGCGCCGCGTGGAAGCGCGCCGCGCGGCCCAACAGCGGGTTGTAGTACAGCGGCGGCTGCGGGGTGTAGCACGCGGCCTCGTCACAGGGCGCGCCACATGCCGTCATCTCGAGCTGCGGGTCCACCCGGGCCCGATTCGCGAGCTCGTGGTGGACCCGCTCCGCCCACGACGGGAACCCGTCCTGGTCCGGCTCCCCCGCCGCCCGCGCCTTTGTCGTCAACAGCCAGCTTCCGAGCAGAAGCACGACGTAAACCGCGCCAGCCAAGCGATGCCATCCAGTCCTCATTTACAATCCTCCCGCGACACAGCGCTTTTCATTATCATATCGCACATCGTCCCTTCTCCGAGCGGAAGCCCATGTCGGGTATAATACCCGAGATCGGGTGGCCGTCGATTGGAACAGGCCGGCGGCCGAGTATACTGGGGGACCGGTGCACCTGCGTGAGGCACGAGACTCCATGAGCTTGAAGGACACGATGGACGGTATCTATCGGGAGTGGGAGCTCGATGCCATTCCGTGGAACACCGAAACGCCGCCGGCAGTTTTGGTGGAGCTCGTCGAATCGGGATGGGTGCAACCGTGCGCGGCCGTGGATCTGGGGTGCGGCGCGGGCAACTACGCGGTCTGGCTGGCCGGTCGGGGATTTGCGGTCACAGGGCTCGACCTGTCTCCCGCCGCGGTTGAGCTGGCGCGGCGGCTGGCCGAGCGGAAAGGCGCCGCGTGCCGCTTCGAGGCGAGGGATTTGATTGCGGACGTGGAAGGGTTGGAGGGGCTGGAGGGCTCGTTTGACCTGGCCTACGACTGGGAGGTGCTGCACCACGTATTTCCAGAGGATCGGGACGTCTACATGTCCAACGTGCACCGGTTGCTTCGTGCCGGTGCCAAGTACCTGTCGGTTTGTTTCAGTGAGCAGGACTCCTTTGCCGGCACGGGGAAGTTTCGGCAGACCCCGCTCGGGACGACCCTGTACTTCTCGTCCGAAGCCGAGCTGACAGCGCTCTTCGAGCAGTGGTTCACCGTCGAGGAGCTGTGCACCATCGAGGTGCCGGGGACGGTAGGCCCGCACAAGGCGGTGAAGGCGTTGCTGTCGAAGAGGGGTTTTTGATGGAGATCAAGTGTCCCCGGTGCGGTCAGGTCTTGAAGCAGGGGCCGACGGTGTTCCCCTTCGGGAGTCGAATCGTGGGGGCCAATTCCGTGTTTCGGTGTCCCGGGTGCGGGCACGTGTTCTCGGTGGAGGGGGCCGGATCGGGCGGCCGGCGCGGGTGGACCATCGTCGCCATCGTGGCGGGGACCGCGCTCTTGCTGTCGCTGCTGGCCTATGCGACATTCGGCCTGTAAAGGACTGACTGGGGAGCGTGGCATGCGGACCAGACGAATGAATGTGGGGCGCGGATCGATGGCGCTGGGATGCCTGGCGCTCGTCGTGGGGTTGGCAGCGTGCGGGGACGACGACGCGACCGGGGGAAACAACAACGTCAACGAGAACGGGAATGCGGCGGCGTGTCCGGTCGGCCACGACGAGGTCGGGCCGGCCTGCGTGCCGCAGTTCGACACCTGTCCGGGGGACAACGAGATTCCGCAGCTCGGCGGCGGGTGTCTGGAGATCGGCATCACCCAGTGCGCGACCGGCTTCGCGTCGGACGACACGGGGAGCTGCGAAGCCGTGCTTCCGCCGGCAGAGTGCGGCCCGGGCACCATGCCGGTGCTCGGGGAGACGACCTGCCAGCCCGTCGGCGTGCAGACCTGCCCCGCGGGGTTCGACGACGACGGGCAGGCCGGTTGTAAGCCTGTGCTGCCCACGACGGCCTGTGGCGACGACGAGCTGGAGGTGCTGGGCCAGACGAGCTGCCAGCCCCTGGGGAGCTGCGGCACAGGGACTTGGGGGAACATCCTGGACGATGGCATTACAATCTACGTAGATGCCGGCTCCACGGCGGGGAATCCGGATGGGAGCACGGGAGCGCCCTATCCGACCATTGCCGCGGGGCTCGGGGCGGTGACCGCGGGCGGGCAGATCGCCATCGCCCCGGGCGTGTACGACGAGAGCGTGCTCCTCGGTCAAGAGATTCGACTGACGGGGCGCTGCGCGTCCCTGGTGCGGATCAACGGCGTGGGCGCCGCGCCCGCGGTCGAGGTGAGCGCAGCCGGGAGTGATTCGGTGATTCGGGGAGTGACCCTGAGCGGCGCGAACGAGGGCCTGGTCGTGTCCGGCGCGCTGGGCGTGCTGATGGAGGAGTCCCGCGTCACGGCGACGGGTGCGCACGGGATCGACGTGGAGGCGGACGGTGAGCTGACCCTGGTCCGCGTCAAGGTGGAGCTGGCCACCGGGCGGGGCATTTCCTTCCAGGGTTCGTCGCTGGACCTGTCGGAGTGTGTTGTCCAGGACATGGGACCCGAATCCGACAGCACGCAGGGGCGCGGGCTCTCGGGCGCGTGTGATTCCGCCGGGACCTGCGGAGCGATGGTGGTGGACCGCTCGGTCTTCCAGCGGAACCGGGACGTGGCGGTGTATCACCGCGGCACTGACCTGACCCTGACCGACAGCCTGATCCGCGACAGCCTGCCGCAGCTTTCGGACGGCAGCGGCGGCTGGGCCCTGGCCGGCCGGTGCGACCCCGACGCAAATGTCTGTGGCACCATGACCGTCTCGGGCGTGACCATGCTCGACAACCGCGAGCAGTCGTTCACCTCCGTGGGGATCGCCACGGTCGCCACGGACGTGACCATCCGCAACACCGAGGCGGGAGCGGGCGGAGCTTTCGGGATCGGCCTGGTGGCGTTTTGCGACCCGGGCACCGGTGATTGCGGCACGCTCCTGTTCGAAAACGGGGTCGTGGACGGCAGCCGCGAGGCCGGGGCGCTCCTGTTTGGCCCGGTCGTGACATTCCGTGGTGTCGTGCTCCAGAACACAGAGGGCAAGCAGAGCGACCAGACCGTGGGGCCCGGAATCAGCATGCAATGCATGGCGGGAGGCGACTGCGGCAGCCTCCGGCTCGAAGACAGTGTCGTGGAAAACAACCGCTCGGCGGGCATCCTTGCCGGAGGGGCGGACCTGACCGTGGTGCGCTCGGTGGTGCGGGACACCCGGCCCCAGCTCTCCGATGAAGACATCGGGACCGGGATCACTGCGCAGTGCGATCCGGTGGCGCAGGTCTGCGGCCAGGTGTTGATCGACCAGTCCATCGTTGAGCGGAACCACCTGACCGGGATCGGCATCGCCGGCCCGGACGCGGTGATTCGGGCCACGCTGGTTCGCGACACCCTCGAGGATGCGTCCGGCGAGTACGGCATCGGCTGGGGCCTCATGCTGGGTTGCGATCCGGTCGTGGGCGCCTGCGGCAACGTCCGGGTGGAGGGCTGCGTCATCGAGGACAACCTGGACTCGGGCATCCTCGGCGGCTCTTCGCCGCTGCGGATATCGGGTACGGTGGTCCGGGGGACCGTCCCGGTGCCCGGGGTCGGGTGGGCGGCCGACTCGTGCTGGGGAATCGGCCTGGGATGTGACGCCCGCGGCAACTGCGGTGCGACCACGATCACCGACTCGGTGGTGGAGCAGAACCACGCCATGGGCATCGTCGCCGGAGGCGTGGAGCTGACCGTGGAGCGCACGCTGGTGCGGGATACGGTCTTGATCAATTCGGAGCGCACCGCGGCCATCGGGATCATGGCCGGTTGTGACTACGACGGGATCTGCGCGCCGGCGGCGATCCGGGACACGATCATCGATGCGGTGCCGGGCGCCGGAATCGAGATCTACGGCAGTGACGGGGTGGTGGAGCGGTCACTGATCCGGAACGTTGTGGGCTCGCCCAACGTCGCGGATATGTTTGCCTGGGGCGTCATTGGGATGTGTGCCGCCAACAACCCGAATCTCTGCGGGTCGCTCTCGGTGAGCGAGTGTCTGTTCGAGGGCAACCAGGCCGCGGCCCTCGCAGCGGGCGGCACAACGACGGTGGTGCGTTCGTCGCTGGTGCGGGACACCGTCGAGACGGAGGTCAGCAATGGCTACGGCTTCGGCTTCGAGGTCAGTTGCCACGCCGGGGTGTGCGCGCCGGTGACCATCGAGGACTGTGGTTTCGAGGGCAACACCGGCACGGGGATCCTGCTGTACAACGTGCCCGCCACCGTGCACCGGACGGCGGTGATCCAGACCTCCGCACTCCAGACCGGTGTGGACAGCGCGAGCCACGGCTACGGCGTGTCTGCCGAGTGTACCTTCGATGTGTGCCCCAACCTTGGGGTGACCAAATGCCTGTTGCGGTCGAATTCCACGGCGGGGCTGTCGGTGAGGGGCTACGGCGGCTTTGTGCAGGGCACGGTGATCGATGCCGTGGCGGCCGACCCCCTGGATGGAGCGCACGGGTACGGAGTGCAGATCGCGGGAACGGTCGCCGGTGCTGCCATGAACTTCAACGTCACGGATTGTGACATCACCGACGCGGCGCTGGCCGGGATTCTCTTCCACCAGGCGTCGGGGGTGGTGAGCAATACCCGCATCAGCGGCGGGGACTTTCCCGTGGTGCTGAGCACGGGCGCCGACGCCAACATCCTCGACAACAACGTGCTCGTCGGGAATTTGGCGAACGAGCCCACGTGGACCACGGTGGAGCCGGCCGCCGCCCCGCCGCCGGACGAACCGGTCAACCTGGGAGATGCCCCCGAGCTTCCCTGAGCTCTCCTGCGCGAATCCAAAAGCTATCGGTTGCAGCGATGCCCCGCCGGGGGGCGGCGCAGGACGGGGAGTCCGCCTTCCCAGAGGGCGGGAGTGGCGCGCCAGACCTGACGGAGCAGCTTGCAGTAGCCGAGATGGAAAATGGAGAGGTCAAGCGTGCGGTGATCGCCCAGCTCGGTGGCGGCGTACAGACGGTGCCCCTTCACCCGCAGGTGCAGCACGGGCCCGTGCAGCCGCACGGCGTGGAAGCGAGCGCCGTTGGCGAGGTTCCAGATGCCGAGCAGGCCGTTGGCATAGCCCGCCACGAGCGTGCCCTGGGGCCCCTCCAGGAGGCTGACGACCGGGCTGAGGGGCACGCCCTCGAAGGGGAAGGTCGCGCGTCGCTTGGCGACGGCCTCGGGGAGCAGCTCGATGTTGCCGTCCCGAAAGCCGAGCACGAGCCCCCGGCGGGTCTGTCGGATCGCGGTGACTCCGACGTCTGACTTGCGAACCCTCTCGACCTGTTTCCCGTGACCGTCGAAGGTGAGCAGGGCCCGACCCGCGGCAACGGTCAGGCGCCCGGCGTGCCAGTCCATGGCCGTGGCATGCTGCTGGATCAGCACGCGCGGCGTGCCCTTCGCGTTCCAGAACCGCAGCGTTTGGGCGCTGAGGGTGTAGCAGCCGCCGGGCACGGCCTGCACGTGGCGCAGGTCACCCACCGCCTTGCGATAGACGCGTTTGTCGCCGGCCAAGTCCCAGCGCTCCACCGCTTCCTCGAAGTCGAGCGCGCACATCCAGCGACCGTCGCTGCTGAAGGACGCGTGCCGGGCCCGCTGCTGGAGGGCGCGTCGCCAGCGCTTCGGCGTCGGAGTGAAGCTCTTCGCTGTGTCGAGGTGGATCCAGCCGCGGTGGGTGGGCAGCGCCGGAGGGTCGAGCAGGATGGTCGGCGCGCGCCAGGCGGGCCGGCCCGTGTCGGTCTCCCAGAGCCGGACGGTGCCGTCGTCGCTGGCCGTCGCGAGGAGCCGGCCGTGGCCGCTGAAGCTGACGCCGTTGAGCTCCCCGCGATGGCCCCAGAACACCCGGGGCGCTCCGCCGGAGAGTGTCCAGAGGCGTGCCAGGCCGTCCGCGCCGGTGCTGACCACCCGTTGCCCATCGGGGTGGAAGGCCACGCGGTACACGCGGTCTTTGTGCTGCCCGACCACCCTGTGTGTGCCGGCCCGCACGTCCCACAGACGCAGCGTACGGTCCACGCTCCCCGACGCCAGCCAGCGGCCGTCCGGGCTGATGTCGAGGCCGTAGACGCTGGCCTTGTGCCCCCTGAGCTCCCGCTGCCTGCCGGGTCCGAGGGGCAGGGTCCGGATGATCCCGCTCTGGGTCCCGGCGGCGATCCACTTGCCGGAGGGCGCCACGGCCAGGCTCCAGGTCGCGCCCTTGGAGATGCGGGTCGTCCGCTCGAGGCTGCGGTTCCGCAGGCTCCAAAGCCGCAGGGTGCCGTCGCCGCCGGTGGAAACGAGCCGGTCCCCCTGGGGCGTGAAGCGGAGATCGTACACCGGGGCGCCGTGCCCCCGGAGCACGGCCTGTTGCCGACCCTGTTTCAGATCCCACAGCCGGATCATTTGATCGTAGCCGCCCGTGGCCAGGACCCGGCCGTCGGGCGAGATGGCCACGGACCGCACCCCGGCGGTGTGACCGCGGATGACGCGCAGCACCGTGCCGGAGGCGACGTCCCAGACGCGGGCGGTGCGGTCGCCGCCGCCGGACACGACGATCGTGTCCTTCGCGCCGAAGGTCACGCCGTGCACGCCGCCGACGTGGCCTCCCGCGGCCTCGTCGGTGGACGTGAAGCGGCGCGAGTCCCAGAGCCGTACGGTCTTGTCGCGCGCTCCGGTCGCCAGCCAGCGGCCGTCCGGGCTGAAGTCCAGGGCGTAGATGCCGTCGGTGTGCCCGTGGAGCTCCCCGAGCCGGCGGCCGGTGAAGACGTCCCAGAGACGGACGATGTGGTCGCGGCCGCCGGAGGCGAGCCGCCTGCCGTCGGGGCTGAACGCCAGGGACACGGCGCCCCGGTGCGCCTTCCACCGGCGCTCCAGGGTGGCCTGACCGCCGAGCTTCCAGATCCGGACGCTCCCGGCTTGATCACCCGCGACCAGTCGCTTGCCGTCCGGAGAGAACGCCACGGAGTAGATCATGGTGCCGAGGTCGTCCAACGTCTGGTGCGGTTGTCCCCGCTTCCAGTCCCAGAGAATCACGCGCTTGTCATAACCGCCGGAGGCCAGACGATCCCCGGACCGGTTGAAGTCGAGGCTGCGGACCCGGTCGCGGTGGCCCTTCAGCTCCCGGATCCGGCGACCTGACCCACTGTCCCAGATCACGATCCTGCCGCGTGCGTCGGACGTGACGAGGTGCTTCCCGTCCGGCGTGAAGCGCACCGCCCAGATGCTGGACGGCTGCTTGGGGAGCCGCGTCACCTGACCGGTCACCACGTCGCGGACGCGGACCTGTCCATCCCAGCTCCCGGAGGCCAGGCGCCGTCCGTCCGGGGACCAGGCGAGGGTGAAGATCTGGTCCTCGTGCCCCCGCAGCGCGAGCATGGAGCGCAGGTTGACGTCGTACAGGTACACGACAGCATCCTGGCCCGCCACGGCCACGCGACGGCAGTCCGGAGAGAAAGCCACGGCGTAGACCAGTCCGCCGAGGGACTGCTTCCACACCACGGGGTCCCGGCTCAGCCGCCACCACAGCGCCCGCGCGAGGGGGGAATCCTGCAGCTCCAGCGCGCCGCGGAGCTTGGCGCGGGCCTCGAGCACGTCGCCGCGCCCCGCCGCCGCCCGCGCGCCCTCGCGCTGCGCCTCTGCCCAGCGACTGCGGGCGCGTTGCCGTTGATCCTCGGCCACGCGCCGTTGACGGTCCGCGTGCTGTCGCGCTGTCTCCGCGCGGTTCTTCTCCCGGCGGACCTGACGTTTCTGCTCGAGGAAGACCAGCGACGCGATGATCGATGCGAGCGCGACGATGGAGAGGCTGATCATGATCGCCAGTCGTCTCCGGCGGCGCAGCTGATGGGCGTGGTCCTGCTTGCGTCGCCCCGCCTCGAGGAACTCCACGATGTCGGCGGGCACCTCGGTGGAGCAGCGGTCCAGGGCGCGGAGGGCGTCATGGAGCGCGTCCCCCGTCCAGACCGCGTCGTCCTGCTTGCCGCGCTTTGTCCACAACGCCGCCGCCGCGCCCACCTCGTGGAGGAACGCCAGATCCTCGCGTCCCTCGTCGATCCAACGGCGCAGCCGCTCCCAGTTCCGGAGCAGGGACTCGTGGATGAGCTCGATCTCGGCCCCTGATTCGTCGCCGTCCACGGATTTGTGGATGAGCACGATCCGCGCCTCCACGAGCCGCTGGAGCAGCGAGGCGGCGCCGTCCCCCAGGCCGGCGACGGCCTCCGACACGGGCAACACCACGCGGGTGCCCTCGGCCGTGACCAGCCGCAGGAGGAGATGCCGGGTGAGCTGCAGCTCCTTGGGAGGGAGGCCCTGGAGCACACCGTCGGCGTGATGCGCCAAGGCGCCGGCGACCCCGCCCACGGACTCGAACACCGCCCGCGTCAGGATGTGGTTCTCCCCGTCGCGCTGCTCCCAGAGCAGGCTGCTGGTGAACTGCAGCAGGGGCAAGCTCGCGGGCTCGCCTCGCACCGCCGCGAGCATCTCCTGGACCAACGCCGGGTCCTCGTAGCGGTACCCCACAGCGGCCAGGGGCTTGGTCAGGATGTCCTCGAGCGCCTTTTCTCCCGGCGCGCGAACCACGGTGACCCGGCTGAGTGCCTCCCGGGCGACCTCTCCCTTGGCCAGTCGCCCGAGGAAGTCGTCCCGGAGCGTGAAGAGCACGCGGACCGGTCCCTCGGGATCGTCGGCTCCCAGGCAGACGAGCTGCATGAACTCCATGCGCTCCTGCTCGTCCTCCACCAGGGTGTACAGCTCCTCCAGCTGGTCCACGTAGAGCAGCACCCGGGAGCGGCTCTCTTCGGCGATCTTCTGGAGCAGCATGGGGAGGAGTCCCGGCCGCGCCCGGAGCTCGGCCGCGAGCTCATCGGCGGTGGGCTGGCCCTCCGGCCTGGGCTCGGCGTCCTCGGCAGGACCCCCGTCCTGGGATGTTTTCGCCGCCACGGCGCGGGCGAGGAGCTTGGCGGGCGTGAGGGCGCTGAGCATGGTCTGCACGAGGCTCGACTGCCGCTGCTCGCCGCTGAGCAGCCGGGTGGCGAGGGTCCGGAACGGGTGGCGACCGGGGCGCAGCCGGAGGATCCGCCAGGCGCCCTGGTGCCGGAGCCGGGGAATGACGCCGGCCATCACGAAGGAGGACTTGCCCGCTCCCGAGGGGCCGACCACGGGAAGCACGGCTTCGCCGCGCAGCCGCTCGAGGAAAGCGTCGAGCTCGGCGTCCCGGCCGTGGAAGAAGGCGGAGTGCTCCTCCTGGAAGGGGAGCAGCCCCCGAAAGGGATTCGGCGCGCGTCCCCGCTTGTCACGCGGCAGCTCGCCGTGGAGGAACTGTTCGAGCTGCCGCGCCACCTGGGCGGCGGTGGGGCGGTCCTCCTGGGACTGAGCCAGCATCCGGGTGACGAGGTCAGAGAGCTCCTCCGGTGTGCCGTCCGGCGGCTCGAACACGAGCGGCTCCTTGCCGCGGCCGATCTTTGCCGCGATCTGGCCGAGGTTGAGCTTCTCCAGCGGCTGCTCGCCGGTGATGAGCTCCCAAAGAATCAGGCCCAGGGCCCACACGTCGGTTTCCGGCGTGCAATCTTTTTGGAGCCACTGCTCTGGGGACATGTAGTGCGGCGTGCCGACGATGCCCTCCACGGTCCGGTAGGGGATGCCGACGGCGGTTACACCGAAGCGCTCCACCGGAGCCGGGCTCTGGACGGTGTCCGCAGCAAGGCCGGGGAGTGTGCCGCCCGGAGCGATGGTCTTGTCGAGCGCGGCGGGCGGCAGATCACCCGGAGCGATGGTCTTGTCGAGCCCGGCGTCGTGGAGGTCACCCGGGCCGAGGGTCTTGTCCAGCCCCGCGTCGTGGAGATCACCCGGGCCGAGGGTCTTGTCCAGCCCGGCGTCGTGGAGGTCACCCGGGTCGAGGGTCTTGTCCAGCCCTACGTCGTGGAGGTCACCCGGGCCGAGGGTCTTGTCCATTCCGGTCGGGGTGACGGCGTCCCGCTGCGCGGGCAGTGGGGTCGTGGTCAGCGCCGGGGAGCCCGAACCCATGGTCTTGTCGAGTGCGATCCTGCCGAGGGGCCCGCTCTCAATCGCATCCAGGGTGTCGAACCGCGGTGTGCCCAAAGCGGGGGTGACCCGGCGGGGGACCTCGGTTTTCGCTTTCGGCGACTGCACCCCACCGGCCGGCGTTACCGCGGAGAGGCTGCCGGTGGTCATTCTTTTTCGCGCCGCCTTGGCCAGCCCGAAATCCAGCACCCGCAGTCGGCCGTCCCTGGGGATGATGATGTTCTCCGGCTTCAGGTCCCGGTGCAGGACGCCGTTGTCGTGGGCGACCTCGAGGGCCTGGGCGATGGCCAGCGCCACCCGGGCCGCCTCGTGGTGCCCCATGCGCTCGTCCACCAGACGCTCGCGGAGGGTTTGGCCCTCCAGGTATTCGAGGGCCAGATAAGGGCACCCGCCATGTTGCCCAACGGCATAGACGGTGATGATGTGCGGATGGTTGAAGCTCGCGGTGACCCGCGCCTCGAAAAAGAAGCGCTCCACCGCCGCGGGGGTTCCCAGAACCTCGGGTCGGATGACCTTCAGCGCCACCTTGCGACCGAGGATCGTGTCCCGCGCCAGGTACACCTCACCCATCCCACCCTCACCCAGCAGCTTGCCGATGCGGAAGTTGTCCACACTGCTTCCCGGGGCGAACTCCTCGCCCTTCGGCACGGCTGCTTTGGTGGGATCGTCGGTCATTTCTCTATTAGGAGAGTGGTTCCCCGCGCAGAGCATACGGGTAACCCAGGATCATTTCAAACGAAAATCAGGTCTGCCCGGGCTCCGGTCGGCCTGGGCCCGCTCATACATCGCTTTGACGTCGACTTGCGCGCAGGGTATGGTTATGTGTCAATTAGGGCAGAGGCAATGACCATGAGACATACGGCTATCCCGAGCGTCTTGGTGGCGCTGCTCATCTTTGTCGGCGGCTGCAAGAAGGACGACGGCGGCGACGACTGGAGCGGCCAGTGCGTGGAGCACGCCGCCTCCTGTGCCGGGGTGCCCGCGCGCGCGCTGGGGAGCGGCACATGGTACACCGAAAACGCCACCTGTGCGCAGATCTGGTACGTGCGCGACGGGGCAACAGGCGGCACCGGGGACCAGAGCGCCCCGTTCGGGGATCTGCCCGACGCGGCGACCGTGGCCGCCGACGGCGACTGCATCGCCCTGTCGGCGGGTGCCTACTCAGGGGCCACGCTCAGCGGTGGGGTCAGCCTGCTGGGCGCCGGCGCGGGAGTGAGCACGATCTCCACCACCGGCACGGCGGTGCTCGCCCTGGTCAACGGCGCCGGGGCGCTGGTCCGCGGGGTGCAGCTCACGGGGGGGCTCGTCGGCCTGTACACCTCCGACGCGTCCCAGCTCACCGTGGAGTCGGTGCTGGTCAACGCGGTCCAGCGCATCGGAGTGCAGATCGTGGGCGGCGCGGACATCACGCTTCGACAGCTGCGCATCGCCGACCTCCTCCTCGCCCCCGGAGACGACGCTGCCGTGGGGCTCACGAGCATCGATGCGCAGGGGCTGTTCGTGGAGTCTGTGCTCGTGGAGAACAACCCGGGCTCCGGGATCATTGTCCGGGACGGCGACATCTGGGTACGGGACAGCGTGATCCGCAACAACGACGGCTACGGCATTGCCGGCTCCTGCCCGGGCTGCACGAGCACGCGGCCCCAGGTGATTCTGCACAACAACCTCGTCCAGGGGAACGAGCTGGTGGGGATCTGGCTCATGTCGGTGGACGCCGAGGTCCGCGACAACCTCGTGGCCGACACCCGCAACGCGCAGGTCCCGGGCTCGCCGCCCACCAGCCGACAGATCGAAACCAACAACGTCCCGGTGCTCGAGCTCTTCGACAATCAGCTCGATCTCGGCGAGGATATCGGCGTGCTCCTGCACGAGAGCAGCGGCGAGCTGGGAGGGAACGTGATCAGTAATCACGGCGGCCGCGGCATCTGGGCGCAGAACATCGCCGGCACGAACCCCTCCTCCTTCCTCCTCACGGACAACGAGGTCGTGGGCAACCGCGAGGTGTCCGTCGGGCTCAAGGGAGACTGCGACGTCACCATCAGCGGCGGCGTGGTCAGTGACACCCAGGACAAGCCCATCGTGGTGGAGGGTCACTCCTCAGTCGTCGGCGACGGTGTCCAAGCCCTTACCGACACTATCCTGGACGTCCAGACGGTCACCTTCGACGCCAACGGCCGCACCGGCATCCTGGTGGACGGCGCGGTGGACGCGACCGTGACCAACAGTCAATTCGGCGAGTCCGACGTGGACGCCATCGTCGTCCAGAACGTCAGCTGGGATCCCTTCGACTCCATCTCCGGAAACACGGGCACCGGCGGCGTCCAGATCGGCTACACCGAGTTCACCAGCCCGACAGACTTCCTCGCCTGGGATCCCTTCGACATGCCCGCCGGCTGGGACCCCTTCGACTCGGTCCCGCAGTAGCGACCCATCCCAGCCGAACCCATCCCAGCCGAACCCATCCCAGCCGAGCCCATCCCAGCCGAGCCCATCCCAGCCGAGCCCATCCCAGCCGAGCCCATCCCAGCCGAACCCAGCCCAGCCGAACCCAGCCCAGCCGAACCCAGCCCAGCCGATCTCCGGGAGGAGGCCCCTTTGCTCGGTGCCGATCCCGGAGCGACCGATCCGCCGCTCCGCGGCGGGGCTCACCCCTCCCGTCCCCTCTTGGGGGAGCCCGCCAGCGCGGGCGTGCTGTGCCGTCTGCCACGTGAACGGTTTGAAAGTGAATTACCGATTCAGATTTTTATTGATGTTAATAATCATTTATGATTAATTATATGAATGAAATTTGACAAACTGCTCAGCCTGGTGCGTCCCTTGCCTTGGTTCGATCTGGCCACGGTGGTGCAGCTCGTGGACGAGCCTCGGCAGACAGTGCTCAACCAGCTCAGCCGGTTCACGCGGTCGGGAAAGCTGATTTCGCTGCGGCGGGGGAGTTATATCCTGGCTGAAAGGTACAGGTTGATCGCGCTGCGGCCGACCGAGCTGGCCGGCGCGCTCTACCGACCCTCCTACCTGAGTGACGTATGGGCGCTGTCCTACCATGGTCTCATCCCCGAGAGCGTAACCGAGCTCACGAGCGTGACCACCCGCACGCCGAAGCGCTTCGAGAATGCGCTCGGTGTGTTCTCCTACCGGAACGTGAAGCAGTCCATGTTCTTCGGATACGCGCCCGTGCAGATCAGCGGTCGGAGAGCGTTGGTCGCAGACGCCGAGAAAGCGCTCGTCGACCACTGGCACCTCACGCCCGGCGAGTGGACGCTGGAGAGGACCCGCGAAATGCGCTTCGAGCGACAGGATACGGTTGACGTGGACCGACTGGAGGCAATGATCCGCCGCATTGGAAAACCACGACTTGTCCGCGCATTCGAAGCCTGGGATCAGGTGACAAGGAACGCGGCCGACGGAGAGCGGGAGGTATGAGGAACCAATGAGGGACGAGGCTCTCGCACTGGTGGAGAACATCGACGATCCGGCGCGCGCGCTGAATCTGCTGCGGGAGTACCTGCAGGCCTTCGTGCTCCGGTCGCT
>JBDRSE010000051.1:0-8350 GCA_043825095.1 bacterium
GGCGCGGCAGCAGCAGGCGGAGCTGACGGGGCCGGTGCGCGCGGCGCAGGCGGTGCAGGCGGTGCCGGAGCGGCCACCGGAGCGGACGCCGACGGCCCGACAGCGGGGCCCTTGGCGAGGGTTTCTTGAACGAGCTCGATCAGCTTTGTCGAATCGAACGGCTTCAGCAGGCTTCCGTCGGCCTTGGCTCCTCGCTGGGCATCAAAGGGATCCTGGTTCGAACAACAAATGATGACCCGGATGTGACCAAGCTGCGGATCGGATTTGATGGCGTCGCAAACCTCATATCCGGTACTACCAGGCATGCGGTGGTCGGCGAGCACCAGATCGGGATTGTGCCGGCGGGCCATGTCGATTGCCGCGTCACCCGCTTCCGCCAACAGCAGCTCCACGTCCTCTTTGGCAAAGACAATCTGAAAGGCCCGACGCATAGTCCGGCTGTCATCTGCCACCAGAATCTTGTAGCCCATGATTCCTCCGGGAACGGAATTCACCCGATCATTTGGTATCACGCATGCGTCCAATGAGTCAAGAAACCGTCAAAAATCACTGCATTGTACGCGAGGCGTTCGCACGCAACCCGTCAGTCAGAGCTTTTTCCGGTGGGAATGCAGCACCGTGCCGAGCCGCTCGCTCAGGCTGGCCGACGTCTGGAACTCCATGCGGAAGGTGGAAGCGGAGGCGGAGTCGTGTTTGCCCAGCAGCTCCAGAGTGCGATCCATCTCCGCGTACCGCCCCCAGCGCCGAAGCGCCGAAGCCATCCACTTGTAGGCCGCGGTGAGATCCAGCTGCCGTCGGAGCGCCGCCCGGAAGCGGGTCACGGCCGACGCCTGATGGTTCAGCTTGGCGTAGCGCTTCCCCTGACCCGACGCCGCCTCGGCCAAGCTCCGGGAGTTGGCCACGGCGGCCGCGAACCGCTCGCGCGCTTTGGTATGATTCCCACGCGCGGCCTCGAGCAGGCCGAGATAGTAGGGCGCCTCATCGTCAGAGGAGTCGAGGCGCAGATAGGCCAGCAACCGCTTCCGGGCCAGCTCGAACCGGCCTTGCCGGTAGTCGATGATGCCCAGCCATTTCTGCGCGGCCGGCGCAAAGTCATGCTCTTTGCGCAGCAGCATCGCCTCGAGCACCGTCCGGGCCTCGAGCAGCTCACCCCGGTGATAGTACCCCTCCGCCGCGCAGAGGTGGGCATCCGCGCGCTTGGTCTTTTCGTAGGCCTGGCCACACAGCTTCACCGCCTCCCGGTACCGCTCCAGGGTCAGATAGATGCTTCCCAGCATGAACAGCGCGTCGTGCTTCCCCGCGGCCGCGGCCCCGAGATAGAGCTTCTCCGCCCGGTCGGTGGCGCCCTCGATCTGCGCCAGACGCGCCTGCAGCATCAGGCCCTCGGTGCCGAGCTCCCGGGCGGCCCGGTCCACGAACCTCCGCACCCGAGGCAGGGGCCACTTGTCAGTGTCGTACTCCCCAATCAGATCCTCGGCCATGCCGCGCAAAAAGCGCTTCCAGCCCTTGCCCTTGTGAAATATCTCCGGGGAGACACCCCAGGCAAGCTTCTCTCGCTTCAACAGCTTTCGGATGTCCACGGTGTTGTTGTGGAGCACCCACGGCAGCCGCATCTCGATGATCGGGTAGCGGTCTGAGTTGGGTCGATGCCCCTTGGCCAGGGCGTCGGCGGTCTTCTTCCCGAACAGATAGGTCCGGAAGACCGAGTAGACATCGATGGAGAACATCTCGGCCTGGCTCTTCAGCCGCTTCTCCTTGAGATGACGCTTCACCGTGTCCGGATCGAGCTTGAGCCGCTCGTCCCCGCCGATGAGCAGCAGCGAGTTGGTGTCTACCTGGAACACGTGCACAGACGGGAAGGCCCCGGTGAAGGCGGCCATGAGGGCCCGCAGCCCCTCCTCGTCCATGCGGAACAGGTTGATCCACTGGCAGAAGATCCCGCCCTTGCGGAGGTTGCGCCGAACCACGCCGAAATGTTCACGCGTGTACAGCGAAGCCACCCCGCTGAGCCACGCGTGGGACGGTTGCGAGACGATGATATCGTAGTGGTTCGGGCGTGCCCGGGCCGCGCGAAGCAGCGCGTTGCGCCCGTCATCCACGCGCGACTCCACCCGGGGATCGTCAAAGGGGTGCCTGCCCTTGCCGAGCAGGGTCTTGTAGATGTATCGCGACGCGGTGACCACCTCCTTCTCCAGCTCCACCACCGTGAGCTTCTTGAGATCGGTCTTGGTGAGACACTCGGCCGTGCCGCCGCCCCCCAGCCCGATCTGCAGCGCCCGCTCGGGTTTGGGATGGAGCAGGTAGGGGAGCACGCCGAGGTAGAAGATCACCTCGGCATACCGCGGATCCGAGGTGCCGTGGTACGCCTCGTTGAGGCCGTTGTTCCGCAGGCGCAGACCGCCGTCGTTGAGCCGGTGCACCGTCACGACCGTCACCCGCCCCTGGGCTTGGAAGACCATCTTCTCCACCTGCTTCTCGGCCCGCGCGACCTTGAATCCCAGGGAGCGATCGTAGTCCTCCACGGCGTACCGAGTGCACACGAGCCGGTAGATGTTCACATCCGGCCAGACCACGCCGACCACGACCAACAGGGCCATCGGCATGGCCACCAGCCCCAGCCCTTTCCGCCAGATTGCCAACCGCTCCCCCGGCGGGCCGGTGACCGCGCGCTTAACCTGGGCCACCGTGGAGGCGCACCCGGCCGAGAGCGCCAGCAGCAGGCTCAGAAACACCATGAGCACGAGGATGGTGTTCAGATCGTGGGTGAGGGACAGCAGGATCATGCCCCCGCTGATGGAGCCCAGGATGGAGCCCACGGTGTTCGCCGCGTACACGCTCCCCATGCTGGAAGACACGGCGCCCCCATAGTGCGACGCAATGGTCACGCAGATGGGGAAGGCCGCGCCGAAAAAGAGACAGGGCACCAGCACGATCAGGAACACGATGAAGACCTTGAGCGCGAACCCGCCTTCCACGGCGGTTCCCGAGCCGATGAAGGCGTCAGCCAGGGAGGGCACCATGGGAATCATGAGGATCGTGAGCACGCAGCCCACGGCCGCCAGGATCTGGACCTTCCCGAACAGTCCCCACAGGTCCCGCGACTGGTCGATGAACGGTGAGATGAGCAGCGATCCCAGCGCGATCCCCATGAGGAAGGACGCCAGGAGCGCCGAGAATCCGTAGACCGTGCCGTCGAGCAGAAAGCCCAGCATGCGTGTCCACACCACCTCGTTCACCAGCGAGATGTAGCCGCACATGCCGGCCGCGAACAGCACCAGGTACCCACCCACATCGGGCGACAGCACATCCAGGCCGGCATGGGCCGAAAGGGCCGCCGCCTGCTTCGCCTCCGCGGCCTGCGCCTCGGCCTTCGCCTCCGCGGCCGCCGCGTCGCCGTCTCCGTCGGCGGACGTCGCACGGGCCGCAACCGCCCCCGGCACCGTCCGCTGCAGCAGAAGCGCCACGAAAAACACCAGGATCCCAAACACCACACCGACGTACAGGCTCCCGTTGAGCCCGAGGAAGCGGATGAGCACGAAGCCCGCCAGGGCCGAGCCCACCACCGCGCCCAGGGTGTTCACGAAGTACAGCAGCCCCACCCCTTCGCCGGTACGCTCCAGCCGCACGAGCGGCACGGTGAGCACCGGGAGCGTGGCCCCCATGCACACCGTGGGAATGATGAGCAGCACCGTGGCGGTGGCCAGCCGCATCAGCGTGAGGGTCCCGGTCCCGGCGTCCACGCCGACCAGGCCGTAGATGAAGTCCATGTGATACAGGGCCGGTGTCACCGCGAGCGCGTAGAGCGCGATGATCAGCTCCAACACCCCGTACACGAGCACCGGCCGCTCAAAGCGC
Source organism: bacterium (assembly GCA_043825095.1). GTDB lineage: Bacteria > Myxococcota_A > Polyangia > HGW-17 > JAJRWW01 > JBDRSE01. The sequence continues at coordinate 3,856 of JBDRSE010000051.1, forward strand.
TCGGCGATGCGACCGCCGACATAGGCCCCCAGGGCGAGACCGCCCATGAACACCGCCAGCACGGTGGACACGGCCAGGTCGGTATTCCCAAAGGAATACTGCAACACCCGAACCCACAGCACTTCATAGATCAAGCTCGCAGTCCCGGAGAGGATCAGGAGCAGATGGACGAGTATTCTCTTCGACGCAGACATGGCGCGGGACTATAGCCACACCTTTGCCCCGGGTAAAGAGCGGACTCGAGCGCCGTCCGGAGAGTCCTCACCGACCCGGTCGGCGCTCAGCCGTAGATTTCCACCGGGTGAAGGAGTACAGTGGCACGTCCCTGTGAGGGAAGGGTGAGCCCGATGCCCAGAGTTTCCGTCGCGGTGTGCTGTGTCGTCTGGTTGATCGCCGGGACGGCGTGCCATAGGTCGAACCCCAAGAAATCACCGGCGAAAGGCGCGAAGGCGTCAGCGGACAGCTGCCGGACCTCACCGGAGTGCAAACAGCACGGCCGCTGCACCCTCCGGGACGGCCGCTGCGTGGCGTCCGTGGACGACGACTGCCGCCCCCTGCACGCCTGCAAGGTTCACGGATTCTGCACCGCCAAGGAGGGCGCGTGCACCGCGGCGCAGGACGACGATTGCAAGCACACGCCGAAGTGCAAGGACAAGGGCTCCTGCTCGGCCCAGGACGGACAGTGCGTGGTCGCCAAGGACGCCGACTGCCGACAGACGCCGAAGTGCAAGGACAAGGGCTCCTGCTCGGCCCAGGGCGGCGCGTGTGTGGCCGGCAAAGACGCCGACTGCAGCCAGTCTCGAGCCTGTACGCACGAAGGAGACTGCCGCGCGCACGGGGGCTCGTGCCAGGCGGCGCAGGACAAGGACTGCAAGCACGCGAAGGCGTGCACCGAGCACGGCCGCTGCAAAGCCAAGGACGGCGACTGCGTTCCCTGATGCGTGCGCGCCCTGAGCTGGAGGTCCTGCTGGTTTCCCGCCCCCTCGCCCCGGGAGTGCACGACGGAACCGTGGAGCTGGTCCGGACCCTTGCGATCGAGTCCGCCGCGTCCCTGCGCTGCACCGTCTTCGTACCGGCGGGAACCCGCAGCCCGACGCCCGGTGTTCGGGGCCGACCCGCCGCGCTGCCGGAGGTGCTGCCGAGAGCCCTGCGGGACCGATCCTGGCGTCCGCTCAGCTTCCTGAGCCTGGCCGCCGCTCCGCGCGGGGTGATACGGCACTACTTCTTCACGCCCACTCCTCGGGTCGTACACCTGCTGCGGCGGCTCCACCAGATCCGGCCGGGACCGAGCGTGCAGACCCTCTGCTCGACCCCGCCCGACGCCGTCCCACTCGGCCCCCTGCTGTTCGCAGACCGCGTGGTGGCGCTGACCGAGCACACCCGGCGCCGCCTGCTGACCGACGGCGTGGACCCGGCGCGCGTCGTGACGATTCCGCCGGCCGTGCACCCACCGGACTGGATGACCTCGTCGGCCGGAGGGGGGACCATCGACGGGGCACGGCAACGCCAACGCGCCCGCACCCGACACCGGCTGGGCCTCCCCGCCGACACGCCCCTGATCCTGTACATGGGGGACTATGACGAGGCGGGCGCAGCGCTCGCCGTGGCCGAAGCCCTCCCGCGAATCCTCACGCACACCTCGGCCCACGCGGTGCTCGCCTGCCGTCCCAAGGGCGCTCACCACGACGAAGTGCGATCCCTGGTGAAGGAGCGGCTGGCCGCGTCGGAGGTCGCCGCAGACCGGGTTCACCTGCTCGGGACCATCGACTGGTCCCGGGAGCTCGCCGCCACGGCAGACGTGGCGCTCTTCCCCGCGGCCCGCTTACCCGATAAGATGGATCTTCCGCTGGCCCTGCTGGAGTCCCTGGTCGCCGGAGTGCCCGCCGTGGTCGCGGACCGCGGCCCCTTGGTGGACCTGATCCGGGCGAAGGCAGCCGTGGGCGCACCTGCGGACTCCCCGGAGCGGCTGGCGGCCGAGGCGATCCGGCTGCTGACAGACGTCGGGGCGCACCGGATCGCCGCAGCGGGAGGACGGCGCTGGTGCGAGCAGGAGGGCTCGCCCTCCCGGCTGGCCGAACGACACCTGGACCTGTACACGAGCTTGCGAACCTGATGCGCATCAACACCAAGGACTACTACGACGATTTCGCCCAGCGGTACGACGCCCGTCGAGCTCACGCGTACCACCGCCTGGTCGATCGGTTGGAGCTGGAGCTGCTGGCGCCGCTGGTGCGCGACAGACGCGTGGTGGACGTGGCCACGGGCACCGGGCTCACCCTGTGCGGGCTGCAGGAGCTGGCGCGTCACGCCGTGGGGATCGATCTGTCTCGGGGGATGCTCCGGCGGGCCCGGCGGCGAGGGCTCGCCGTGGCCCAGGGCACGGCCACGGCGCTGCCCCTGGCGACGCACTCCTGCGACGTGGCGTGCTGTTTCAAGGCGTTTCCCCACCTGACCGAGCCGAAGGCCGCCCTGGCGGAGATGCAGCGGGTGGTCAAACCCGGGGGGCACGTGGTCGTCGAGCTCTACAACCCGTGGTCCATCCGGGGGCTGCTGCGGCGACGCGGTCCACGCCGTGCGATCTCGGCGGCATACCACGAAGGGCACGTGCACACGCGCTACGACACCCTGGCCGCCCTGGAGCGAATGCTCCCGACCGAGCTGGTCGTGGAGGCGGTCCACGGAATTCGAATCGTGACGGCCGCCGGGTCGCTGCACTCGATCCCGGTCCTCGGTGCGCTGCTCGGCCGGTTGGAGCGGTGGGCCACGGGCACGCCCGGGCTCTGGCGTCTGGCGGGATTTGTCGTGGTGACCATGAGACGAACGAGGGACCGATGAGCAAGCCTGACACGAAGTCGACCTATCACGGCCACATCCTGATCGTCGACGACGAGGCGAGCGTGCGGGACTGGTTGGCCATCTACCTCAAGCGGACCGGACACAGCTTCCAGACCGCGGCCAACGGGGGAGAGGCGCTGCAGCTGCTGCGGCAGGAGAAGTTCGACCTCGTGATCACGGACCTGAAAATGCCCAACGTGTCCGGACTGGAGGTCCTGCGCGCGGTCAAGGAGCACGCGGCCGACACCGAGGTCGTTGTGATCACGGCCTTCGCCACGCCGGAAACCGCCATCGAGGCCATGAAGGCCGGGGCCTACGACTACCTGACCAAGCCGTTCAAGATCGATGAGATGGGCCTCATCATCAATCGCGCCCTCGAAAAGCGCGCGCTGGTTCAAGACGTTGTCGCGCTCCGGGAGCAGCTGGTCGGACAGTATCGTTTCGAGAACCTGGTCGGCAAGTCGGAGGCGATGCGGCAGGTGTTCGACCTGGCCAAGCACGTGGCGGCGACGAAGTCCACGGTGCTCATCACCGGCGAGTCGGGCACCGGCAAGGAGCTCGTCGCCCGGGCGCTGCACAACGCCTCTCCCCGGGCGCAGGATCCCTTTGTCGCAATCAACTGCGGCGCCATTCCGGACAACCTCCTGGAGGCCGAGCTGTTCGGCCACGTGCGGGGGGCGTTTACCGGAGCGGTGTCCGACTCCACCGGCATGTTCATGGCCGCGCAGGCCGGAACCCTGGTGCTCGATGAAATCGGCGAGCTCCCGCTCGCCCTCCAGGTCAAGCTGTTGCGCGCCCTGCAGGAGCGAAAAGTGCGCCCCGTGGGAGGAACGCGCGACCGGCAGGTGGACGTCCGGGTCGTTGCGATCACCAACCGGGACCTCGAAACCGAGGTGACCGAAGGCCGGTTTCGGCAGGACCTCTACTACCGGCTGAACGTCATCAACATCCAGGTTCCCCCCCTGTCCGCGCGCACCGAGGACATCCCGCTTCTTGTGCATCACTTCGTGCGGAAATTCGCTCTGGAACAAAACAAGCGGATCGAAACCGTGGACCCCGATGCCATGAGCCGGCTGCTCGGGTACTCGTTCCCCGGCAATGTCCGGGAGCTGGAGAACCTCGTGGAGCGGGCGGTCACCCTGGCCCCGGGGGCGACCCTCACCGCGACCCACCTCAGCCCCCCCCCCCTCTCTCCCAGCCCCCGACACACGCTCGGGGAGCTCCCACCGGACGGTGTGAACCTGGAGGAGATCGTCGCGGACCTCGAGCGTGCCTACATCCGGAAGGCACTGGAGAGGACCGGGGGAGTGCGCAAGGACGCGGCCAAGCTCCTCGGTGTGTCCTTCCGCTCCCTCCGCTACCGATTGGACAAGCTGAAGATCCCGTAGCTTCACGCCCGCCGAGAAATAATCCGATCGCTCAGTGCGCCGAGCCATCCCGGCTCGCGAGGCGCCAGAAGGGAGCATATCGGGAATATTCGACCGCCTGGCAACCACGCGAGCCGGGATGGATCGGCGGCCTGAACGATCGAGTTGTCCATTCGCGACCCCTTCAGCCCGTTGGGCTGTGGTGGGGTGCGTGCTGCCGTGGATCTCGACAGCCACACCTTTCCGCTCCGATCTCGGCCGCCGGGGGCCGCGCCGGTGGTACTCGACGACCC
>JBDRSE010000052.1:0-2339 GCA_043825095.1 bacterium
AGCGCGGACTGTCGGTCGGACGAAACCTGCGGTAACGGCTACGTGGACGTCGACCTGGGAGAGGAGTGCGACGCGACCAACCTGGACGGTGAGAGCTGCGAGAGCCTGGGATACACGGGCGGGGGCGCGTTGCGGTGCGACTGGCGGTGTGAGCTGGACGACCGCGGCTGCGTGTCTGTGTGCGGCAACGGCGAGCGGGAGCCCGACGAGGCCTGCGACGGTGACGACCTAGGCGGCGAGACCTGCGAGGGCCTCGGCCTGGGTGGCGGAACCATCGGCTGCGAGCCCGACTGTCGGCTCTTCGACGTGTCCGGCTGCGAGATCCAGGCCGAGTGCGGCGACGGGGCGATCACGTACCCCGAGCCGTGCGACGGCGATAACCTGGGCGACGCGACGTGCGAGTCCCTGGACTACTACTCCGGTGACCTGGCGTGCCTGGCGGACTGCGCGGGCTTCGACACGAGCGGCTGCGTCGGGTGGTGCGGCGACGGCGTGGTCAACGGCCCGGAGACCTGCGACGGGACGGTATTTGGCAGCGATAGCTGCCAGGCGCGTGGCTTCTACTCGGGCCACCTGAGCTGCGGCGCGTACTGCCGGAGCGTCGACGACTCTGGCTGCCTAGGGTACTGCGGCGACGGGGTCTGCGATCTTGAAGACGGGGAGAGCCGCTCCGGCTGCCCGGACGACTGCGCTGGATATTCGGCGATCTCGGCTGGCCACGACCATACCTGTGCGCTGGCGTTTGACGGCACGGCCTGGTGCTGGGGAGAGGGGTCAAGTGGAACCCTCGGGGACGGCACAACAACGGATTCGCCTGTCCCGGTGCAGGTGGACGGCCTCACGAGCCCCGTGGCAATCTCCACAGGCCGCTTTCATAGCTGCGCGGTGACGTCGGACGGCGGTGCCTGGTGCTGGGGCTTGGGGAGCGATGGACAGCTGGGCAACGGTTCGAGATGGAGCTCGTCAACGCCGGTTCCGGTCCTCGGAATCACGAATGCGGTCGCGATCTCGGCCGGCGACAACCACTCGTGCACGGTGACGGCCGACGGTGGGGCCTGGTGCTGGGGAGAAGGCAGCGAAGGTCAGCTTGGAGATGGCTCATGGATGTTCTCGTTGATACCTATCGCTGTCGACGGGCTGGTGAACGCGGCGACAATCTCCGCAGGCGGGGTATACCGCCTTGAGGTTCACACCTGTGCCAGCGCTCTGGACGGCACGGCCTGGTGCTGGGGTTCCGGTTACAATGGGCGGCTCGGCAACGGCTCCTTCTTAAGCTCTGGAACGCCCGCACAAGTGACCGGTCTCACCAGCACCGTGACCATCTCCGCCGGCGGCTGTCATAGCTGCGCGGTGACCACTGGTGGCGCTGCCTGGTGTTGGGGGGCAAGCAGTTCATGCCAGTTGGGTAACGGCTGCAGTGGGAGTTGGGCAACTCCGGTTTCTGTGTTCGGACTGACCAGCGCCACGGGAATCTCGGCCGGGTTGGCTCATAGCTGCGCGCTGTTGTCAGACGGCACCGCCTGGTGCTGGGGGCAGTGCAATTCGGGGCAGCTCGGCTACGGCTCCAGAGTGGACTCACCCACACCAGTACAGGTGACAGGCGTCACGAACGCTGTGGACGTCTCGGCGGGATATCAACACAGCTGCGCGGTGGCATCGGACGGCACGGCCTGGTGCTGGGGTGAGGGCTATGCTGGTAAGCTCGGCAACGGCTCCACGGCGGATTCATCCGTCCCGGTGCAGGTGCTCCCTCCGCCGTAGGGCGCTCAGTGTCGGTCGATCAATGTGATGCAGGGCTGAACTAGGATTGCGACTGACTCTGATCCGGATCCTGGCAGAAATTCGGCAGGATCCGCTTGATCGCCACGGCCCGCACGAACCCCTCCGCGCCGAAGCACCGCGCCGAGAACACCTCTGCCATGCCGCCACGGCGATCCGCTCACCGAGCTCGTACTTGCCGAATTGCATCCAAGACCCTACTCGCCGAATATCCCACCGATTTCGTCATGTTGCACTCCGAATGTCAAGCCGGGACCGGTCGCGGGTGCCGATCCCGGCGAGTGCCCCGGTCTGGATCCCGGTCTGGCGGGATTTCGCGTACTTGGACTCTGCTGTGCTGCGCTTCTCGTCGGCGAATCGTGGTGTAAGATCTTCATCCTTCTCCCCACGGGACTGACAAGCACTCGACATCAAGCGTGCGCACTGCGGAAAAAGGAGCGCGCCGACCGCCTGTATGTGATGGTGGACAGCTCGAAAGTACGCATCCAGGAGGCCGGGATGACCATCGGCTCAGGCGCCATCGAGAGCGTGCACAAGTGGGTGATCCAGGCGCGCTGCAA
>JBDRSE010000053.1:0-45300 GCA_043825095.1 bacterium
GGATGGAGTGGACAACGACTGCAACGGTCTGACCGACTGTGAAGACTGGCAGTGTCAGGGCTCGCCCTACTGCCCGTGCACGCCGACGGGCCCGGAGGAGTGCTGGGATGGAGTGGACAACGACTGCGACGGCAACACTGACTGCGCCGACTCTGACTGCGTGAACACGCCGTGGTGCCCGTGCACGCCGACGGGCCCGGAGGTGTGTGACGACGGCCTGGACAACGACTGTGACGGCGCCGTCGACTGCGACGACAGCCAGTGCGCCGGCGCACCGGGCTGCGGCCCCGAGGTCTGCGAGCCCGCGTCCGACCTGTACTGCAACATGGGCGTGTTCGCGAGCAACAACGCGCCGGGCTCCACCAACCAGGTGCAGAGCTACGCCTGCCTGGGCGGCTACACCTGGACCGGTCCCGAGATCGCCTACGAGTTCGTGGCCTCCCAGAGCGGGTCGGTGACCATCAACGTGTCGGGCCTGTCGGCCGACCTCGACCTGTTCGTGCTGGGCATGAGCGCCAACGGCACCTGTGATCCGCAGGACTGCATCGACGGGAGCTGGAACGGCGGCAGCTCGAGCGAACAGGTGGTTTTCAACGCCGTGGCAGGCCAGCTCTACTATATCGTGCTCGACGGCTGGAACGGCGCGGTGAGCAGCTTTAGCCTGAGCGCCTCTTGTGGTGGACCGCCGGTGGAGATCTGCGACAACGGCGTGGACGACGACGGCGACGGCAACACGGACTGCGCCGACTCGGACTGCATCAACGCGCCCAACTGTGGCTGTATTCCCACGCCCGAGGTGTGTAACGACAACCAGGACAACGACTGCGACGGCCTCACCGACTGCGCGGATCCGGACTGCAGCTGGGCGCCGTGGTGCTGCGTGCCGACCGGGCCGGAGATCTGCAACGACGGCCTGGACAACGACTGCGACAACCTCGTGGACTGCCAGGACAGCGACTGCAGCGGGACGCCGTGGTGCTGCGTGCCGCAGCCGGAGATGTGCTGGGACGGCGTGGACAACGACTGCGACGGCCTGGTGGACTGTGACGATCCGGACTGTGCCAACGAGCCTTGGTGCTGTGTGCCAACGCCCGAAAACTGCAGCGACGGCGTGGACAACGACTGCGACGGCCTGACTGACTGCACGGATCCGGACTGCAACGGCAGCCCGGCCTGCTGTGTGCCGCAGCCGGAGAACTGCTACGACTTCAGCGACAACGACTGCGACGGCCTCGTGGACTGCGCGGATCCGGACTGCGCGGCCGAACCGGGCTGCACGTGCTACCCGGAGGTGTGCAACGACGGCGTGGACAACGACTGCGACGGCCTGACTGACTGCGCCGACCCGAACTGTTCCACAAGCTGCTTCTGCGGCGGCCCGGGAACACCGGAGGTCTGCTTCGATTTAAACGACAACGACTGCGACGGGAGGACCGACTGCGACGATCCGGACTGCTCGAGCCACCCGCTGTGCAACGTCTGCATCCCCTCGGCGGAGATCTGCAACGACGGCGTGGACAACGACTGCGACGGCCAGGTGGATTGTGACGACCACGACTGCGACGGCGCTCCCGCGTGCTGCGTGCCGATCCCCGAGATCTGCTACGACACGGAGGACAACGACTGCGACGGGCTCATCGACTGCGTGGATCCGGACTGCGCTGGCGACATCACGTGCAACCTCCCTTGTCTGCCCTTCGAGCTCTGCGCATCCCTGCGGGACGACGACTGTGACGGCCTGGTGGACTGTCAGGACCCAGACTGCTTTAATGACCCCTACTGCCTGACCTGCGAGCCCTACGAAGTGGACTGCGGCAACTACGACGACGACGACTGCGACGGCAAGATCGACTGCGCGGACGAGGATTGCTACGGACACCCCGACTGCGGAGGCACGGCCAATACCTGTCAGGCGGCGCAGGACCTCTGGTGCTGGTCCTTCGTCACCGGGCGCAACAACGCCCCGGGCTCCACGGACGTAGTGGAGGACTATGCCTGCGGCATCGGGGGCGAAACGGGACCGGAGTTCACCTACTACTTCGAGATGACCGAGTTCGGCAACGTCACCGTCAACCTCTCCGGGCTCTCGGCCGACCTGGACCTGTTCGTGCTGTCGGCCGACGGTCAGCAGTGCGACCCGGACCACTGCCAGGAGCAGTCCGTGGCGGGAGGCAGCAGCGCCGAGTCCATCCAGTTCTTCGCTTTCCCCGGCCAGACTTTCTATATCGTCGTGGACGGCTACGCCGGGAACGTTTCGCCCTTCGACCTCGAGGTTCTCTGCGGCGGCATGCCCGTCAACTAAAACAAGGTCTGTGTTCACGGGGGGGCTATTTGCAGCACCTCCCGAGCGCAGCGAGGTTCCCTCGGAGGGGGCGGAGGGGGAGAGCCGAGCCGCGAAGCGGCGGATCGAGCTCCGGCAGGTGCCAGCCTTCGCACCGCGCCGAAACCAGCCCGACAGCTCCGCCGCTCCGCGGCGGAAGACTCCCCTGTCGTCCCCTCAAGGGGAAGCCCGCGCGGCGCGGGGGGCGCTGTGCCGTCTCCCACGTGAACGGTTATAAAACAAGTTACCCTTCCTCTTGTCACGCCGGCCCCGAGCGGGCATGGTGGGTTGCCATGGAACCCGACCAGGATGTTGACTTCGGTGTCGCCGGCTTTCCGAGCATTGTTGGCCATGGGCCGGTCATCGCGCGGCTCGAGCGGGCCATCGACAGCGGCCGGGTGCACCACGCCTTCTACTTCACCGGACCGGCCGGGGTCGGAAAGGCCGCCGTCGGGGTCGCCTTTGCCCAGGCCCTCAACTGCTCCCACGCGCCGGGCCGAGGCTGTGGGCAGTGCCAGGTGTGCAGCCGTATCGGAAGGAACATCCATCCGGATCTGGTGTGGATCGAGGCCGAGGGGAAGCAGATCAAGATCGAGCAGGTTCGCCGTCTGGAGGAGCGCCTGGCCCAGGGCGCGCACGAAGGCCGGGCCCTGGTGATCCTGGTCAACGAGGTGGACCGGATGTCCATCGGCGCGGCGAATGCGCTGCTCAAGAGCCTGGAGGAGCCCCGCGCCGGGGTGCATTTCGTGCTCGTGTCCGCAGCGTCCCACCGCGTCCCCATCACGGTGCGCAGCCGCTGCCAGCAGGTTCGCTTCGGCCCGCTGTCGGTGGAGGTCGTCGCAGCGGCGCTCGCGGCGGAGACGACCCTGGGCAGGGCGGAGCGCGAGGAGGTGGCCCGGCTCTCCGCGGGCAGCCTCACCCACGCGCGCCTGCTCGTCGACAGCGAGGAGCTTCGCGTGTGGCAGCGGTGGGTGGATCAGCTGGCGACGGGGCAGCTTCCGCCGCTGGACATCCCCGGTCAGGTGCAGGAGCTGCTCCGCGAGGTGGACGAGCCGGAGGAGGTCCTCAAGCTGCTGCGGGTGCGGCTGCGGGATCAGCTCCTGCTCGCCGTCGGGGCCGACGCCCAGGGGCAGCGTTTGGTGCAGGTGGATCCGGAGGGGGCCGAGGCGGAGCTGGCGCGGCAGACACCGCTGGTGGTGATCCAGCGCCGACTGGCCGCAGTGCAGGCGGGCTTGCGCGATCTGCGCTTCTACGTCAATAAACATCTGGCCCTCGAGCGGGTCTTTTTGCAATTGTGTCGCCCATGACCAGCGATCCCCCACAGAAGCCCTCCGGTCCCGGAGGCACGCCCCGCCGGCGTCGGAGACGGCGGTCGAGGCGACCCGGCGCGACTGCCGGTGCAAACCCGGAGACGCGCCCCGGTGAGGCGGGCGCTGCGCCGTCCAGACCACCCGGTTCACCCGGTCCACCCGGTCCACCCGGCCCACCCGGCCCACCCGGCCCACCCGGGACTGACGGCGCCGGCAGCGGCAGGCGCCGTCGTCGGCGCCGGCCGAAGCGGAGCGGCCGCGGTGACGCGCCGGGGCAGGAGTCGCGTCCGGCCGAGGGCCCTGGGCCAGCGCGCGCACCGTCGGAACGCGGGGAGGCGCGGCAGCGGGATCGATCCCGACGGGGAGGACGCCCGCGGGCCACGCCTTTGGAGGACGTCGCGCGGCGCGTCCCGAGCGTGCCGACGGAGACCCGACCGGAGGCGATCCCAGACCAACCGGGCAGTGGTGGTTCGGGCTCTGAGGGCGCGCGCGAGGTGACGTTGGAGTCTCTGGCGGGCTGGGAACCGCCTGCCACCCAGTGGGATCCGGATGGAGAGGACGTATTCTTGGCGCTGGACGGCGTGCTGGAGGACGAACCGAACCCGCGGGGCGTGGTGACCAACATTGCCTGGGTGCGGGTGCCCACCAACACCCGACTCCAGGACTTCGATACGGGGGAGGTCACCCTCAGCCGCGGTGATGAGGTCGTGGTGCAGAGCGATCGCGGCATGGCCGTGGGCACGGTGGTCGCGCCCACGGTCCGGATGTTGATGCCGGAGTCGCACTCGCGCCGGGTGCTGCGGCAGACCACGGCCGCGGATCGCCGCCAGCAGGTGCGAAACGACGAGAAAGGGACGCAGGGGCTGCCCTACGCCCGGGAGCGGGTGATCGCCCGGAAGCTGCCCATGAAGCTGACCCGGGTGGAGTACCTCCACGGCGGCAGCAAGGCGGTGTTCTACTTCTCGGCCGAGGGGCGCGTGGATTTCCGCGAGCTCGTCAAGGATCTCGCTCAGCGGCTGCGGACTCGAATCGAGATGCGTCAGATCGGCGTGCGAGACGAGGCGAAGATGATCGGCGGCATCGGAGTGTGCGGCCTCCGCCTGTGCTGTAACCGATATCTGACGAAGTTCGAACCGGTGTCCATCCGGATGGCCAAGGATCAGAATCTGGTCCTCAATCCCCAGAAGGTGTCGGGTCAATGCGGCCGGTTGAAGTGCTGCCTGGCCTATGAGCAGGAGATCTATCGCGAGCAGCGCAAGGGGATGCCGAAGCTCGGCAAGCTGGTGGAGACCCCGGACGGCGTGGGAAAGGTGGTGGAGTTGGATATCCTCGCGCGCCGGGTGCGGGTCCAGCTGACCGCGGGCGGAGCGCAGGTTTTTGCCGCTGAGGACGTCAGTCCCCGGGCCCCCGTCGGCCAGAAGAAGTAGCGATGCTGCCGGGCACCAGGAGGGTATTCACGGTCGAGGCGGCGCTCCGTGATTTGGAGCACGAGGATCCCCGGGTGCGGAGCGTGGCGGCGGGAGCCCTGGGCAACAGCCCCCCCCAGGACGCGGGTGCGGCCGCCCGCGCGCTCCGAAACGCGCTGGACGACGGCCGCCCGGACGTCCGGTACGCGGCGGCGCTCTCCCTGGGCGAGCTCGGGGACGTCGAGGCGGTGCCGAGGCTGATCCAGATGCTGGAAGACGCCGACATCATGCCGCGTCAGGCTGCGGCCATCGCGTTGGGTGGAATCGGGGACAAACGCGCCGTGGAGCCGCTCATCGCCGCGCTGGCCGAGGGCCCGCCGGACGTGCGGTTTCAAGCCACGGCGTCCCTGGTGGAGCTCGATGGAGTGCGGGCGGTGGGCCCCTTGATGGCCGCGCTGGAGGACCGCGATCCCGAGATCCGGGGAAGCGCCGCGGCGGGGCTGGGCGACCTCGAGGCCCACGAGGCGGCCGACGCCTTGGCGCTGCTGCTGGGGGACAACATCGAGCCGGTGCGGATGGAGGCGGCCTTCGCCCTGGGCCGCCTCGGGGATCGGCGCGGCCTCGAGCCGCTCGGCCGACTCTCGACCCACCGGGAGTTCGGCTACAAGGTGTGCGAGCTGCTCGGTCGGTTGGGGAATCGGGACGCCATCCCGGCGCTTCAGCGGGCCTGGAAGGGGCTGTTCGTGCATCCACTGACCCGCGTGCGGGCCGCGGCGTCCCTGGTGCGGCTCGGGGAAGATGAGCCCCGGCGCTATCTGCTCCGGATGTGCCGGAGCTGGCGCGGAGATGCCCGGGGTTTGGCCTTGGAGATGTTGGGCGAGGTGGGCGGAGCGTGGGCGCTGCCGCCGCTGCTCGAGGCCCTGCGGGGTCGAGGCGCCGACGCGGCCGCGCGGGCCCTCGGATTCCTCGGGAATCGGGAGGCGGTGGTGCCGCTGCAGGAGGCGTTGGCCCGGGCAGAGCGCCAGGGGGACGGCGAGCTGCTCGAGGATCTCCGCGACGCCATCGCGCGGCTGGAGCGACTGCCGTGACCGGGCTGTTCGACTCCCACGCCCACCTCGATCTCGACCCCCTGGCGGGGCAGGTGGACCAGGTGCTCGCCCGGGCCCGCGAGGTGGGCGTACAGTGGGTGACGGCGGTCGGAGTGGGCCGTGACTCGGCGTCCCTGGGGCGCGCGGCGGCCATCGCCCGGCGGTACGCCGGGGTGTTCGCCACAGCCGGGATTCATCCCCACGATGCGAGTCGCGCGGCGCCGGAGCTGCTGGCAGAGCTGCGGGAGGTCGCGCGGGCGCCGGAGGTGGCGGCCGTCGGCGAGATGGGCTTGGACTATCACTACATGCGATCTCCGCGGGAGGTGCAACGGGGCGCGTTCCGTGCGCAGCTCAGGATTGCCGACGAGCTCGGCAAACCCGTGGTGATCCACCTCCGGGAGGCGCACCGGGACGCCATGGAGATGCTCAAGTCGGAGCCCCTGCGGGGCGGGATCGTGCACTGCTTTTCGGAGGGGCCGGCGGAGCTGGCCGAGTATCTCGCCCTTGGCCTGCACATCTCCTTTTCCGGGATCGTCACGTTCCCCGGCGCCCATGGGGTGCGCGAGGCGGCCGCCCTCGTTCCGTCGGATCGCCTGCTCGTGGAGACCGACGCGCCCTATCTGGCGCCCGTTCCCCACCGCGGCGAAAAGAATGAGCCCGCGTACGTGGTTCACACCGCCCGTGCCGTGGCCGGTTTGCGCCGCGAGGAGCTCGAGACCATCGTCACCCAGACCACGGCGAACGCCCGCGCAGTCTACCGGTTGGACGACTGAGCTACGGTGAGCCAAACGCCTGCCCGACGAAGGAGGGAAGCCCCCGCTTCCCCCCCGGAGAGATCGTCCTTGCACGGCAGTGCGCCAATATTGAACCTGGGCTGAAATAAAAGCGACGGCAGGGGCGCGATTCTCCTTTGACGTCCTGCGGGTCGGCCGATATCCTAAATGATTGTGCGTTCAGGGGGGCGGGGCAGCTCTCCTGCGCGAGGGGATGACATTGACGGGAGAATTACGTCACAGCGGGTCGGAATCCCAGCGGGGCGCTGAGCAGCGGGTCGTGGCGGTCACGGGCGCCTGCGGCATGCTCGGATCGGCACTCATCAGGCAGCTGGAAGCGGATCGCCGGTACTACAAGGTGCTGGCCATCGATCTCCGGAAGCCTTCCTTTCCCCTGTCGAAGACCCAGTTCCACCGGATCGATCTGACATTGCCGGGCGCAGACGCGCAGATCGCGTCGTTGCTTCGCGCCGAGGGAGCCGACACCTTTGTGCACCTGGCGTTTCTGTCCAACTTCACGCACCGCTCCACCTGGGCCCATGAGCTCGAGTCCATCGGCACCATGCAGGTGCTCAATGCGTGCACCGAAAGCCGAACCGGGAAATTCGTGCTGTGGGGACAGTCGCTCTGCTACGGCGCCAACCCGCAGAATCCGGCGTACCTGCGGGAGGAGCACGAGCAGATCTGCGCGTCGGGACCAAACGACACGTTCTTCAGCGACAAGATCGACGCCGAACGGCAAACCCGGCAGTTCGCTGAGGAGCACCCGGGCCGGGTCGTGACCGTACTTCGGATGGCGCCCATCGTGGCGCCGGACTCGCGCAATTTTATCTCGCGGATGCTGTCCAGTCGGTACATCCCGGTGCTGTTCGGCTACGACCCGCTCTTGCAGTTTCTGCACCTGGACGACGGGACGCGGGCGCTCAAGCTGGTCATCGACGAGGACTATCCGGGGGTGTTCAATATCGCCGCGGACGGCGTGCTGCCGCTGCGGACGATTACCGGACTCCTGGGGCGCGTGCCGCTGCCGGTGCCGGTTTCGATGGCCCGTCACGTGGCGGGGTTTCTCTGGATGGGGCAGGTGATCGATGTGCCGCCCTCGTTTCTCAATTTCTTGCGCTATCCGTGTGTCATGGATACAGAGAGAGCGCGGCGAAAGCTGCGGTATTTCCCGGAGCACGACATCCACGAGATCCTGGCCGAGCTGGCCGGTCGCGTGGAGTCGACCGAGGCGACCGCGTGACGGCGGCTTGATCGGAGCCGCAACGGAGGAGAGCCTATGGAGGGGCGATTGCAGCGGGAGGGTGGCAACGGACGGGCCCAGAACCCGAGGGTGCAGACGACCGCGATCAATGGACACAACAAGAGCCGGACTCATCGAAACGCTGATGCCAAGCGCGAGAACTGGCCGGGGGAGGGAGATTCCCGCACGACGGTACGGCGCTACGGACCCACCATCGACCGGGACCAGGAGCGGCGACGTCCCCTGGGGCTGGGGCGAGAGCTCAAGGAGATGGAGCGGATCATGCAGGGTCGTTTCTCCTCAGGCACCGAAACCGGCGGGTTGCTGTCGCGGCTCAAGAACGTGCTCACGGGCGGTGCCCTCTGGGACGAGGTGCGCCGGGTCCAGCTGCGGCATCGCTCCGAGGTCGTGGACGAGTTCGGCTTCGATCCCAAGGTCGCCGATCGGCTCGGTCCACTGCTGTCCTGGCTGTACGAATCCTATTTCCGCGTGGAGCTCCGGGGGCTGAACAACGTGCCGTCGAGCGGACGGGCGCTGCTGGTGGCGAACCACTCCGGCACCCTGCCCATGGACGCCGCCATGCTGATGGTGGGTGTGCAGCGGGATCACGAGGCGCACCGCATGGTGCGGCCGTTGGTGGAGGACTTCGTCTATCACAGTCCGGTGCTCGGCGCGGTGATCCGACGCATCGGCGGGGTCAGGGCGAACTTCGACAATGCCGAGCGATTGCTGGAGCGCGGGCGGGTGGCGGCCGTGTTCCCCGAGGGCATCCAGGGGGTCGGCAAGCCGTTCCGGGACCGGTATCAGCTCCAGCGCTTTGGGCGGGGGGGCTTCGTGAAGCTCGCGCTCAAGACCCGGTCCCCCATCATCCCCGTGTCCATCGTCGGCGCGGAAGAAGCCTACCCGCTGCTGTGGAAGGTGAAGTGGCTGTCGCGCTCCACGGGAATCCCGTTCCTGCCGGTGACCCCGACCTTCCCCCTGCTCGGCCCGCTCGGGCTCGTACCCCTGCCCTCCAAGTGGATCATCAACGTCGGGGGCCCGATCTACATCCACGAGAGCTTCAGCTCCCGGGACTGGAACAACCGCATCCTGGTCACCAAGGTCGCTGAGCAGGTCCGCTCCACCATCCAGAGCATGGTGGACGATTCCCTGCAGCAGCGCCGCTCCGCCTTCTTCGGCTAACCAGGGTCTCATGGACACTGGGTCAAACAGCGTCACAGTGGCCACGAGGCGGGATGGATCGTGGTCAATGTGATGCTGTTTAGCCGCGGCAGCAGTTTCGGCCGGCGTCCTTGGCCCGATAGAGGCACTCGTCCGCGAGCCGAATGAGCTCGTCGGGTTCGCGGACGTCCACGCCCGCGGTGGAGACCCCGATGGAGATGGTCACCGGGATCTCGACGGCCTCGAAGACAAACTTGGTCCGCTCCACCAGGCGGCGGATTTTTTCGGCGAACACCAGGGCGTTTTCGTTGTCGATCTCCGGGAGGATGATCGAGAACTCCTCGCCCCCGTACCGCGCCAGCACGTCTTCCCGGCGGATGCGGTTCTTGATCACTGCGGCGAGGTGTTTGAGCACGTGGTCGCCGGCCAGGTGGCCGTACGTGTCATTGACTTGCTTGAAGTGGTCCAGGTCGAACATGATGAGCGACAGGGCGCGGGTGTAGCGCTCGGCCCGGCTCATCTCCCGCTCCAGGGTCTCCATGAAGTAACGCTTGTTGAAGATCTGGGTCAGGCCGTCCACCGTGGTGAGCCGATAGATCTCCTCGTGGTAGGAGTGCTCGATGTTTCCGCCGGAGAGGAACTTCAGGATGGTGCGGCCGATCTTGATGAGGTCCCCGTCCCGGAGGATCCACTCCTCTACCAGCTGATCGTTGACGTAGGTGCCGTTCGTCGAGCCGAGGTCCCGGATCAGAACCCGCTTGCCGGAGTTGACGATCTTGGCGTGATTGCGACTGACAGACTCCTGGTCCACGTGGATGTCGCACTTCGAGGAGCGCCCGATGATCAGCGAGGGCCCGTCGAGGTTGAACTTCTTGCCCAGGTCGTGGCCGTAAATGACCACGACGCAGGCCTCTTTGGCTTCGGGGCGCGCGGTCAGGTTATGGATGACGGTGACGACCGTCTTGTTCTTCTGGCTCACGACTAGGCCGCAGAATTCAGGTTAACCAACAGAGTCAATAAATCCACATCAGCGCCGTCTGTCAAGGACTCGGAACAGCGCGACACCCAACAGCAACGCCAGCAGTACGACGCCCGATGCAAGCACCGCCGGCCACCGCCCCGAGCGGGATCGCGGTCGGACCGTGATTCGGAAACGGCGTGAATCCACGGTGGGTCCACGCCCGGAACCGACGATGCGGCAGGGGAAAAGCCGGTCCCCGGCGCGATCCACCACCTGGATGCTCAGCCCGCTCGACGCCTGGTCGCGGAGTCGACGGCGCGGTTCCTCCAGGCTCACCGTCGCGCCCACGTACCCGTGATAGCTGCCATCGGCGCGACGGATGGGCGCGGCCAGCTCGAGGCGCTCGAGGACTCCCGCCCGGGCGCGCGAGAGCACGAGGACGCGACTGCCGCTGCGAAGCGCCTCCCGATGACCGAGCTCGCGATCCAGCGTCCCGGGCGAGAGGGACTCCCGCCCGGGCGGCCGGGTCGTGTCAAAACCGGCGATGAGCCGTCCCGCGGCGTCGGCCACCAGCAGCCGCCGCAGGGCGAGATGACGCGTTCCCACCGCCCGGAGAGCGTCGAGGACTGCGGACTCGGGCAGGGTTTCCCACTCGCTGAACCGCTCGGCCAGCTCCAGGACCGCGGCGGTCTGCTCACCCACGAAACCGTCCAGCTGTGCTGCCACCGCCCGGGCCGTGGCCCGCTCGGGGCGCTGATCCCGAGGTGCGGTCAGCACCATGATCCAGACCGTGGCGAGGGGAATCAGTCCGCAGCTGAACCAGACCAGTATTCGTCGGTGGGTCATTTGTCGATGAGCATACTGCATGGGCTTGCCGTGTCGCAACGTTCGGCTCTGCCCTCTCGTCCCCTCACAGCCCGCGCTGCGCGCGGGGGCGCTGTGCCGTTTACCACTCGAACCTACGAACGCTGTACAATGTCGGTCTTTTTGACACCTTTGACTACATGTAGTATATTTTCTATCAGGATGTCACAACCAACTGAAAAGAAAAGAGTATTTATTGGCTCCCGGGGTGCGGCGGCGCTGTTCATCGGAGGCTTCACAGCCCTCTTGGTGGTGGTATCCATTCAGCAGCGGGTCCGGTCTGCCGAGCGTCCGGAGCGTTCCGGTCCCGCTGCCGTGGGGCTGGTGGAGCGCGGCGCACCGCCCGAGTCGCCCGGCCGGCCGGCCTGGACGCGTGAGGTGTCTCTGGGCAAGGCTGTGCTCGAGAACGGCCGCCTGGTCCAAACCCTTAAAGACGGAACCCGAATCCGCCTCACCGTGGAGCCGGAGATCCAGCAGACCGCGGAGCGGCTCCTGCGGCGGTATCAGCTCCCTTATGCGAGCATCGTAATGCTCTCGGTTCGCACGGGTCGAGTGTTGGCCATGGCCGGGTACTCCAAGGCCGATCCCGCGTTGACGGCCCGACAGCTGGCACTGCAGGCCTGGGCGCCGGCCGCGTCGGTCTTCAAGCTGGTCACGTCGGCGGCGCTGATCGAACGCAACAAGGCCCGGCCCATGACCCGGGTCTGCTATCACGGGGGGCTGCGTCGGCTCACGGCCGTGAACCTCACCGACGATCCGAAGAAAGACAAGATCTGTCACACCTTGGCAGACGCCATAGGCATGTCCCTCAACCCGGTGATCGGCAAGCTGGCCCGCCGGCGCCTCTCCCGCGACGAGCTGCTCGAGACGGCCAACCGGTTTGGGTGGAATGCCGGCATCGACTTCGATCTGCAGCTCCGCTCCAGCTTGGCGAACATCCCGAAGGGGGAGCTTGCCCGGGCCCGGGTGGCTGCGGGCTTCTGGCACACCACCCTGAGTCCCCTCCACGGAGCCTTGCTGGCCCAGGTGTTCGCCAACGGCGGAGTCATGGTGCGTCCGCAGCTGGTGGACGAAGTGCTGCTGCCGGGCGGGCGCAAGGCCAAGCTGCCGGCGTCCTGGAAGAAGCAGGTGATCACCCCGTTCACGGCCAAGGTCGTCGGGCGGATGATGGTCCTGACCACCACGGTGGGGACCGCCAAAGAGGGGTTCTACGACAGTCGCGGGCGCGCCTACCTCCCCTCGGTCAAGGTGGCGGCAAAGACCGGCACGCTCACCCGGAACAGCCCCAAGGTGGATTACAACTGGCTCGTGGGCTTCGCGCCCTTCGATCGACCTCAGGTGGCCTTCGCGATCCTGCTGGGCAATGAGCTCCGGTGGCGGACCAAGCCCCATTTCCTGGCTCGGCAGCTCCTCCAGGCGGTGTTTGCGCGGCCCGCAGAGGACGTCCACCCACCATCGCCAAAAAAGCTACGGCCGTCGCCGCCCCGCGGTGGTATATAAGCCTCCCATCGGTCGGAGGAGCCCGTGGATCGAAAACGCCTCGAAGACCTGCTGCGCTCGGTCGCCGCCGGAGAAACCGACATCCAGCAAGCGCTGCGGGACCTCCAGGCGCTGCCTTTCCAGGAGCTGCCCTTCGCAACGGTGGATCACCATCGACAGCTGCGAGAGGGCTTTCCAGAGGTCGTCCTGGGAGAGCACAAGGCCGTGGACCAGATCGTCGCCATTGCGCAGGCTCTGGCCAAGGGCGGCGGCAACGTGCTGGTGACCCGGGTGGATCCCGACAAGGGTCGCGCAGTGGCCGCGGCGCTGCCGGGCGCAACCCATGAGGAGAACGCGCGCGCGGTGGTGATTCGGCAGCAGCCCTTCCTGGATCGCGGCCGGGGGCAGGTGGTGGTCGTCTGCGCCGGGACATCGGACCTGCCGGTGGCCCGCGAGGCCGCGCTCACGGCCGAGCTGATGG
Organism: bacterium; assembly: GCA_043825095.1. Lineage (GTDB taxonomy): Bacteria > Myxococcota_A > Polyangia > HGW-17 > JAJRWW01 > JBDRSE01. Next base: position 13,087 of record JBDRSE010000053.1, read on the forward strand.
GCAATGTGGTGGAGCTGGTGATCGATGTGGGTGTGGCCGGGATTCACCGGCTGATGCACCGGTACGAGACGCTGCGGGGTGCCAGCGTGATCGTGGTAGTCGCCGGCATGGAGGGTGCTTTGGCGAGCGTCATCGGCGGGATGGTTTCCCGGCCCATTGTCGCGGTGCCGACCTCCATCGGCTATGGCGCGAGCTTCCGGGGGTTGGCGCCGCTGCTGGGAATGTTGAACGCCTGTGCCGCCGGCGTGACCGTCGTCAACATCGACAACGGCTTTGGGGCCGGGTACGCTGCGGCGCTGATCAACCGCAAGGAGCCGGTGTGAGCGACCAGGAGCTGCCCCAGGGACTTCACCTTCACTTTGACTGCCCCAGCGGGATCGCCGGCGACATGACTCTGGGTGCGCTGTTGCACCTGGGTGTGGACCAGCGCGTCGTTGCCGAAGCCCTGCGGGCGGTCGGTCTGCCGGGTCTGGTTCTGCGCGTCTCCCGTGTGACACGCGCACATCTCGCGGCGCTGCACGTCCAGGGCCCCACGGAGGCCGACGACGAGCCGGCTCGGACCTGGCAGACCATCCGCGCGCTCCTCCGGGAGAGTGCGCTGTCCCCGGCCGTTCGCCAGCTCGCCGAGGCCATTTTCTCCCGCCTCGCCCACGCCGAAGCAGCGGTGCACGGCACCGAGGTCGACGCGGTGCATTTTCATGAGGTGGGGGGCCTTGACGCCATCGCCGACATCGTCGGCATCGCCGCGGCGATCGTTCAGCTCGCTCCCTCCGGGATCTCCGCCACTCCGCTTCCCCTGGGCGGAGGTGTGGTCAAGACCCGCCACGGGGAGCTGCCGGTCCCGGCGCCGGCAACGCTCGAGCTGCTCAAGGGCGTGCCGGTGAGCGGGTGCTCGGAGCAGGGTGAGCTCGTGACACCGACCGGGGCGGCGGTGCTCGCCGAGCTGTGCGGCTCCTTTGGCGGGCTGCCGCCCATGCGGTTAGTGGGCCAGGGATACGGGGCCGGCACGCGCGATCCGGCCGGACGCGCCAACGTGGTCCGCGCCGTCGTCGGCGAGCCGTTGGAGGATGTGTCAGCAGGGGAGCCGCGGTGGGTGGAGGCGTCAGCCAACATCGATGACATGAACCCCGAATGGGGTCCCTACGCCATCGAGCGGCTGCTGGCCGAGGGAGCAAAGGACGCCTGGCAGGAGCCCTTGGTCATGAAGAAGGGCCGTGCCGGAGTAAAGCTGGGATTTCTGTGCCTGCAGGCGGACATTGAGCGGCTGGCGCAGTGTCTGATGGCCGAGTCGACGACCATCGGTGTCCGCTATCACCCGGTCTGGAGGGTGGAGGCGCCGCGCACGCTCGTCACCGTGCAGACGCCGTACGGGGAGGTACGGATCAAGGTGTCGGGCCGGCCGGGAGGTCCGCGCAACGTGGCGCCGGAGTTCGAGGATTGTCTTCGCTGCGCGCGCGCCACCGGAGTCGTGCTCAAGGAGGTCTATCGCGCGGCCCTGGCAGCCCACGCAGGGAATGAAGAGGGACACTAGTCCGAGTCCCACGGCGGTTTTTGCTCGCTACTCCAGCAGGTGAAATCATGGTAGGATAGCCTACAAAGAAGGCCATTCCATGCGTCAAATTGAGCCAATACTAGTTCTCGACTTGGCCACTTCCCACACCGAAGAGTGTATCGACGCGCTGTGCTCCTGGGGTTTTCTTGTTCAAAAAATAGATGATTTCGCACATTTGTCGCGCCTCGGGCTAGACGCGGGACTGATCCTCGTCCCGGCCTGCCCTCGCGCGGCCTGGATCGCCGAGAAGATCCGCTCTCATCCTACCCTGGCCGACGTCCCGTTGGTCGGGTACGGCGAGCCTCGGGACTTTGATGCGGACGCCTGGCTCGCCTGGCCGCTGGAGCCCGAGGCCGCGCAGCTGGTGTTGCACCGGTGGCTGGCGGAATCCACCGGCAGACAGGCGCTGGCCTGGGCCGGAAGGTTGCTGGAGCGGGTGCTGGACGCTGTCCGGTTGATGAACAACCCGCTGGAGCTCGAGCGGAACCTGGAGTTGTTCATGCGCCAGACCGCCGAGCTGTTCGACGCCCAATCCTGTGCGCTGCTGCTCATGGGCAAGAACGAGCGCGAGGTCTTCATCGTGGCCAGCACAGAGCTCGCCAAGGGCGTGCTGGTGCCCCTCGACGAGGCCGCGGCGGTGGCGCTCCAGCGCCGGGTGAAGGAGGGTGTCGCCCTCGCGCTGGAGGAGCCCGGGGGGGACACCCTCTTGGCGTTGGCGCTCGAGCGGGATTCGGCGGCAGGACTCGAGCGATCCCTCACCTTTCCTGTGCCCATTGCCGGCGCGGCCGTCGGTGGGATCCTCGTTGGGGTCGGCCCCAGTTTGCCCTACCCGCGGCGTCAGCTTCTCGCCGCGGGGCAGCTGCTGGCGCATCAGGCGGGCGCGGCCCTGCACGGGAGCGCCCTGCTCATGCGCGTCAGGGAGCAGACAAAGCGCGTCACGCTGGACCAGCTGGCCGACGAGCGGCGCGACCGCTCCATGAGGCAATATCAGGAGTTCTTCGAGAGCTCGTCTGACGGCGTCATCCTGCTGGACGAGAAGGCGCGGGTGCTGCACATCAACCGCACGGGCGCGCAGATGACCGGGTACGCCGCCAGCTATCTCGTCGGGCGCCCCTTGGCGGAGATCGTCTCGGAGCACCACCGGGAAGGGCTGGAGGAGATCGTGCAGAGCGCCGTCAAGGGCGTGCCGCTGCGCAACTTCGACCTCCTGCTCGAAACCACGTCGGAGGACATCATCACCGTGGCGGTGTCTTCCAGCTCCCTGAAGCTGGACAAGGTGGCCATCGTGTTCACCTTCCGGGACGTCAGCGAGGCCCGGGCGCTCGAGAACGAGCTCATCAACACCAAGGAGTTTCTCGAGCGGCTCATCGCCTCGGCCGTGGACGCCATCGTCGCCGCGGACTCGCTGGACGGCCAGATCATCCTGTTCAATCGCGGCGCGGAGAACCTGTTTGGACGCTCGGCAGACGATACGGTTGGCAAGGCGCGGCTCGAGGACCTCTTTCCCGAGGAGGAGTACGAGGACCTCCTGCGGCAGCTGCGGAGTCCGCACTTCGGGGGCGAGGGGCGCCTGGAGCAGTCCCACAAGCACGCCCGCGATGCCGACGGTCAGCACGTTCCGGTGAGCATGACGGCGTCGATCATAGCCGACGAGCAGCAGGAGGTGGCGCTGGTCGCGATCATCACGGATCTGCGGGAGCAGATTCAGATCCAGGAGCGGCTGGCGATGACGCAGGAGCGGCTCGAAGTGACCGAGAAGCAGGCGTTGATCGCGGAGCTGGCAGGAACCACCGCCCATGAGCTGAATCAACCCCTGACCTCGGTCATGGGCTATGCCGAGCTGTTGAAGAAGAAGCTCGGTGAAGAGAGTCCGCACGCCCACGCGATGGGCGTGATCATGCAGGAAGCGGGGCGGATGGCGGAGATCGTTCGAAAAATTGGGAAGATCACCCGGTACGAAACGAAGTCCTATGTTGGCACCACCCAGATTCTGGACCTGGAGCGAGCGGCGGAAGAATGAACTCTGGTGAGCGAGCATCCTCGTCCACACCCCAGCGGGACGACTGCAAGCTCGAGGTTAGGCTGGCGGCTGCGGTTTGTCAGGCCATCGACTACGCGGACATGGAGGAAAAGGTGGTGCGGGAGGTCGTCGACGCTGTTTCGCAGCTGCTGGCGCCTCGGCTCGTGACCCTGCAGACAGCGCACCCGTCGGGACCGCAGCTCGTGGCGGCAGAAGTGACGGGCGACTGGGCCGGACCGGAGCCGCGCGTTTTGGCGTTGTGTGCATCGGAGGGGTCGGCGTTGGAGCTGGATTTCGCCTCCTACGCCGTGGTGGAGGAGCCGTCGCCCTTGGCGCGGGGCGCTGTGGTCTCCGCGCGCGCGCCGCTCTACGGCCCCGCGCTCTCTGGACTGATCACCATCGAGAGGACGACGGAGCCGTCCGCGGGAGACGACCAGGATCGGACCCTCGCCCGGTCGCTCGCCGGTGTGCTCTCCGGAGCGCTGTGTGCCTACCGGCATCACCGGCGACTGGTGGCGCGTCAGACCCTGGCCGACGCCGCAATCAGACAGAGCGAGGCGCTGCTCTGCGTGCTCGACACCGACTCTCGGGTGACCTTTTTCAATCCGGCGCTGGAGCGGTTGACCGGCTACGGCGAGAGCGAGGTGCTCACGGTGCCGATTGGACAGTGGCTGTGTCGCGGCGGCGACGAGTCCCTGGCCAAGGTCATCCTGGAAACCCTGGCCGGTCGGCCCTCCCGGGGCTTCGAAACCCGGCTGCCGCTCAAGACCGGCGGCTGCGCCACGGCGCTGGTCACTGCGGCGCCTGTCTACGGCGAGGATCACACCATCGAGGGTGTGGCGCTGGTGGGACTCGGCCAGCATCAGCTCGCCGATCTCGCGCGGCGGAGCGAGGCGCGAATGGCCCGCTTGCGGCGAATCGCTGCCGGGGTCGCGGCCAGGCTCGAACGGCCGGCGACCTCGCTGCAGAGTCAAGTGGCGCGGCTGGGTGGCGGCGACGCGGCCGACAGCGCCGACGCGCTCGTCGAGATCGGTCGCGTCGCGGATTCGTTGCGGCTGCTCGCAGGTCGGCTCGACGTGCTGTCCGGCGCGCAGGAGGAGGAGTCGGTTCGGTTCTCGGTGAACCAGGTGGTGGAGGCGGCGCTCGGAGATGCGGCGGAGCCACTGGCGGCGCGGCAGATCCGCGTGCGTACGGCGCTGGCCGGGGAGCTGCCGGACCTGACCGGCATGCCCGGCCGACTGCGGCGTGCGGTTCGGAGCCTGCTCATCAATGCCAGTCAGGCGCAATCGGCACGGATCACGCTCCGCACCTGGGACAACCGGGACGGCACCGTAGGGATCTCGGTTGCGGACAACGGGCACGGCATCACCGAGGAGCACCTGGAGCACGTGTTCAAGCCGTTCTACACGGTGAGGCGCGAAAGTGACTCCATGGGATTGGGGTTGGCAGTTGTGCAGGACACGGTGGAAGCCCATGATGGCACCGTTGATATCGACAGCGCAGAGGGCGATGGCACCGTGGTCACGATCACTCTCCCGGTGCGACGCCCCTCCGAGGAGGAACCCGTTGAAGCGTGAGCGTATGCTGGAAGAGCTCGAGCAGGCGGCGGAGGCGCTCGAGATCAAGGTCGTTTACGAGCGACTGACGCCGGAGGCGAGCCCGGGTGGGCTGTGCCGGGTGGGCGGTGAGTATCGAGTGATCATCGACCGTCATACGCCGGTGCCGGATCGCATCGGCGTGCTGCTGGCAGCGATCGCGCGGTTTCCTACGGAGGGGATCTTCCTCTCCCCCAAGGTGCGGGCGGCGGTGGAGCGTCGTGCCGGCGAGCTCCAGCCGTTCGAGGCTGAGGCCGAGGCTGAGGCCGAGGAGAATCCATGAGAAACGCCGGGTCCAGATCCCCAATGCTTCTATCCCTGCTCTTCGCGGTGGTCTTGCTCCTGCCGTGGGCGAGCGAGGTCCGGGCGGACGGGATGACCGCCAAGCAGATCATCGACAAGGCCATGGAGCACAGCTATCTGGGTCGGGACGGCTCCCAGGCCAAGGTGCGGATGACCCTCACCAGCCGTCGCGGCACCCAGCGAAACCGGATGCTGCTCATCTGGTCCAATCGGGAGAACAAGCTCACGCGGAGTCTGGTGCGGATCACGGCGCCCCCCGACGTGGCAGGCACGAGCTTTCTGTTCAAGGAGAAAGTGGGCGGGCGGGACGACATGTGGCTGTACATTCCCGCGCTGAAGCGGACCCGGCGCATCGTCGGCAAGGCCCGGCAGGGGCGGTTCCTCGGCTCGGACTTCACCTATGCCGACATCGAGGCCCGGGAGCTCAAGAGCTCCTCGTACAAGCGGGAGGCTGATGCGAGCATCGGCCGGTTCGGGTGCTACGTGATCACCGCGACCCCCAAGGCGTCGGCCGACTCCCAGTACAGCAAGATCGTGGCCTGGGTCCGGAAGGACAACTTCGTGGCCATCCGGCTCAAGATGTTCGATCGCCAGGGACGGCTGCTGAAAAAGCTCTTTGTCCGCCGGCTGGGCAAGGGCCGGCAGGGACGGCCGGTCGTCAAGGAGACCCGGATGGTCAACGTGCAGGATCGCTCCTCCACGCTGATGCAGGTTCTCAGCACCCAATCACTGAAGGGAGGGGCCTCCGGCGTATTCACCGTGCGCAATCTCGCCCGTGGGCTCTGACATGCGCACCGCGCAACGAGGCGTTTGATTGATGCGCTCCACGCTCGCACTGGCGATCCTCGCCCTGGCGGCCGTCGGGGCGCCGGCAGCGATTGCGGATCCCCTGCCTGCGGGAACGGCGGCGGCCACGCCGAAGCCGAAGCCGAAGCCGAAGCCCAAGCCCAAGCTGGCCGGGCCGCTCCCACCGCGCGCCCGCCGCGCGCCGCCGCGTCCCCCCCCGCCAAAGCGTCGAGCACCAGCGGCGGTCCCCCGCCCGACGACGCCGGACGAGGAGGTGATCGATGACCCGGAAGACGATGCCCCGGCCGCGCGCCGCCGGGCCCGGGTACGCCCGGGTTCGGGCGACGAGGAGGTGATCGAAGATCCCGAGGACGCTGCCCCGCGTCGCCGCCCCGCCCGCGCCGCGAAAACGGAGCCGAGCGCCTTCACCCCGCGCATCCTGGTGGGCGGGTTTGTTCACCTCTGGGCCGGCTTCGATGTCAGATACGAAGGCCGTCGCCGTGAGGTCGGCACCGACACGCGCGCCACGGAGGACGTCTTCGAGCTCATGACGCGAGCGAGACTCCACGTCGAGTCGCGATTTCGACGCTGGGCCAAGGTGCGCCTCGGCGCGCGGCTCGCTCACTGGGTGTCCTGCGAGCGTCCGAGCCGGGATGATGTCCTGTGGTTGGGGAATGGGGAGGCGTGGAACACCCGGGCGGAGGTCGAGCTCGGGGAGGCGTACGTGGATCTATATTTCGGGAAGTTCGACCTCCGGATCGGTCAGCAGGTGGTGTCCTGGGGGTTGAACGAGCTGATCAATCCAAACGACGTGGTCAACCCGCGGGATCTACGCCGCGGACTGTTCGCCTTCGATGAGGATCTGCGAATCCCGGTGCCGGCCATCCGCGCCTCGCTGCACTGGGGTTGGCTCAAGGTGGAGGCGCTCTGGCTGCCCCTGTTCCGCGCCCACCGACTGGACCTCTACGGCAGCGACTTTGCGGTCCTGGGGCCGGGATCTTCGTCCCGGTTGGCCGAGGCGGAGCACCACATCGAGCGGTTTCTGGACCCGACGCTCCGGCCCCAGGCGCAGGCGCTGCTCATGCAGACCCGCCTCCCGGCGGACGATCTGTCGGCCTCCAGCGCCGGGCTCCGCCTGTCGGCCTCCCATGGGGGCTGGGACGTCGCGCTGCAGTACCTCTTCGGCTGGGATCGCACGCCGGCCCTGACAGTGAACGAGGAGCTGTACCGCGCCGCCCTTGAGGGACGGTTGTTCGTCAACGGCAATCTCAACGCCGCCGCGCTGCTGCCCCTGCTGGGTGGGGAGCCGCTGTACACGTCGACGTACCGCCGCGGGCATCAGCTCGGGCTGTCCGTTGGCAAGGCCTTCGAACACCTGGCGCTGCGCCTGGATGTCTCCTACGAGCCGCAGCGGGGCTTCGTGCGCACCGACCCCGTCCCCGAATCCGCGACAGATGCCATTGATCTCCGGGTGACGCACCACACCCTGATCTCGGCGCTGTCGGCGGAGTACTCCCACGGCCAGCTGTTGATGGTGCAGGTCCAAGCGCTACATTTGGCGCTGCTCGACCGACGTGGGGATGACACGCGAGAGCTGATGGGGTTTCTCCGGGAGCCCCACATGGCGTTGTTGGTGGCGCTCGTGAGACTCCAGCTGCTGCGGGAGACGCTGCTGATCACGCTGGCCGGCGCCGTGGACCTATTGCACGGCTCGGTCACGATCACCCCGGCGATCCACTACAAGGTCACCGATCACTGGCGGATCGGGATCGGGGCCATGGTCTTCGAAGGGAAATCAGACACCCTCTTCGGTGCCTGGGGACAGAACGACCTCGTGTGGGTCGACGTCAAGTGGAGCTTTTAGGGGGCGCTACTCCCCCGAGTGTTTCCGAAGCTGGTCCACCGTCTGCCGGATGCGGTTCACGTTCACCACGGTATCCCGGCAGGGGCCGTTGGGTCGATCGTTGAGCACGCCCACCACCGGGATTCCGGCGACGTCGCAGATGCCGTGGGTGAGATCACGCTCGCAGGCCACGGCCACGATGGCTTCGGGGCGGCTGCGCTTGACGACTTCCCGGGCGGCCTGCCCCCCCGTGGCCACGGCCACGCACACCCGCGGATCATTGGCGAGCTCCTTGAGGACGCCGATGTCACACCGGCCGCAGGACCGGCAGACGTTCACATCGGCCGTGACCCGCAGCTTGCAGTCGGTGTGCTGGAGGCAGTGCGGCAGCAGCACCAGCATCGTCGCGTCGGGCGAGAGTCGGGGGAGCTGCTTGTGCTCGACGAGCGCGTTGTTGACCTCCAGAAAGGACCGCTGCACCTCGTCGCGGGAGTAGCCGAACAACCGTCCCAGGCCCGTGGCCACCGGGAGCATCCAGCGCGCGGTGGTCCACCGCCGTCGGCCCCGGCTCGAGTCGCCCAGAGAGATGTTCTGAGCGGAGAACGCCGCCAGGAGCAGGCCGGCGCCGAGATAGAGCAGGAGCAGGGCGAGCAGCCCGGCGGTCAGCGGCAGCAGCGCCGGAGAGATCTGCATGAGCCGGGGGTTGATCAGGAACAACCCCAGCGCGGCCATGAATGAGAGCCCGAGAAGACCCACCAGGCTCAGCCCGAAGAAAATTCTTTTCCGCGGTCGTTTTACTAATATTTCGCTCATCTAAGGCGACCTGCACACGATGTTCTAAAAAGCAGAATGCTATTCTATTGTCAAGAATAAACTTCTGTGATAAAGAACGATCTGATTTTCGTTGCAAGGCTGTAACTGGCTATAACTTAAACAATTTTACATTTTGTCGATGTCTGTCTCAAGGGTTTTTTGGCTGACACGGATTGTCGTGGATTCAGTGACAAGTGTCGGCTCAGCGAATCGAACCAATGATGAGGTTATCAGATGAGTAGGGATTTCACCTGTTCGACATCTCGCATTCCCGGCTTCTACAAGATGTCTGTGCCCGCCCGCTTGAAGCAACTCACATCTGCCGCCGGCTGTACGCCGGACGAAACGCAGATTCTGAGAGGTACAGAGGGCCGCGGCCTGTCCATCGATGTTGCCGATCGAATGGTTGAAAACTGCGTGGGTGTGTTCGCGCTGCCCATGGGTGTGGGCGTCAATCTGCGGATCGACGGTCAAGATCGGCTCGTGCCCATGGTGGTGGAGGAACCGTCGGTGGTGGCCGGGTTGAGCCACGGGGCCAAGCTCCTGCGGGACTTCGGCGGCATCATCACGGACACCACCGCGCCGCTGATGATCGGTCAAATTCAGGTCCTGGACGTGCCGGACATGCCTCGGGCGTTGGAGGCCTTGCGCGCCGCGACGCCCGCCCTGCTCGAGGCGGCCAACGCGCTCGATCCGGCGCTGCTCAGGGCTGGCGGCGGCGCCCGGGACATTGAGACACGGGTGCTGGATCCTCTGGGACCCGCGGATCCGCTGGGGCCCATGCTGGTGGTGCATCTCCTGGTGGACGTGCGTGACGCCATGGGGGCCAACGCCATCAACACCATGGCCGAAAAGCTCGCGCCTCGGATCGAAGAGCTCACCGGCGGCCGGGTGAGGCTGCGAATTCTAAGCAACCTCGCGGACCGCCGGCTGGTGACCGCCAGGGGGCGAGTGAGCTATGAGCTGCTGGGCAAGGGAGACGCGGAGCTCGGGCGGGGAATCGGACACGGAGTCGAAGAGGCGTCGGTGCTCGCGGAGCGGGATCCGTACCGCGCAGCCACCCACAACAAGGGCATCATGAACGGCGTCGATGCCTTCCTGGTCGCGACGGGCCAGGACTGGCGCGCGGTGGAGGCCGGGGCGCACGCCTATGCCGCGCGTAACGGCAGGTACACGGCGCTCTCCAGCTGGCGCGCTACGAAGGACTCGTTGGTCGGGGAGCTCACATTGCCCATGGCAGTGGGCACGGTGGGCGGGGTCCTTCGGACCCACCCGGGGGTGCAGGTGTCGGTGCGGAGCCTGCTTCGGGTGAGCGGCGCGTCGGAGCTCGGTCGGCTGGCAGCGGCTTGTGGCCTGGCCCAGAACCTGGCGGCCCTGCGAGCGCTGGCCACCGAGGGCATTCAACGGGGCCACATGGGCCTGCACGCGCGCAACGTGGCCACAGCGGCCGGCGCCAGGGATGACGAGATCGAGCGGCTCGCGAGCGAGCTGGCCGCCCTCGGCACCTTTGACGCGGCTGCGGCCACCGATGCCCTGTCGCGACTTCGACATCGCCGTCACTCCACCGCAGCCTAACGCCGTCCTGTCTCTATTCGTCGCTACAGCGTTTCCCGGTGTGCTCGAGCCGGATGGTGACCTTCTGGGTGCCGCCCCTCTCCGGAACGCCGTCGATGGTCAGCACTGCTTTTGAAGGCAGCGGCTCGCCGGCGTGCAAGACCACCTCGCCGGTCACGGGTGTGGTGCTTTTTGCGCGCCGCATGGCTCCCTGGGGAGAATCGACGCGATAGGTCACCATGCCCGCCGGAGGGGCCGGCTTCGCCGGTGCCTGGCGACGAAATCTGCGCACCAGGGCCTTCAGACCGGGCAGGACGCCTTGGGGCGGGATCCGGGTGTCGGTGAACACAGGCGCGTCTTTGGCGGGCTGTGGGTGGAGAAAGGTCGCCAGCTCGATCCCGGTGCGAACCCAGCTGGTGACCAGCCGATTTCGGTGTCTCTGGCGGGCCACCACGAGCCCTCCCCGGGCCGCGGGAGTCACGTCCGCCTGCGCCCGGCCGATGAGATCGCTGATGCGGAGGCCGGGCTGAAGATTGTCATGGAACCCGAGTCGGCGAAGTCGCCGGGTGCGGGGGTCCGGAAGCAGTCCCCCGTTGCGCCCGATGGCCAGCCCGGTGCCTGTCTTTCCATCCACGGTGATCTGGACCTTGAGCTCCAGCGGTACGTAGGAGAGCCTGCCGGTGAGCCCGCGGGCAATCAGGAACGAGTGGTGATGCTCCATGAGCTCGGGGTGCTTTTGACCGGCTGTGTTCTTGCGGGGGGGGCCGGGTTTGGCGGCCCTGGAGCTCATGGGGCGCGGTCGTGGGCCCGGGGCGGGGGGCCTCGGCGTGAAACGGTAGGTGACGGAGACGTGATATCCCTGCCCGCACAGGCGTGGCGCCGGTGGAGGGGGTGTGCGGATCCCCTTGGGTTGTGCGCCGAATACGCGCGGCGGCGCGGTGCTCACCTGCTTGCCTGCCCGCGTCTCAGAGGGGGGCCGGCCGCTGGGTCCTCGGCCGAGGAGCCACCAGCCGAGGGTCAGCAGGGCCAGCAGGGCCAGCGCTGCGCCGGCGCCCGCGATCCACCATTTGCGGACGCGCTGCGGACCGACGGATGAGAGGGCGGCGGAGCTGCGACGGCGAGGCGAGCCGGGCATGCCGTCCCCCGGGCCCCGGGGCTGAAGCGTCCCCTTCCGGTGACACTTGGGGCAGACCGTGGCGAAGGGTGTTTCGATGCGGCACTGCGTGCAGTAGTAGACCCGGTCTTGGTCCGATGCTGCCATCTCTAGGGCTTCAACACCAGCAGCCGCTCGAATCCCATCACCTCTCCGTTCTCACGTGCGACTACGAGGATGGTGTTCAGCCCGGGCCACAGCGGCACGCGAGCCGCAAACGGCAGCTGGCGGGTGGTGGCGCCCTGCGGAGACGCCAGGTAGTAGGCCTTGTGTCGGACCTGAGCGGCGTCGTAGTTGGTCACCTCGACGTACAGATCCTGGACGCGGGCGTCGTCGGTGACCGTGCCGCTGAGCTGGAGGTAGTCGGTGCCCTTCGGCACCTCGAGAGGAACGGAATGAAGCGTGATCCGCGGGGGCGAGATCTCCCCCACCAGTCCCGGCGCGGTCGCCGTCTTCGGTTTCAGGGGCAGGGCGAGGTGGCCCTGCAGACTGGCGTGCAGCTGGCTGTCGTACACCGACAGCTCGAGCTTGATGGTGCGTTTGTCGTACGTCGGCTCGATGCGAAAGGTCAGGTCCAGGTCTTTTTTGCTGCCGGAGGCCAGCTGCTTCAGACCGAAGCGGCCCTTCAGGATGTTGATTCCCCGGCCGGCGAGGTTGCGCAGCGCGACCACGCCCTTGCCGAGCGCACCGGGCCCGTCGTTCTGCACCGTGATCCGGAGGCGGATGGTTTCACCCGGCTCGGGCCGTCCGTCCCCGTTGCCCTGGACGTCGTCGTGGAGCCGATAGGTCAAACGGAAGCTGGGCCGGGGGATGCCCCGCACGGCGATCCGAGATCGCTTGGTCACCACGCCTGCCAGGTTCGCCGCTTGGAGCATGACCTTCACCGGCTGAATGGAGGTCCGGGTGTGCATGGGGATTTTGACCGGCAGCTCCACGGTCCGTGTCTCTCCGGGTTTGAGCAGGCCCAGGATCAGCTCGCGCTCGTGCAGATAGTACGAAGGCGCATCCGTGCGGCCGCGCAGCCGGAACACGGGGTCGGGGCTGCGATTCGTGACGGTCACACGCAAGCTCGTGGTCGCGCCTGCCAGCACGGGCTTGGCGTGGCTGGGAGCAACGCTCACGGTGAGCTGCGCCCGGGTCACCTGCGCCGCAGAGGGCGACGGCGCGCGCCAGTCGACGTTCCGCGCGGCGAGCGCGCGGAGGATTGACTTCTCTTGCTGACGGCCCCACTCGGCGAGGTAGGTCGTGTTGCCGCGCAGCATCTCGGCCCGGGTCCCTGCGTGTCGCACGAGCAGCATCCGCGCCAGCTCCACGACCGGTGCCTCGGCGGCGTTCGCCGAGACGCGGGTCTGATCCGCGTCGGGTTTGACGGTGCTCTCCGGGTTGAGGTAGTCGAGCTGCACCGCGGGCTGGTGCGCCTGCGGGCTGCGCGCCGGGAGCAGGTCCTCGCGTTTGGCACGACGCCGGGCGTCGACCTCATGCCCGAACATGCGCGTCCAGGTCTTGGCGAGCATGATGGAGTTGGTTTCGATGTCCGGCGACACGCCGACCGTCTGAATCGAGATGCTCCCCGGAGTGAGGTACTGGGCCACGGTGAGCTTCAGGGCGGAGCCGTCATTGTTGTCGAAGAGCATCTGCACCGTGCCCTTGCCAAAGGTGGTTTCTCCCAGCACGAGGGCCCGTCCGTGGTTTTTGAGCGCCCCGGCCACGATCTCGGCCGCGCTGGCCGAGCCGCGGTTTACCAGCACGACAACCGGGCGGGTGAACACGGTGGTGTCGGAGGAGGCTTTCCGCACGCGAAGCACGACGCCGCGTGCCGCCTCGGTGATCACGATGTCGCCTTCGCTGAGGAAGGCGTCGGCCACCATCTCCGCCTGCTGCAGCAGGCCGCCCGGATTGTTCCACATGTCCAAGACGATGCCGCGCACCTTCGCGGCCTTCAGTTTGCGGAGGTGGGTCTTCAGCTCGTCGGTGGTGTTGTGGGAGAACCGGTTGATGCGCACGTATCCCACATTGCCGGGAAGCTGACGGGAGGTCACGCTCTTGATCTCGATGCGGGAGCGCACGATGTCGAATCGCCGCGCCTCGTGCCAACCCTCTCGCTCCACCCAGAAAGCGACGCTGGAGCCGGGCTTGCCACGCAGGTGCGAGACGGCCTCGGACAGCGGCATGTTCACGGTGGACTCGTCCTCGATCTTCACGATGCGGTCCCCGGCCCGAATGCCGGCGCGCGCGGCAGGCGTGTCGTCAATGGGCGAGATGACCGTGAGCGCACCGTCTCGGATGGAGATCACGATGCCGATCCCGCCGAAGGCCCCCCGGGTCCTGATCTGCATCTCCCCGTAGATTTTTGGGGGCATGAGCACGGAGTGTGGATCCAGGGTGGAGACGATGCCGTTGACCGCGGCGTACTCCAGCTGGGCGAGCTCTTTGGCCTGTACCGGCCCTCGTTCGCGCAGCGACTTGCGGATGTACCCCAGGATTTGCTTGAGCTGGGTGTACAACATCGAGACACTGGTGAGCGGACCCAAGGCAAACCGCTGGGAACGGTCTGCCACGCGAACCAGGACCTCCCGTTTCCGGGCGCTCCCGGTGATGCGCAGCTCCGCCCGTTCGGCCTCCACGAATTCGATCGCTTTGTCGAACATCTTTGCCGGGTTGATGCGGCTGGGGGCGACGTATTTCTCGTCGATCGTGGAGATGGCAGCGCTCAGCACCTTGAGGGGGTGCGCGGCGCTGCTACCTGGCAGCAGGCGGATCGGACCGCCTCCGCCGGACTGGCCGGCCACCAGCATGCCGCCCTGCAGCTCAGCTAAGCGGTTGTTCTGTCCGGAGCTGCCGGTGCTGCGCTTGGTGCAGGACGCGGAGAAGGTCATGGTGATCAGCAGCATCCCCACCAGGCGTGAGGGTGAGGCCGATCGGGTGCTGAGTCGCTCGGGCATCGTTGTTTTCACAGTTGGAACTTCCAAGGGTTCCTGCAGCAGCGGCCGGGCGCGTCACAGGGGCGACCACCGACTGGAGCGTAAAAGTATACCATTATCCAAGGGAGAGGCCAGTTCGAGGGGCTTGGGGATCGACCGTCAGCGACCGTAGGTGAAGCGAAAGCCCGCCACACCCACGAGGCCGAAGGCGCGCCCTTCCGGAGGGAACAGCTGGCCGTAGATGACACCCGCCTGCAGGAAGGCGCCGTATCGGGCTCGACGGGGCACGACGACCGTGAGGGCCGCCAGATGGTAGAGCACAGGAGAGGCCTTGTCTTCACGGCTGGGAACCATGTAGGCGATGCGATAGCCCAGGGTGATCGCCCACCAGCGAAGTCCACCTGCGGTCAGGGACAGGGTGCAGTCCGGTCCGACGAAGCCCCCATACTCGCTGTGAACGCCGGGTGTCATCCCCAGCTCGCCGGCCAGCGAGAGGTAGCGCCGATAGAGCCGGAACGCGTAACCCACCAGCAGGCGGCTGGACACCACGGTGTCCGCTTTTACGTCGGTCGCCTGGGCGGCCTTGGTGGAATTGGCACTGCCGGCCACGCCCAGCTCGGCGCCGATGATCATGCCGGGTTTGGGTGAGTAGGTGGCGCGGATGGCCCCGCCGGCGAGCCCGGACCGCCGCAGATCTCCTCCCCCTCCGGCGGACACGAACGCGCGAATCTCTCGCTCCTTTGGGGGGTCGGCGGTGGCGGGGAGGGGCAGGGTCGGTGGAGGTGCCGCTCCGGGGCAGGTGGCCGCCGGGCCAAAGGCAAACACCAGCGCCCAGCCCAGCGTCACGCTGGACATGCTCCACCAACCGGTTCGGTTCGTCCACTTCATGGCCCGTCACCCTGTTGTATCACAGTTCCCTGGGCTGCCTCCCGGAGGCGGGCCGGGAGGTCCAGACCGCGGCTGAGCAGCAGTCCGGAGACGCCCATGAAGCTCGCAAGAAAGCCCAGCAGCAGTGCGACGGAAAGGACGATCGACAGGGCCACGAGCACGCCGCCGATGCTCATGGCGGTCCCCGGATCCAGCAGCTCGGGCGCGCCGAACAGGAAGCGTAGGGGCGACGCGGCGAGGAGATCGGCGAACCGGGCCCCGAGCACCTTTTGATTCAGGGTGAAGACGATGAAGAACGCCCCGCGCAGGAGCTGGAATCCGAGCAAGCCGAGGACCGCCGTGGCGCCGAGCGGGATCGCGGCGCGGGTGATCACCTCCGGAGTCTGCCGGCGCAACAGGCCCCACACGAACCGGAAGACCTCTCCGGCG
Source organism: bacterium (assembly GCA_043825095.1). Lineage (GTDB taxonomy): Bacteria > Myxococcota_A > Polyangia > HGW-17 > JAJRWW01 > JBDRSE01. Next base: position 28,944 of record JBDRSE010000053.1, read on the forward strand.
TGTTCGGCTCCGCCGGCGGCCAGACCGGGGTGGAGCAGCAGCGCGACGCACATCGCCACGAGCACACCCAGGGCGGCGGCCGCGGCGACGATCTGGAACAGCAGCAAGATTCCGGTGGCCGCCAGGCCGCCGGGGCCGGTGAGGCCGGGGAAGGCGCCGAGCAGCGCCAGCAGGCCGAGCAGGAGGGTCAGCGTCACGCCCAGCACCACGTACCGCAGCGCCGATCCAATGGCGCCGTTGCCGTGCTCCAGAATCATCCGCAGGCTGCGGCTCATCGCCACGGCGGTGCCCTTGAGGCGCACCTGCAGGAGGTTGGCGACCGCGGCGGCAGCGATGACCATGGTCCACGCGACCACCCCGAGTGCCGGCGCGAGCAGGAGGAGGGCCAGGGAGCGATCCACCCGCTGGCCCACCATCACCAGCAGCACGGCCAGCGCGAGGCTCCCGGCCACGAGGGACGCGCTGGGGAGCCACAGTTTTGGGGACCACGCTAGCGTGAGTGCCAAGAGCTGGGCCCGTCCGCCGCTCAAGCGCTCGGAGCGGTCGACGGGATCCCGGTCGGCGGCGTTCAGGAACGACCGCAGCGGATCGCTGGGGAGCGTGACGTCCGCCGTCTCCAGGAGTGTGGCGTCCCAGCGCTCTTGTCCGTCGGGATCCTCGAGCCGGTCCAGGTGGAGCAGGATGCCGCACTGGCCACAGCTACACTCCCCGGAACCGGATTCCAGTCTCACCTGGGGCTCCTGCCAGGTGGAGCAGCGCGGGCAGCAGAACCTCATTCGTGGCCTCTACGCACGTTCCTTCGCAAGCCGCTGCTTCGAAGCGTGATTGCTGGGCCCCTGTCCCCGAGCTGGCTGGCGGGTGTCGGGTCGATCCTCACGCCTTGTCGTTGACGGCGAGCACCTTCACCTTGTAGGAGAGCTTCTTGCCGGCCAGGGGATGAACGGGTCGTACGACCACTTTCTTGTCCTCGACCTTCTCGATCGAGAACTCGACCTCCTGATCTTGGTTCTTGCCGGTAAACCGAGCGCCGACCTTCAGATCGAAGTCCTGGGGAAACTCTTTTCTGGCCATGTCCATCGTCGGGATTTCGACCTCGAATTCGCCGTTCTTCTCGTCGCCGACTCCCAGCCCTTCCAGCTGTGTTTCGAGGCCCATGGGCAGGGCGTTTTCTCCTTGAACAAACTCGAGTGGACCCCGAGATTCGGAGGACTCGATCACGCCGACTCCCGCCACGCTGATCGAGTACTCCACTTTCACCAGCTTGCCGTTTTCGATCTTCATTGACGGTGTCCTCGGCCCGTGGGCGTTTCCGGGCTCACAATCTACCAGAACGATTCCGCCTCTGCAAAGTCTTTGGCGCCTGCTGGCGGGGAGTGTGGCGCGGGCGGGCGGGCTTGACCCGCCTCGTAAGATGAGGCAAGGTGCGTGCCGGAATGCGAAGGCCTTCGGGTCGATGGCACATCATGAGCAAGTACACCTGTACATGTGGCAAGAAGGTCGACGAAGAGGACGTCTATACGGTTCAGATGGAGTCGCTCTGCCGGGATTGCTATCTCGGCAAGACCGGTCACGGGCCCCTGGCCGAGCAGTATCATGCGTGCGCTACCTGTGGCCAGACGATCCACAAGTTCACCGCCTTTTGTCCCAAGTGCAAGAACCCTGTCCGTGAAATCGGCAAGGTGGAGTCGGCCGCGCGCGGCTCGGCCACCAAAGGGATCGGTTTCGTTGTGGCGATTGTGGTGCTGTCGTTGGCCTTCATGGTTTTGGCCAACCGGGCCGCGGAGCGGGGGATGTCCCTCGGGGCGGTGATCCCCATGGCGAGCGGTGCGTTCCTGCTCGGCGTGAACGGGTTGCTCGGGTTGCTCTATTTCCGTTACTTTGCCATCGCCACGTTCATCCGCGGAATTCCTGGATTTGTGGCCGGAGGCCTGAGCTTCATCCTCTCGGCCGTCCTGTTGTTCCTGCTCGTCTGAGACTGCGCTGACCAGGTGGAGGGCCTCGACGTCGGCGGTGCTCGGTCCGCGCCCGACGCTATCTGTACAACGCCTTTCTGGAGTCGGCGGCCAAGGGCCCCTTGGGTCGCAGCCAGAGATAACGCCTCAGGTGCTTCTGGCCGGCGTTCCGCTGGCCTAGAGCCTGATTGGCGCGGCCAAGGTAGTGGAACGGCAGGGCGAGGTTGGGGTTGGCTTCCACGGCTTTTCGAAGGTACTTCCTGGCGCGGCGAAACTTGGCCATCTCGAAGGCGACGATCCCCATAACCGTGAGCGCACGGCTACAGTGGGGCCAGCTTTCCAGTGCTTTCCGGGCGTGTGTGTCGGCCGGACCGAAGCTGCCGGCCTGCCAGTATGCCTGTCCGAGTCGAGCCTGGATCTCGGCCTGGACCACCGGGGTGAGTCGCGAGAACCGGGCGTCCGAGAGGATGGACCTGAGCTGGCTGATGGCGGCGCGGTTCGAGTCCAGCTCGAGCAGCCCCAGGGCCAAGGCAGCGCGCAGCCCAGGCTGGGCTCCGTGGCGCTCGGTGAGCCGTTGGAAGGCGTTCTCCGCGGCCCGTTTTTCCATCCGCTTGGCATAGTACTCCAGCAGCAGGATTCCGGCGCTGAGGCCCTGCGCGCTTTTTTCCGAGGCCGCGGCGGTGAGTTGTGTTCGAGCCTTGTAGTAGTCTCCCCGGCGCTTGCTCCACCGCTCCAGGGCCAGCCACCCCTGGAGCCGCTTCCGCGCCTCCGGAGCGTGTTGGACCGCCTTGGCCACGGCGGTCTGGGCCGCCGCGACGCGCCCGGCGGTCAGGAGGGTCTCGGCTCTCCCGAGCAGCGCGTGCGGCAGCTTCGGCTTCTTCTTGAGCGCGGCGTCGTAAGCGCTGAGTGCCGCGTCGAATTGCCCAAGCGCCTGCAGCAGCTGGCCCTTGCTCGTGAGGACCTCCGGAGAGCTAGAGAACACCGAGACGGCGGAGTCCACTGAGGTCTTGGCTGATTTGAAGTCCCCGGCGGCGAGATAGGCCTGCACCAGCTCGGCCCGCAGCCGCGGATCCCTGGCGCGAAGCCGGACGGCCTCTTCCATGCGCGTCACCGCGTCGGCTGTCTTGCCCAGGCGCAGCTCGATGCCGGCGGCAGCTCGAATCACCTCGACGTTCCTCGGCTCGCGCTTCAATACGTCCTCCAGCTCGGCCAGAGCATCGGTGAGCCGCCCCTGACGGGTCAGCAGCTTGGCCCAGGTGATGGAGGCGCCGGTCATGTCCGGGAACTGCCGACGCAGCCTGACGAGGATCGAGCGCGCCTGCTCGAGCTGGCCCAGCTGGAGGGATGCGCGGGCCCGCAGCAGCAGGCTCGCGGAGGTGACCCGTTTGGGTGGGATGGTCATCAGCAGCGCGAGGGCGCTTTTGGCCTCTCCCAGGGCGAGGGTGGCCTGCGCCTGCAGCAGGGTGCTCGTCAGTCGGTTGGGGTATCGGCTCCGGATGGACTGCGCCAACTGCTGCGCGTCCTTGGGGTGATTCCAGCGCAGCAGATGCGCGGCAACGGCTTCTCCCAAGGCGGGGTCGCGGATCGGACCACCGGCGCGGGCCCGGGTGATGTGGTTTTTTCGCTCCATGGATCGCGAGAGCTGGCCGTACCCATCGGCGAGCAGGAAGTGCGCCCACTGCTTCTGCTGCGCGGACACGTTTCCCAGGGTGTCGGCGGCGACTGACAGCGCTCCATCCAGCTGTTTGATGTTGACGATCCCTTTGGGCTGGGCCAGCTGGCAGCGGACCGCCAAGAGCCTCGCCCAGGGAAGTCGACGCTCTGATTCGGGGATGGAGGCCAGCAGGTTCACGGCGTCCCTAGGCCGGCCAAGGGCCAATAGCGCGCGGATCTTGCTGCGCAGCAGCAGACTTCGGGCCGTGTCCGGCGCGGCGGCCTCGAAGATTGCGAGCGCGCGGGACGGTCGGCCGCGGTGCAGCTCAGCGACGCCTCGTGCGTAGGAGATATAGGCGGATTTCGGCCAGCGCTTCTGGGCCTCCTTACAGTGTTTTTCGACGGCTGGCAGCGTGCCCTTGGCGAGCGCCGCGAGGATGCGCGCGGCGGCGAGTAGGTCATCGTCCCGGGATCCACCGCGCAGGAGAATCTGCTCGGCACGTTCGGGATCAGCGCCGAACTCCACCGCCAGGGTGGACACCACGAAGGCGCGCAGACTCTTTGCCGCGCGGTCACCGGGAGACTCGTGAAGCAGACGGCGCAGCTCCGCGTCCGCCTGTTTCAGGGCGGCGAAGCTCGCCGTTTCGAGCTGGTGCAACGCGTTGCGGTGGTGGCGCTGGACCGCTTCACTCTGGCGGCCCTTCCGGAGGGCGACGGTCACCAGGATGGCGGTTGCGAGCACGACGGCCAGTCCGACCAGCAGCAAGGTCACGCGCCACTTGCCCGTCAGTCTCGGGCGGAGGGGTCGCCGAGCCGCCGGCGACGTGCGCTCTACTTTTGACGGAGGCTGGGCGGGTCGACGCGTGACCTCCATGAGTGGAGAGGGGCGCGCCTGTGGTTGGACGGACGAGCCGGCAACGGCTGCGGCCCGCGGGCTCAGCGCCGGGGGTGAAATCGGATCGGCGCTCCGAGGGGCGGCGCCGCGCGGCATCGCCGGCGCCGGGGTTGCGGGACGGGCGAAGCGCGGGGTTGCGAGCGCGCTCTTGGGCGGTGCCGTCCCTTCCGGAGGGGCCGCCGGAGGGGCCTCAAAGCCGACCCCGGTGAAGTCGAGGGAGGGGTTCGCCGGCGGGGGGCTTTGCCAGGCCCCGGGCGGCGGTTTGCGCAGCCCAGGGGGGGGCGGCGGGCGCGCCCCCGGCGGAGGCGGCAGTCGCGACCCGCCTGGTGGCGGGGGAACGCGCGCGCCTCCGGGAGGGGATCGTCGTGCCGACGGTGTCGGCGAAGAGAAGGGGGACTTCGGTGCCGGAGGCGGTGGAGGCGGTGCGGGCTTGCTCCGCGCCAGCGAGCCGCGGCCGGGACGGTCGGGGACCTTGACCGGAGTCACCGGACGAAGCGGTCTGGTCTCCTCGTCTTCGTTCTCCCAGGGGTCCTCGGAGTCGGCGACGACCGCGGGGAACTCTTCCGACGGGCGCTCTGGGCGCGGCCGGGGGGGCGATCTCTCGGGCTTGGAGAGCACCGTCGGACTGGTGGAGTCTTCCTCGAGCAGCTCTACGCTGGCGGGCGTATTGCCGCCGACCGGTTTCAACGAACGGGTTTCGTCTCCTGCGTGGTCGCGCCCGAAGAGGTCGGAGTCGCGCATCTCCTCGGTGGTGATGGAAGGTGTCGGTACCAGGATGGCTTCCCGCGTTGCGGCCTGCTCGGGTTCGAGCCACTTCCGGTTCACCCACCGTCTCGCCCCGCTCTGCGAGGACTCCCGCCGGGCGAGCTCTGCCTCGCGTGGATCGAGCAGGCCCATCTCGTCGGCCGGTTGTGCATCGACCTGCAGTGGCCTGTCGAGCAGGGAGTCGTTGTCTGCTTCCTCCTCGGCGGAGGGCGTCTCGGGGGTCAACTCACCGACTTTAGACACGTCGACCTTGATGTCGGGCGCCGCTGCGGGTGTCGGTGAGGACCCGGAGTCGGGGACGTCCACCTCGCCCGCGATGGGGTCGGGGCGATCCTCGTCCGGATCACCTGGGGCCGTGGCTCCGCCGTCAGCGAGTGCTGCCGCCGCGGATCCTCCACCAGCACGCTGGGCCATCGCCGCCGGCATGTCCTGGATCTCGGTTTGGTCCCCGACGTCCATGCCGGTGGGTGCGTCCGGATAGGATCGGGTCTGGTCATCGACGGAGGTGGGCGTCTCCTCGATGCCCACTTCCGCCGTCGCGTCCAGCTCGTCCAGGAGTCGGCCGACGGTGGCGTTCGTTTCGTCGAGGTCTCTGGCGCGCTTCAGCACCTCCCGGGCCTGGCTGTAGGCACCTTTGAAAAAGAGCGCCTCGCCCATCAGCACGGTTGCCGGCGCAGAATCCGGATTCTGCTCCAGAGCCACGCGGGTCTCGGCGAGCACCTCGTCGTAGCGGGCAAGGGACATCAGCGCCTGTGCGAGGACGAGTCTGCCGTCAGTGCTGCCCGGATGCTCCAGCAGGCCGAGTCGGCAGACCTTCACCGCCTCCTGGAACTTCCGGACCGCGAGCAGCTTGCGGCCTGTGTGGACGAACTCCTTCAAGTGCTTTCCGTCTGAAACCCTGTTCCGCCCGAGCCTCCCACGGTGGTCTTGTGGCTCGGCCAACCTCTCCGCGGCGCCGCGCTGGATTGATCGCGGGCCTGGGCAGCTACCGTGGCGGTGGAACCGGACGCCGCTCCGGGGGAGCGGGTCGGGTTCGCGGAGCGACCCTGGGCCGTGGTCGTTTCGCGTCCTCGGCCAAGCCCTCGAACAGCGGGAACTTCGCTCCCGCCGCACGGCTGATCCGTCGAATGTACCAGTCCCCTTTGTGTTGCTTCCAGTGTTGGGCCACGATCGTGCTTCGCACCACGCCCTGGTTGAGGTGGTGCCAGCGGTAGCGATACCTCATGACCGCGAGCCGACCCTTGGCGTCGATGTTCGAGCGCAACAGCTCGATCTCGGAGACGCGGAGCGTCTCGTCGACTCCTTCCGCCTGGGTGAGATACCGATCGCGGATCTTGGGGTGGAGGAGCTTTGACGCCTCCTGGTGCTTTCGCCATCGGACTCCGGAGTTGAACTTCATCGCCTGAAACGCCAGGGTTTCGGAGAGACCCTTGGCGGAGGGCATGCAGGCCGCCATGGTGCAGAGCCACAGCAACAGCGGCGTGATCCGCAGTGCGGCGCGCCGCCACCGGTGGTACCTCGGATTCGTCATGGGTTCAGGATATCCCTCGGCGCTGGGCAGGTCAATGTGACCCGGCCGTTGTCGTTTGGCGTGGCGGAGCTTCGAGCCCCAGGCGCCCGAGCCCACAGTCAGGAGAAGTCGCGGAAAATGGCATTGAGCTTGGCCTGGAGCGCCTCCTCCTCTTGGCGGGGGAGAGACTCTCCTGCGCTGAACATCTTGAAAAAAAGGAACTCGTTCAGCCCACTGTAGAGGTAGTCCATGCGATCCGCGACTTCGACGGTGCTGAGGTTGTCGAGCACCAGCTGTGCGGGGAGCGTGCCGTCCTCGCCAATTTCCATCCCGTTGAAGAGCTCCGAATAGGCGGTGTCCCCCTGAAAGAACGACGCCATGGCCTCCCGCAGCACGGGCTCCTTGCCCTTGGACTTCACCTCGGCGAAGATCTTCTTGAGCACGGTGTTGAACGTCTCCACGACGGCTCGGTACGCGTCCGGCTCAGCCTTCGCCTTCTCCGCCATGGGCAGCCGCGTGATGTTGGTGTCCCGGCGTCGTTGGACATAGCCGAGCTGCATCAGGTTGAAGATGATCTTGGTGGCCTCGAACTCCCCGAGATGAATCTCGCGGGCGATTTCGTGCACGCTGCTCTGCCCGTCCACCAGCTGGTAGACCCTGTCGTCGAGATCATTGAGGCCCTTCGGCGTGATGTCGGCGCGGATCTCGAGGATGGTGTGCTTGCTGGGGATCCGTTCCCGAAAGTACGACATCTCATCGATGCGACGGACGCCCTCGAGCAGCAGGTTCTGCGTCGTGAGGTTGATCTGCGCCGGGAGCCGCTCCGCCTGGTCGACGTTGTAGAAATAGAACACCCCGGTGCGGATCAAGAGTGCGGAGTAGAAGATCTCCTCCACCTGCTTACGGATGATCGTGTAGAGATCGTGCGCCGTGATCACACCCATGTCGATGAGCACGCTCCCCAGGCGGCGCTCGCCGGTCTGCTGCTTCAGCGCTTCACGAAGCTGCTCTTTCGTGACCAGGCCCAGCCGGTACATCAGCGCGCCCAGGCGATCTTCCGGCACGTTGGAGGTGGCCATGCGCACGTCGCCGTCGACAAAAAAGACCGTCTTCTTGATGTCGTCCGCTAGCACCACGAGCGCCCCGGAGCGCTTGGTATTGCTGAGGAAGGTGATCATGTCCATCAGTCCACCCATGGCAGCCGCGCTGCCCGTGAACTGGAGCTCTCCGGTACGTCCGTCGGGCTGGCTGTCCGAACTGCCGAGTCGGCTGAAAACCAAGAGGTTCTCGGCGGTAGGGACCAGCTGCCACAGGCCCGCACGCTGGCTGAGCCAGCGACTCAAGCGGGGATTGAGCGGTTTGATGATCCCGTCCTTTTCGATCAATATCTTTAAATCGTCAGCCATAACCACCGTACATTCTATCAATTTTTGCGGCGTGTGGCCAAAATCATGGGCATTGGATCCGAGTTACACCACCTCGGGAATCGGGATGGGTCAAGGAAGTCCTCGTGGCGCATCGACTGCACGAGGACTCTCCCTTGTGGGTGTGCTTTACACGGCCAACCCATAGACCTATCATGGGCGATCTCGCCACCCGGTGGCGATGGCAAACCTGGAGGAGACATGAGCGGCCTCTCGCTGATTGATGTCTGGTACCGACGGCTTCCGCGGTACCTGTTCGTCGAGGATCAACTGGTGGATCAGCCGGTGCTGGAGCTGGGGTGCGGGCAGGGACTTGGAGCGGATTTCCTGGCGGAGCGGGGAGCGTCCCGGGTGGTTGGCGTCGATGCCGACGAGCGGCACATCCTCAAGGCGCGGGCCCGTTACAAGCGTTCAAATCTCTCGTTCGAAGTGTTGGAGGGCCCGGGGTTGCCCTTCGACGATGGGGAGTTCGGAGTGGTGCTTGTGCCGGAGGGCGCCGAGGTCGTTCGGGATCCCGAGCAATTGTCGGCAATCCGCCGGGTGCTGCGGCCGGATGGATTTTGCCTCGTGGCGACACCCAACGGAGACCTTGAGGATCCCGATCCTGACGGCCTGAGCTACTACGACCTGATCGAAGCCCTTGAGGCGGTTTTTCCGTCGGTGACCATGGTGGCCCAGACGCCGATGCTGGCGTTCACCTTCGTCGACTTCGTCGCCTCAGCCGAAGACCTCGAGGTTCATCTGGACGACAGCTTGGCGCATGACCTCGTGGACGAGGTGGCGTATTACGTGGCGCTGTGCTCGGTGGAGCCCGTCGCCCCGGAGATGTTCGCGATCACGCAGGTTCCCTTCGCGCCGGTGGCCCGCCGGGTGCAGCACCTCATCGACGCCGAGCCGCCGGAGCAGATCGAGCTGGGCGAGCTGCGGGAGGCGCTCGCGGCGGAGAGAGACGAGCGAATACGCGTCAGTGAGGCGAACGAGGAGGCCCGCCAGGAGCTGCTGGAGTCCCAGGAGGTGACGCGGGATCTGCGTGCGGATCTGGCGCAGGCGGATCAGGAGCGGGCCGGGGTCCTTGCGCGCCTGGCAGAGCTCCAGCAGGAGCTCGCGGAAATGCACGTGGCGGTGAAGCTCGGGGACGAGCGGGAGCAGGAGGTGAGCGCCCTGAAGTCGCAGCTCGGCGATGCCACCCAGGCGGCCGAGGAGCTGCGCGGTCGGGTGGGGGAGCTGCAGCGTGAGCGGGACGATCTGCAGGAGGCGGCCGAGCGCGCCGCCGAGGCTGCGGCGGCGGTGCGCGCCGAGCTGGACGAGCGGAGCAGGGAGGCCGACGCCCTCCGCGGCCGTGAAGCGACCCTGGTCGCGTCGGCGGCCGAGCTCGAGGAAGCGACCACGCGGCTGGGACAGCTGGAGCAGCAGCAGTCGGAGCTCCAGCAAGAGCTGTCGACCGAACGAAACCGCTCCGGGGAGCTTGCCGAAGGCTTGGAACGCGGCCGAGAGACCCTCGTCGCGGCGGAGCGGACGCTCGAAGAGGTGCGCGCCGAGCTGGACCGGCGCGAATGGCGGGTAGGCGAGCTGACCGCCGAGCTCGCCAGGACCGCGCCCTTGGTTGAGGAGGGCGCCGTGCGGATCGTCGAGCTGCAGGCGCAGCTGGACCGTACGCGGTCCTCGGCGGAGCAGCAGTCGGTGGAGCTGCAGCAGGCCCTCGCCGGCGCGCAGGCAGCCCAGGGGTCGCAGCGGCAGCGAATCGAGGAGCTGGAGCTCACCACTTCCGATGTGGACGGCGCGCTGCAGGCGCAGCGGCAGCGGGTCGGGGAGCTGGAGCACGCGCTGTCGCGCGCGGAGGGCGAGGCCGGGTCGCAGCGGCAGCGGGTCGGGGAGCTGGATCGCGCCCTGTCTGAGCTGCGACAGGAGCAGGATCGCCGAGCGGAGGCGCAGACCGAGACGTCACTGGCGCGCGACGAGGCCGTTGCACGCATTGCGCAGCAGCAGGCGCAGATCGCTGAAGCGGAACAGGCCCTCCGTGCGACGCTGGCTCAGTGTGAGTCCCAGGAATCCCGGCTGGCGGAGGTCGAAGAGAAGCTCGCCGATCGCCAGGCCCGGCTGGACAATACGCAGTCTGCGCTGCGGGACGCCGGAGAACGCGTGGCAGAGGTTGAGCGGGAGCTCGCGCTGACGCACGCCGGCGCTGAGGAGCAGCGCGCCCGGCTGGCGGAGGCCGAGGAGCAGCGCATTCGGGCCAGTGAGCGCTGCGCGTCCCTGACCCAGGAGCTGGAGGAGGTCCGGCACTCCTCTGACGTGCAGGAGGAGCGGGCGGAGGCGGCGGGGGCTGCGTTGGAGGCGGCCGAGGATCGGGAGCGAAAGCTGAAGGTCGAGCTGGAGCGGGCCGTGGAACAGGCGCGTGCGCTGGAGGGTGAGCTGCACGGATCCCGGGAGCAGGTGAACGCGCTCCAGGAGCGGCTGGTCGAACGGGACGAGGAGCTCGAGGGTCAGCGGCAGGAGCTGGAGGAGGTGCTGCGAAAGCTGCAGAGCGTGGAGCGGCAGCGGAACGACAGAGAGCATCTCCTCCAGGAGTTGAAAAAAGAGCTCGCCGCCCGACAGGCGGAGTGTCGCAGCCTGGACGTACGGCTGACTCACGCCTCGACGCGGATCTCGGAGGTGGAGAGCACGGTCGGTCAGCAGCGCGGGCTGTCGGAAGAGCAGCGGGCACGCATCTCCGCAATGGAGCAGGAGCTGGAGGCGGCGCGCAGGGCCGCGTCCGAGGCGGACGAGACGGCGGCGCGCCTGCGTGGTGAGCTCGAGGACGCCCACCGCGAAGCGCGGGGACACGAGCAGCGCGCCGGCGAGGCAGCGGAGCACGTCACACGAACCGCGCGCGCGCTGGAGGAGCGGTCCGAGGAGCTGCGGCAAATCCAGGAGGAACATCGAGAGGCGCAGCGAGAGCTGGAGCGCGCCCAGCAGACCGTGATGCAGCTCGACGACGTGCGACGGGAGCTGGCGGGGCAGCTCGAGCAGCGCGGGGTCCAGGGGAACACCCGCGAGGCGGAGCTCGCGGAGCAGGCGCGGGATCTGATCGCCAACCTGACGCGCCAGCAGGAGCGCGCGGATGGCCTGCAAGACCGCCTGCGCGCGGCGCGGGACGAGCTCGCGGCGCGGGATGCAACGCTGCGCGCGGTGCAGGAACGGCTCGCGCGGCTCCAGGCTGACGAGCAGCGGCAGCCGCGGCGCCTCAGCGAGGAAGACGGCGCAGAGAAGAGTCGTGCGGCAGAGCTGGAGGCGCGGCTGGCAGCGCTCCAGCAGGAGCTGGCGGAGGAGCAGGACACGCGGCTGGAGATCGAGCGCTCATTGGAAGGTGTAGAACGGTCCATGACCGAGCTGTCCGACGCGGGAGAGCTCGCGGCGCAGGAGCTGGAGACGGCGCGGGCGGAGGCCGTGGCGCATGCCGCCGAGGCGGCCAGCTGGCGGGCCAAGGCGGAGGCGCAGGTCGCCCAGCGGGAAGCGACCCGGGCGCGGACGGAGGCGCTGCGAGTCGAACGCACGGTCTCCGGCGAGGAGCAGGCGGCGTTTGCGGAAACCGTGCAGCGGCTGAAGAAGGAGCTGAGCTTGGTGCGCGCCCAAGGGGATGCCCTCTCGTCCGAGCGTTCCCGACTCCTTGAGGAAGTGAGCCTGGCGTCCGACGCGCGGGAGTCTGTGGCTGCGAAGCTGGAGTCTGCGGTCCAAGCCCACGACGTCACCGCGCAGGGGATGGAGCTCGTCATCGGTCGGTTGGAGCAGGAGCGACTGCGCGCCGAAGCCTTGGACGTCGAAGTGCGGCAGCTCCGGGAGCGGATCCAGGAGCGGAGCGAATTCACGGTGAAGGTCACCCGTGAGGCGGCGGCCGAGGCTCAGCGCGCCCGGCAGTACCAGCGGGAGCGGGAGTCTCTGTCCCAACGGGTAGAGGAGCTCAAACAAGCCCTGGCCCGGTCCAGAGTGGAGCGGGCCGCGGGCGATCCGCACGAGCCGTCCGCAGGCGAGGAGGCCCTGACAACGGCGCCGGGTGAGGGATCCCCGGCGGATCCGGGTGTCGGGGATTGGGACGCCCAGATTCAGCAGGGTCGACTGGACGAGCTGGAGGAGGAGAGGGCGGCGATTCAGCGGCAGCTCAGCGAGCGCCGGTTGGCCATGGAGGAGCTTGAGCGGCGGCTGGAGAGCCAGGCCCGTCGTCTCGAGGAGCTCGCCGCGGGTGCGGATCGACATCGGCTCGAGATGGCGGATCGGGAGGTTGCGCTGGCGGAGCAGGCGGCCTGGAATGCGGAGCTGGAGACGGCTCGTGACGAGGCGCTGGCGCAGCTTGCGGCAACCCTTGCGGCGCGCACCGATTGTGAGTCGCAGCTGCACGAAGCGCGGGAGCGCGCGGCCCAGCACGCGGCCGAGGTGGCGCGGCTGGAAGGCACGCTGCTGAAACAGCAGAGACAGGCGGCTGAGCAGGCGTCGGCCGGCGTGGACCGAGCCGAGCTGGAGGAGCTGCAGCGGGAGCTCGACAACCGGGAATCCCAGATCGAGGACCTCCAAGCCGTGCTCGAGGTCCTCAAGGAGGAGCGCGCGAAGCGCTCGGAGGAGCCGCCGCAGCTCTCCTCGGACCTTGAGTCCAAGGATTCCCAGTCCACCCTCACCGGGGTCGGTCTGGCACCGGAGGTGCTGGCGGCCGAGACGGCGGAGCTGACCCAGGTTCGCAACCAGAAGGCGCTGCTCCAGGCCCTTGAGCAGGTGCGCGAGCTCGAGAGGACGTGTCAGCTGGAGGAGGAGCGACTCGACCTCCTGGGCACGTCCCTCGGTCGGCTGCTTCAGAAGGCCGACGAGCTGCAGTCCAAGCTCGAGTCAGAGCGGCTCGACGTGGCGGAGATCGAGCAGCAGCGGCAGGCCCTTGCGGACCAGGCGGCCAGGGTGCCGCAGCTGGAGCTCGAGCTGGAGCTGCTCAGGTCGGATCAAGCCTCTGTGAGACGGCTGGCGGAGACGCAGCACGCGGCCCAAACAGCAGAGCGAACGGAGCGGAAGGTGCACGAGCTGAACAACACCATCGGTGAGAAGGAGGCGGAGATTCTGCTGCTGCACACCAAGCTCGATGGAATCAGAAAACGGGTATCGCGGCTCACGAACAATCTCGACGAAGCCCTCCGCGCCCCCCCGATCCCCCCGGAAGCGACCCAGGCGCTCCTCGATCGGGTCAAGACCGAGCTGGACCAGCTCCGGAAATAGCGTATTACGCCTGCTCGTCCAGGGCGACCTCGGGCTTGCGCGGCACGAGCTTGTCGTGCTTCGTGGGATCGGGACGGCGACGATCCTTGCGAGGATGGTCCGGCTGTCTTATCGCCTTGATCCCTTGGCTCGTCGACGGATGCGACCCAAGCCCCGGGGAAGGATGGCGCCTGCCATAGGCCCCCACCGCGGCGGTCACCGCCCGGACGATGCGGGTCAGGTAGCGGGGATGCGGCAGCAGGCTGCCTTCTGTGGGGTGGTCGATGAATCCCATCTCCACGAGCACCGCCGGCATCTTGAGCCCCATGAGTACGTCGAAGCGAGCCTGCTGGAGCCCTCGGCTCCGGTGGCTGCCTAGGTGTTGCTGCAGGGCGGCGATCACCAGGCGACCGAGCTCCACGGCTCGACGGCGCAGTCCCCTCCGGCCCAGGTCCCCCAGGGCGGCGGCGAGGTTGAGGCGATGTGCCTGATCAGAGCGGAGCATCGATTTCACGGTGAGCGTTCTCGTCGCCAGCGGCCGCTGCTGGCGCTCGAGGCCGCCGGGGGACTGAACGAACGCCTCGAATCCGCGCTGATTGTGCTTCGGCGAGGCGTTGCAGTGCAGGCTCACGAAGAGGTGGCCCCGCGCCGCGTTGGCGCGCCGAACCCGGGCCGACAGGGTCAGATATGTGTCTGAGGTCCGGGTCATTACGACGCGAAATCCGGAGAGCTGGTCGAGGGCCCGCTTGATCATTTGGGCGGCCTGTAGAGTCACGCGCTTTTCGAGCGCTCCGGTCACACCCACGGCGCCCTTGTTGCTGCCCCCATGTCCAGCGTCCAATACCACCACCAGCGCGTCGGGCCTTGCTGCGGCCGGGGTGGAGCATAGCAGAACGACCAGGGTCACGAGTCCACGAAGCATCAGAGCCCCTTTCTGTAGGTATATGTAGGATAGTATACTACCAGTAGGATGTCAACTGTCTTTGACCGACCCCTGAGTTGACGGAGGTGGCGTTGGAGGCTACACCGGCGGTATGACGCACGCAGCACAACCGTCGCGGACGCCGCTGGTTCCGACGCTCCTGCTGGCCGTTGCCTTGGAGCTGGTGGTGCACCGCATTGTGCTCCAGTTCCTCAAGCCGGAGGTGCTGCAGCCGGAGACGGAGCTCTTCCGCCTGTTCAACGAGGGCATCGGGCCGGTGGTGTTCTTTTTCGGTTCCTTCCTCGCCCTGGCCTGTTGCGCCTGGCTGTTGGTCGAGGTCATTCTGGACGAAGGGTTGTTTCCCGTACCCTGGCGGATCGTGCTCGGTCTGTTCTCGTGCGTCTTTCTTCCGGTGGCCACGGTGGGGTGCCTGGTCTCCACCGCCGGTCTCAAGGCGCCGAGTCGCTCGCTCATCGAGCTCCATCCGTACCTGAACGCGTTCTTCGTGCTGATGATCGGCGTGGTGGGGAGTGGGATCCTGCGGCGCCGGGGGCCGCTCCTCCCTCGCGCCGGCGTCGTGCTCTGGATCGTGCCGCTGCTGTTGTTCGCCTATTTCAGCTATCGCACGTCCCACATTGCAGACGAACCCACCATCAACCGGTCTTTCTTCCGGCAGCTGCGGGAGGCGTCGGAGGTTCCTATCTATGGCCGACTGTTTCTGTCGCTGGTGGGGTTCTGGGCCTTTGTGTGCTTCTATCCCTTGGTGGGGCTCGTGGATCAGGACGGCGCGGAGTCGAGCCCTTGGGAGCTCCTACAGAGCCGTCTCCGGCTGTACGGGCGTGCCTTTTACGAGATCGGCCCCTTGAGCGTGGCGCTGGGCGCGGGACTGATTTTCGGCATCTTCGTCAAGCTCCGGTACGAGACTGCGGTGCGGGTGATCGAGGCAGCTCTCGCCTACAATCTACCGGCACCTTCGGCCCAGGGGCTGATCATCCTGGCCTCCCTGACGTTGGTCGCGCTCACGGTGGCGGGTCTCGCGTGGCGTCCGGGTCCGACCCGGACCGCGGCTGCGGGCCTGGTGGCATTGGCCGTGGCGGGCTTTCGTCTTGCCCAGCCGTTGCACGACCTCCGTCTGGCCGCACCGCTTTACTACCTGCTGGCCGTGGTGGGCCTCATCGCCCTCTGCCGCGGGATCGCCGGCGCCTGGGATCGGGCCCAGGAGTCGGCCCTGGCGGTGGCGAGCCCAGCCGTGCCGGAGTCCCAGTGGCGTCGACTCCTCGATGTGCTGGCCGCCAAACTCCGGGTGCGAGCCGAGGATCGGGCCGCGATCGTTGTCGAGCAGGAAGACGGTGACGAGGTATCCCGCGTGGAGGGTCGCTGGCGGGGCGCCGAGCTCTCGGTTCGTCTGGGGCGGCGGAACGGACGGCTCCTGTCGCTGACCATTGTCGTGGGGAGCGAGCTGGAGGAGCGGGCGGACTGGACCGCTGCGCTGGCGGAGCGCGCCGGCCCGGAAGCGGGGGACGAAGGGCCGGAGCGGCGTCTCGAGATCCACGACCGGGCCCAGCTCTCGGATCGCCTGTTGCGCGAGTCGGTGGCCGAGCGATTGCGTCAGATCATGAGGGGCCGAGTGGACGTCTGGAACGGCATCGGCCTCCGCTATCGCGCGGTCAGTCGGTGGTCGGTGGACCTCTCCGAGGTGATCCCCCTGGAGCAGCTCGTCGACGAGGAGGCTGGGGGCGAAGACCTACCCTTGGGCCGACTCCTCGCCCTGTGTGATTTGTTGTACGATCTGGCGTACAACGCCAGCGTCCCGGGCGCCCGCCCACCCACGGAGCCCTGACCGCTTCCCGATCCCCTCAGGGTCCGACCAACTTGTCGCTGCGCGGGCGGGTGCATATCCGCCGAGGTGCCTTCGCGGCGAGCCCGATGACTGAATCACTTGGCTTTATGTCCTCGCATCCTCCAGGCAGTGCAGTTATTTCATCCCAGCGCCTGGAGGACCAATCGCAGCCTGAAACCGGACAACTC
>JBDRSE010000054.1:0-8944 GCA_043825095.1 bacterium
CGCTTGGACGAGCACGTCGATGCTTGCCTTGCCTCTGCTCTTTGCGCATTGCAGACCTCCCATCCACCGGCGGCCCACCCCCGACGACCCTGTCCGGGATTTCAAGCCACCTGGCGGATGGTCAGTGTGCGGCAAGCACAGTTAGCGCGCGAACCGAACAGCAATAGCTAGACCCGTCCGTCTGCGAAAGGGGACGGGAGTGACGCTGGCGGCCCCGCCCGGGGCGGGATCGACCGGCGGTTGGGATTGAAAACATGGACAGCCTATTTACAACCCAAAAAAATGATCTGATTGGACGGACCATTGGCAACTACCAGGTCGTCAAGCCGCTGGGCGCCGGGGCCATGGGCGAGGTGTTCATGGCCGAGCACCCGCAGATCGGCCGGCGTGTTGCGATCAAGGTCCTCTCCCCCATTCTGTCGGCGACCGAGGAGATGGCAGGTCGGTTCCTTTCGGAGGCGCGCGCTCTCGAGCGAGTAAATCACCCAAATATCATCCAGATTTTCGACTTTGGGCGACTCGAGGACGGACGGCTGTACTACGCGATGGAGTACCTCCAGGGGACCGAGCTCACCGAGCTGATGGCGCCGGACAAAAGCCTGAGCCTGGACCAGGTAGACGACATGCTGCGACAGATCGCGGGCGCCCTCGACGTCGCGCACCAGGCGGGCATCATCCACCGGGACCTCAAGCCGGACAACATCTTCGTCAACCAGACGACCACCGGCTATATCCCCAAGATCATCGACTTCGGCGTGGCGAAGCTGCTGGAGGGCGGGCTGGACTCGGCAAACAAGACGACCGACGGCATGATCATGGGCACGCCGCTGTACATGTCTCCCGAGCAGGCCGCCGGACAGATCGACAAGATCTCGGCGCGGAGCGACATCTACGCCCTGGGCGTCATCGTCTATCAGATGCTCTCCGGCCAGTGCCCCATCAACGCGCCGTCGGCCGCGCTCATTCTGGCCAAGCACATCATGGAGCAGCCGGTTTCACTCAAAGAGGTGACCCAAGGACTCCCTGAGAGCCTGCACCCGGTCATCATGAGGGCGCTGTCCAAGGAGCCGAACGACCGGCAAGGCTCCGCGGGCGAGTTCTACCAGGAGTTCCACCGCGCCATCGCCGGCGTCCCGGCGAGCAGCTTCGGCGGCCTGGCCGCGCCCGCCGCCCCGGCGGTCAGCTCGTCCACCCTCGGGGGCTCCGCTTCGGAGGCCATCGGGAGCGCCGGGGAGGACCTCGGCGACACCGGAACCGGCAGCAAGCGCGGGGTCCTGTTCGCCGTGCTGGCCGTCGTCCTGATCGGCCTGGGCGTGGGTGGCTACCTGGTGCTCCGCCCGGGCGAGAAATCCACGAAGACGTCCAAGGGCGACGATTCGGCGGCCGGAGCCGCGGTCATGGCGCCCATGGACAAGCCGACCGTGGTGCGGCCGATGGCCGTGCCGCTCCCGGTAATCCAACTCTCAGTCAAGAGCCAGGTGCCGGGGCTGAAGGTCGCGGTGAGCCTGCCGAACGGCAAGACCCTCACCAAGGAGACGCCGTTCACCTTCGAAGCCAAACGCGGCGACAAGGTCACGCTCTCGGCGAGCCGCAAAGGCTACCTCGAGGAGTCGAAGACCGTGTTCGCCGAGAACGGCCAAGTGGTGAAATTCGAGCTCACTCGAAAGAGTCGACGCCGGAGGAGGCGCCCACCGCGAGTCGTCATGGTCATGAAACCCCGCCCCATGGAGCGCGCGATGCGGCCTCCGCCGCGCCGCAGGCGCGCCATCGGGGAAAGCACGATTTCACCCTACTAGGAGGGACAGCTCATGAAGATCCATCTGCTGGTCGGTTTGTTCATCTTCGGCCTGGCCAGCCCTGTGCACGCGCGCAAGGCCGACGACGCCAAGGCCCGGAAGCATTTCGAGCAGGGGGAAACCTTATACCGACAGGGCGAGTTCAACAAAGCCCTGGCAGAGTACAAGAAGGCGCTGGCCTTCAAGCGGCACACGGCGTTCATCTTCAACATCGCGCAGTGCCATCGCCACCTGGGCAACCTCAAGCAGGCGCTGTTCTTCTACCGGCTGTTTCTGTCCGAGTCCGACAAGGCGCGGAACCGCGAAGAGGTGCTGCGGCGGATCAAGGACATCGAGGCCAAGCAGCTCGAGCAGCTCACAAAGCAGAAGCAGGTGGGCAAGCTGTCCCTGGTGACCGAGCCCGAAGGGGCGGACGTCTTCATCGATCGCATGAAGGGAGAGCCCAACGCCAAGAGCCCGGCGCTCGTACCACTCGGCGCGGGGGACCACCTGATCACAGTGAAGATGGTCGGCTACCGGACCGTGCACAAGACGGTCAGCATCAAAGCGTCGCGGGTGTCGATCCTCACAATCACCCTGGTGAAGAAAGAGGGCGCCGCGCTTCCCCCGGAGCACCGAGTGCCCCCGCGGCTCGACCCGGACCGCCGGCGGGCCGTCACACCGGTGAAGCCCGCCGAGCAGCCCACGCAGCGCGTCGGCGCGCCGTTCTACAAGCGGTGGTGGTTCTGGACGGGGGTCGGCGTCGGCGTGGTGGCCTTCGCAGTGGCCGGCTATGCCGGTTCCACCGCGCTGAGCATGGAGGACGAGTGGATGAAAAAGGAGGGCGCGGTCAACGATCCGTCGGGCTTCAAGAGCAAGGCCAAGGCCCTGGGGGCCACGGCCGACGCGATGTTCGCCGTCGGCGCCGCGGCCCTGCTCAGCGTGACCGTGGGAGCGATCCTCGTGGAGCTCCGCCGGAAGAAGGAGCGCGCGTCGGCGCTGCGCGTGGCGCCGAGCTGCGGCCCCACCGGGTGTGGGGTGTGGGTCACCGGTCGGTTCTAGGGAGAGCGTCAGATGGCGTTCTCCAGCGGTAGAAACCTGAGACCGTATGGGACTGAAAATCCAGGAGGCGAATCCATGGACATCAGCAAGAGCGACTGGCGCCTGCTCAGCGTGCTGCTGGTCACCTGCGCCCTGATCGCGGGCTGCTCCGACGACGACGGTGGCACCGGACCGGTGTGCGGCAACGGCACCATCGAGCTCGGTGAGCAGTGCGACGACGGGAACACCGCCAACGGCGACGGCTGCTCGTCCACCTGCCAGAACGAAGGCGGCCCGGAGTGTGGAAACGGGACCCTGGAGCCCGGTGAGCAGTGCGACGAGGGCAACACCTCCACCGGCGACGGCTGCTCGTCCACCTGCGCGAACGAGCCCGACCCGTTCTGCGGCGACGGCACCGTGAACGCCGGCGAGGAGTGCGACGACGGGAACACCCTCGACGGCGACGGCTGCCAGGGCGACTGTACGAACCCTGTGTGCGGCGATGCGATCCTGGATCCCGGGGAGGCCTGCGACGACGGAAACAACACCAACGGAGACGGCTGCTCGGCCGACTGCCTGTCGGACGAATCCTGCGGCAACGGCGTCCTGGACCCGGGCGAGCTCTGCGACGACGGAAATCAGGACAACACGGACGGCTGCCCGGACGGCGCGGCAGGCACCTGCATCGACGCCGAATGCGGCGACGGGTTCGTCTGGGCCGGACACGAGGGGTGTGACGACGGCAACACCACGGCCGGGGACGGCTGCAGCGCCTCGTGCGACCTCGAGACGTGCGGCGACGGCGTGGTGAACGGCACCGAGGGGTGCGACGACGGGGACCAGAACAACAACGACTCGTGCCCCGACGGCGCCGGCGGGACCTGTCAGGCCGCGGTGTGCGGCGACGGGTTCGTCTGGAACACCGACGGCGGGGCCGAGGGGTGCGACGACGGGAACACCACCTCAGGAGACGGTTGCTCCGCAAGCTGCGTGCTCGAGATCTGCGGCGACGGCATCGTGCAGGCCGGCCTGAGCGAGGAGTGTGACGACGGCAACACCGCCACCGGAGACGGCTGCGGCGCGACCTGCCTCTGGGAGGCCTGCGGTGCGCCCGCCGACTGCGGCGACGTCAACGCCTTCGTCTGCGACGTGGCCACCGAGACCTGCCGGCCCAACCAGTGCCAGTGGTCGGCCACGGACTGCGGCTCCGGCTGCTCGGGCACCAATCCGTGCTGCATGCAGCAGGAGTCCGGCACAGGAATAGGCGCCTGCTATGAGCAGTGCGATCCCTACGACATCGCCTGCCCGTCCGGCTTCGAGTGCCAGATCTTTAAATACAACCAGGGATTCGGCAATTGCGTGCGGCCAGGTACGGCCGCTTTCGGACAGATCTGCGCCCCAGCCTCGCCCAACGTCGTCAACAGCCAATGCGCTCCCGGCGGGATCTGCGTGGATGACGGTACAGACGACCGCTGCTTCGAGATCTGCGACTTCTTCGGGACCCCGGCATGTACCGGGACCAACACCTGCCACCTCGGTGGCTGGTGCGACACACCACCCGCCGTCGCGCACGCCGTGGCCATCGGCGCCAACTGTCCCGGCACGGCGCAATCGAGTGAGGACTGTGCGCCGAACGGAGATGGGTACCTCGGCTCGTGCCAGGACTTCCTCACCCCCGGGACGCAGATCTGCTATCAGTTCTGCCAGCTGAACTCCCTCTCCGGGAACACGACCGCCTGCCAGATCGGGACCTGCCACGACGTCTACTCCGGCAGTTTGGCCGGTGACATCGGCCTCTGCTACTAACGCGCCGGACGGCTACGGAGAATGTTTATGCGAATTACATTACTTTTCGTTTCGATGGCGCTCCTGTCGACCCCGGCCTGCTCGGGGATGCTCCAGTTCCCCGACTTCACCGGCGGCGCCTGCGGGAACGGTGTCCTCGACCTCGGCGAAACCTGTGACGACGGCACCAACGACGGCTCCTACGGCGGCTGCATGGGGGGCTGCGGCGCGTTGGGCCCCTACTGCGGTGACGGCACCGTCGACAGCATGCACGGCGAGGAATGCGACGACGGCACGAACGACGGCTCCTACGGCAGCTGCAGCTCCGACTGCTCTGCGCACGCCTCTTACTGTGGCGACGGCGACGTCGACCCATCGAACGGCGAGGAGTGCGACGACGGGGTCAACGACGGGTCCTACGGGGGATGCAGCTCCGACTGCTCCGCCTTCGCCCCCTACTGCGGCGACGGCGACGTCGACACCTCGGACGGCGAGGAGTGCGACGACGGCAACAACACCGACGGGGACGGATGCTCAGCCAACTGCGAGAACGAGTCCAACCCGGTCTGCGGCGACGGCAACGTGGACGCGGGCGAGGAGTGCGACGACGGGAACACCACGTCAGGAGACGGCTGCTCGGCCGACTGCCTCTCCGACGAGACGTGCGGCAACGGGATCACCGACACTGCCGTGGGCGAGGCCTGCGACGACGGCAATACCACCGCCGGGGACGGCTGCGGACCCACCTGCCTGCTCGAGTCCTGCGGCAACGGCGTCCAGGATCCGGGCGAGGTCTGCGACGACGGCAACAACACCGACGGGGACGGATGCTCAGCCAACTGCACCTCCGACGAAACCTGCGGCAACGGCATCACGGACACAGCGGTCAGTGAGACCTGCGACGACGGAGCGGCCAATTCGAACGCCCCGAACGCCGCGTGCCGAACCAACTGCCAGCAGCGCCGCTGCGGGGACGCGGTGGTGGACAACCTGAGCGGCGAGGTCTGCGACGACGGCGCCAACAACGGCTCCTACGGCGGGTGCATGCCCGGGTGCACGACCCTCGGACCCCGCTGCGGCGACGGCACGCTCCACGCCGGCAGCGGCGAGACCTGCGACGACGGGAACAACACCACCGGAGACGGCTGCTCCGCCACCTGTGCGCAGGAGGGCTGCGCCGAGGCCACGGACGTCTCCGCGGCCAGCTTCCCGCATACACAGAGCGGAACCTTCGGTCTGAACCCGGCCGCGGGAGGAAGCTGCGAGCCCAACCCGACCAACGCGGTGTACTTCACCTACACGCCGAGCTCCACCGGCTCGTATCAGATCGACCTGGTGAACAACAGCGCGACCGACCCCTGGTCCCGGGTGGCGGTGTTCCAAACCACGGCTTGCAATCCCTACGGCGCCGAGCTGGCGTGTGACGACGCCATGGCGGCGGCCATCTCCACCACCGTCCAGCTCACCGCCGGCCAGGGCTACCTGATCCTGTTCCACACCGACGGAGAGCCCTACACCATGGTGAACCCCGAGATCACCATCACGCAACTCCCCGACCCGGGCGAGGCCTGCTCCCTTGCCGTCGACGTCAGCAGCGAAACCTTCCCGTACCAGCTCATCGGCGACTACGACGCCGAGCTCGATCCCGGCGGAAGCTGCGACACCACACCGAACAACATGGTGTTCTTCACCTACACGCCGAGTACAACGGGCGCATATCAGCTAGACCTGGTGAACAGCACCACGACCAACGCCTACTCCCGGGTGGCGGTGTTCCAAACCACCGCCTGCAGTCCCTACGGCGCCCAGCTGACATGCAACAGCTCCACGAGCCCGAGCGTATCCACCACCGTCCCGCTCACCGCCGGCCAGAGCTACTTGATCCTCTTCTACACGGACGGCGATTCCTTCACGATGGTGAACCCCGAGATCACCATCACGCCCATCACCGTCGGCCCGGGCGACGCCTGCTCCCAGGCCATCGACGTCAGCGGCTCGACCTTTCCGCACCAGGAGATCGGCACCTTTGGCTTGGAGATCGGTCCCGGCGGGAGCTGCGACACGACGCCGAACAACATGGTCTTCTTTTCCTACACGCCGAGCGCGACCGGCTGGTATCAGCTCGACCTGGTGAACAACACCGCGACCGCC
Source organism: bacterium (assembly GCA_043825095.1). GTDB lineage: Bacteria > Myxococcota_A > Polyangia > HGW-17 > JAJRWW01 > JBDRSE01. Next base: position 6,753 of record JBDRSE010000054.1, read on the forward strand.
GCCTCCTCCCGGGTGGCAGTGTTCGAAACCACGGCCTGCAGCCCCTACGGCGCCCAGGCAGCATGCAACAGCTCCACGAGTCCGAGTGTATCCACCACAGCCCAGCTCACCGCCGGCCAGAGCTACCTGATCTTGTTCTACACGAATGGCGACACCCTCACCATGGTGGACCCGTCGATCACCATCACGCCTGCCGCTCCCCCCGGTCCGGGGGAAGTCTGCTCCCAGGCCATCGACGTCAGCGGCTCAACGTTTCCGCACCAGGAGATCGGCACCTTCGGCCAGGAGGTGAATCCCGGTGGGAGCTGCGACACCGCGCCGAACAATATGGTATTCTTCACCTACACTCCGAGCACAACGGGCGCATATCAGCTCGACCTGGGGAACAACACCACGACATTCGCCTACTCCAGAGTGGCGGTGTTCGAAACCACGGCCTGCAATCCCTACGGCGCCGAAATCGAATGCAGCACCGCCAATAGCACGATCATCTCCACCACCGTCCAGCTCACCGCCGGCCAGAGCTATTTGATCGCTTTCTATACCGACGGCGAGAGCTACACCATGGTGGACCCCGAGATCACCATCGGTCCCGGATCGCCGCCCCCGCCCGGTGAGAGCTGCGTCGCACCCGCCGACGCTGCTTCGCCCAACTACTACCCGGGCGGCGGCGGCGAGGACTGCTGGTCGTGGACCGCCAACGCCGGCAATACCGTCAACAATCACACCTTCACCTGCGACGCCGGCGTGGGCGGAGACGTGGTGGTCGAGTACACCACCGGGGCAACCCAGACCATCCTCAACTTCGACGCCACCATCGCCAACTTCGACGCGAGCGGCTACATCGGCCTCGAGATCACCGGAGCTCCCTGCGCCTCCGGAGCGTCTCTGTACTGCGCATCGACCACCGGCTTCGTGACCGACACCGGGAGCGTCACGGTCTCGCCGAACACCACCTACTATATCTGGGTCGCGGACGGCTTCGCGAGCCACTACCTCCCGGACATCGATCTCTGCCTCTGGTAGGAGCGGGACGTGGCGTGTGACTCACTGCGATTCTCAAGGCTGCGGAGGAGCTCAATGCGTATTTCACGGCTGATTCTCACGTTGGCGATTCTGTCGGCACCCGCCTGCTCGGGAATGCTCGAGTTCCCCGAGTTCGGTGGTGCCTGCGGGAACGGGGTCCTCGACCTCGGCGAGACCTGTGACGACGGGGTCAACGACGGCTCCTACGGCGGCTGCATGGGGGGCTGCGGGGCGCGGGCCCCCCACTGCGGTGACGGTAACGTCGACACCGCTCACGGCGAGGAGTGCGACGACGGCACGAACGACGGCGCCTACGGCAGCTGCCTCACGGACTGCTCCGCTCACGCCTCCTACTGCGGCGACGGCGACGTCGACACGTCGAACGGCGAGGAGTGCGACGACGGCGTCAACGACGGCGCCTACGGCGGATGCGAGAGCGACTGCTCCGCACGCGCCCCCTACTGCGGCGACTCTAACATCGACACCTCGGAGGGCGAGGCCTGCGACGACGGCATCAACGACGGCGCCTACGGCGGATGCTCCACCGACTGCTCCGCCCGCGCGGCCCACTGTGGCGACAGCACCGTCGACTCCGGCGACGGCTAGGCCTGCGACGACGGCACCAACGACGGCGCCTACGGCGGATGCGAGAGCGACTGCTCCGCTCTCGCTGCCCACTGCGGCGACTCCAACGTCGACGCCGGGGACGGCGAGGCCTGTGACGACGGCACCAACGACGGCGCCTACGGCGGATGTGAGAGCGACTGCTCCGCCCTCGCACCCTACTGCGGCGACTCCACCGTGGACACGTCTGACGGCGAGGCCTGCGACGACGGCGTGAACAACGGCGCCTACGGCGGCTGTAACTCCGACTGCCTGTCTCTCGCTCCGTACTGCGGCGACGGCACGATCAACACCTCCTACGGCGAGCTCTGCGAGGTCGGCAACCTGAACGGCCAGACCTGCGTCAGCCGGGGCTACGACGTCGGCACCCTGGCCTGCAACGCGGGCACGTGCCAGTTCGACGAGGCAGGCTGCCACGACACGGTCTGCACCGTCACCGAGGACTTCGAAAGCAACACCATGCCGCCCACGGGGTGGGAGCTGATCACCACGAACGCGGCGGCCACCTGGGGAATGGAAAACGGTCTACCGCACGGCGGGGG
>JBDRSE010000055.1:0-27752 GCA_043825095.1 bacterium
GCTCGTCGTCCAAAACGCCTCGCCCCCTGGAATCGTCGGATCCGCGGTTCTGGCGTGGGCCGCGTCGATCACCTCCGGCCGGCCGTCTTGGTCCAGGTCTGCCACGGCGGTGTCCCCTCCACAACCCGCCACGTCCATGAAGTCGAGGGTCGCGTCGCTGATGTCGTGGCCGTTGAGCGCGTGGCACCGGACGATCACGTCCGGCATGCCGTCGTGATCGAGGTCCGCCACGTTCAAGCCCCCGGAGTAAATCGTGGACGCTCCGTTGCCCGTGGTGCGAATGCCTGCGCAGGTGGGGTGGTTGGCCGTGTCGCAGACGTCCCCCACGCCGGTGTTGTCCGCGATCCGGACCCCTCCGCCCACCATGGTGTAGACGATCTCCAGGCCGGGATCCGCGTCGAAGTTGGCCAGCGCCACCGCCGCCAAGCCGTACGCCATGGGTGCCGAGGGGTCCTGAGTTCCCGGAATCGTGAACAGCACCTCGCCTCCCCCCGCACCGTCGCCCGCGCCGTTCAGCACCACGATCAGGTTGTTCGTTGAGTAGGCGGAGTCGTGGTAGACCACCACCACCACGTCCGGCGTGCCGTCCCCGTCCACGTCCCCCACCACCGGTGCAGCGAGGATGTTCTGGTAGTAGAACCCGCCGTAGGAGATCCCCGGCCAGTACCACTCCAGCACCGGCTCGATGTCGGTGAACGTCGGTGTCCCCTCGCACAGCGGCCCGGGCGGCAGCGGCAGGCAGCGGGAGATGGTGGTCTCGCAGTAGTAGCCGTCGTCCAGACAATCGAAGTTGTTGCCGCAAATCAGCCCCGGGGTCACGCAGTCGTTGTTCAGGCAGACGTCGTTGACAGGGCAACAGAACGCGAGATCCACGCCGCACACGTCCTGACCGACCCCACACTCCTCGGCGCACACCACCCCGTCGAGGCACTCCTGACCCGCCTCGCAGCAGACGGTCAGGTTGTCGCCGCACCGCTCGTTCTCACAGGTTTCCAAACACTGGAACTCGTTCACGCACTCCTGGCCCGCTTCGCAGCACAGCTCGAAAGGACCGCACAGGATCCCACTGGAGCACCCCGCATCCGTCCCCCCCCCGTCCAGCTGCGTAGCGTCCCCGCCGTCCCCCGCGCCCCCGTCGCCTCCTCCGGTGCTGTTCGGGCCGCAAGCCGCCGCAAACAGCAACACCGCGGTCCAGATCCCCACCGGCGATGCTCGTCTTCCCGTCATCGGTGCACTCTCCTGCGATTGTTCGCCGAGTTGTCTTCGGCGCGTGAGCCGCCAGTATCGCACGCACCCGGATCCCACCACAACGCCAAGATCCCGTCTGACACGACGGGATCCCAGCGCTCCACGCTGCCCCTTGTCGCCGCAGCGCGAAATCTGTATCATGAGCCGCTGTAAGATGCCGGTTTCTCAACCCATACTCGGTGTCGGCCGTCCCCGGGTGGATTTCCTGGGAACGATGCGACGTTACCCCGAGCTCGGCAGTCGCACAGACCTGCGACAGTTCTCCATCCAGGGGGGCGGAGCCGTTGCGACCGCGCTGATCGCGCTGCTCGAATGGGAGTACGAGTGCAGGCTGATCGCCAAGGTATCCGACGATCCCTTCGGCCAGCTGATTCGGGGGAGCTTCGACCTGCCCGGGTTCGACACCAGCGGACTCGTGACCCAACCGGACCGGATCTCCCCCTTCGCCTTCGTCGCCCTGCAGGAAGGTCACACCATGGAGAGCGCGACCTTCGAGACCCTGGGCAGCGTGTCGCCCCTGGAGCCGGATGAGCTGGAGCTCGGGGCCCTGGAAGGCTGTGCGACGCTGCTCATCGACGGTTCGGAGCCCGAGGCTCAGCTCACCGCGGCGCGACGCGCCCGGGAGCTGTCCATCCCGGTCATGCTGCACCTCAACCGGCCCAACGAGGCGCTCACGGAGCTGCTCCCCCTCACCGACGTGCTCATCGCGAGCGAGCGACTCACCGCGGACATCGCGCCCCAAGAGGACATCGAGGACGCGCTGCGCGCGATCCGAGACCAGGGTCCAACGGTCGCAGTGATCACCATGGGCCTGGACGGCTCCATCGGCATCACCGAGGACACCATCGTCAGGCAGCCCATCTACGCCGACATCCGCCCGCTGGAGCGAGGCGGCGCGGGGTATCTGTTCTACGCCGGCATCGTCCATGGAACCCTCGAAGGGTGGCCGCTGCGGAAACGGCTGCAGTTCGCCTCCGCCGCGGCGGGCCTCTCCTGCCGCCACATCGGCACCTGGGCCGGTGTGCCGTCGCTGCAGGAAACCGAGGCCACGGCCTGGTCCGACGAGCGCGGGTAGTGTTCCGCTACGGGCTGCCACGCATCCTGCTGATCCTTCTCGCCAGTGCCTCGGGATTCATCGCCCTGCTGGCGGTCCTGGGCATCGAAGAGCCCGAGCTGACCCTGCTGCTCGCGTACATCGCGTTTACCTGTGGTGTGCTGGGCATCGACCTCGCCCGATCCGGACGACGCGTGCTCGCGGATTTCCGCCGCGGCCGTTACGATTGGGCGCGCCGCGGCACCCTCTGGCTTCTGCGCTGGACGTTGCGACGAGCGAGTCGCGCCACGCTCCAGCTGAACCTGGCGGCCTGTCACCTGGCGGCCGGGACCTACGAGCAGGGTGGCGAGGTGCTGCGAACCATGGATCGCGACGGCCTCCCCGAGGCCGTACGCGGCATCTGGGAGAACAACTACGCATACTACGTGCTGAGCACGGGCGGGGAACCCCGCGAGGCACTCGGGCTGTGTGACCAAGCCTCCACTCTGAACCCGACGAACCCCGCGTTCCGCTCCACCCGCGGCATTGCCCAACTCGCCCTGGGGAGAATCGACGATGCCATCGCCGAGCTCCAAGCAGCCGTCGACGTCGGCCTGGAAACCCAAGGGGTCGCCGCCATGGCCGAGAACTACTATCACCTTGCCAGAGCGTGGGAGTCCCGCGGAGAAACCGCCTACGCTCGGGACCACTACCTGAAGTCGGTCAACATCGGCCCAGAGACCCTCTTCGGGCGCAAGAGCGCCGATCGGCTGCAGGAGCAGCACAACCTGTGGCCCGCGTGACTACGCGGGATGGATGACACTCCGGGCGCGGCTCCCAGGAGTCGGAGGGGGATGCAGCGACTCTGGGGACTCGACCCGTCGCGAGGCGTCCAGTGGTGGCTTGGGTCGCCTTCCGACCGGGGAACCCGCGCCCTTGCCATGGCGTCGTCCTGTGCTACAAGGAGACGGCAGGTGCATCCGGTGAACAATGAAATGACGAAGAAACACGGCTATTGGAGATACGGTGTGTTCGGCAGCGGCGGAACCCTCGCCGGTCTGGGACTCGGCTGGCTCAACTACCGCCCCGGCTCCACGTGAGTCTGGTCCTGCAATCCCTGGGTTCTGGGGATCGTCGGCCTGTTCGTGGGGTTGATGCTCGCGGGCGGGAAGGACGACGGCGGCAAGGACGACGGCGACAAGGACAACGGCGGCAAGGAAACGGGTGACAAGCCCTGACCGCTGTGCTGTAATATGCGCCCGATTCGAGCCGAAATCCACTGGGAGGCCGCGCCATGAACGAGAGAAATGATGATCTGCCGTACGCCGCGAAACGAACGCCGGTCGCATGGGTTTCAGACCTGGTCAAGGACACCGTCATCAAGTTGGTGAAGGACGCTGACGAAGTCACCAAAACGGTCACCGAGACGGTGCTGGGCCGCATCAAATCCGTAACCATCAACGCGTTGGAGACGCTCCAGGAGATGAGCATCGCCACGGCCGGTGCCGCCCGTGTCGCCATCAAGATGGCTGACGAGTCCGGCAACGACGTCGCCACCGCAGGGCTGCGCATTCTCACATCATCGATTCAGAACGCCTCTGAGACAACCCGCGGAACGGTGCAGGCCATGGGTGCCCTGGCCAGTGGGATCGTGCAAGGCATCGGAGACGTGGGAGCCGACGTCGAGGTCGCCGCAGGCCGCCTCGCGGGGGGGGCTGTCGCAGCGGCCGCAGACGTCGGCGGCAACATGGCCCGCGTGGCCGAGGAAACCGTGCGGGGCATCGTCCGCGGGGCAGCCTCCACCAACACCGAAATCATTCGCGCGGCTGAGTCTGCAGTACGAGGTGCGGTGCAGGCAGCGGGCGAGTCCGGACAGGATCTCGGCCAGACCGCGGTGGGCGCCGTCAGGGGCACGATGTCCGCCGCCGAAACCCTGGGCGTGGATGCGGCGCGGATCATGCAAGTGTCCATCAACACGGCCGTGGAGACCGCCACCGGCATCAGCGCCGAAACGGCGAAGAAAGTGCGCCAAGCGCTGGTGGAATCCATCAAGGGCGCCTCGGACGTGCTCGGTGATGAAGGCGGTTCCGACGAGAAGTGAGTCTCTTTTCTCCCTGGATCCTCTCCTCGCGGTGGTCGACCTGCTGGCGGGTCGGCGGACTCCTTTCCCTGGTCGCCGTGTTCCTGGCTTGGGCGTGCACGAAGCCCTCCGCCGACCGATCCGACGAAGAGCCCGCATCCGGCAAGGCCCGCCACGGAAGACCGGGAGACGCCCGCGGGAGCAGGCCGTGGGGCCGATTCGTCGACCCCTGCCGTGAGGCGCTGGCCAAAGGAACGGCGTCATCAGTGGCCGCGGAAACGCGCCCGAGTCCAGCGACGCCGGGGACGATCCTGCCGGCGATCTGGATGTCCTCCGCCGGGAGAGGCCCGCTGGGACGAGAGCTCACGGACGTGGAGCTCTGGTATCTCGCGCACCCCACCGGCGCGTGTCTGGAGGTCTTCGTCGACAGCGCGCTTCGGGGACGAATCTCGACCCGCACCGCGGGTCCCGGAGGCCCGGCTGCACCACACGCTCCGCCCCGTCCGGCAGCACGGCCGGGACGGACTCCGCTGTCGCGGATCCTCCGGTTCGACCTGGACGAGCCCCCGCGCGCCCGCCGCGCGCCGAGCAGGGCGCCAAGGCGCGCACGACGCTATTTCGAAGCGCGTCGAGTCCGGCTGCGTCCCGGGAAGCACCGGATCGAGCTCCGCGCCGTGGGAACCGGAACCGTCCGGCTCTTCGGGGCCGTTCTCCGGCGCGACCGACCGGGCGTGGTGCTGCACACCCTGGGGGTGCCCGGCGCCCAGGTCGCCAACGTCGCACCGGGTCACAAGGGGCTCCTCCGCGCTCAGCTCGCGCGCCTGAGACCCACCTTGTTGATCACGCTGTTGGGGACCAACGACGCCTACGACCATCGTCTCACCGCGAAGGCCCTGGAGACGCGCCTGACCACTGTGTTGCGAGAGCTGCGTGGGGGGGACACCCGGCCCGACTGCCTCCTCGTGGGGACTCCGGATTTCAGCGACAAGCACTGGCGCAAGGCTCGCCGGCTCCGTCAGAAGGCCGCCATGACCCGCCGCATCCAGCGCAAGGTTGCGGCTGCGCAGGGCTGTGCCTACTGGGACCTGTACGCGGCCATGGGCGGTGCCGGCTCCATTCAGCGGCTGATTCGAGCGCACCCGCCCCTCGCCTACGGGGACCGCATCCACCTGACCCGCCGGGGCTACAGAGCGCTGGGGGGGCTGCTGTACGACGCCTTGATGGCAGAGTATGCGCGCTATCTGGCCGCTCGTCCGCTGCTGAAGGTGTCGCTTCCCACACGCCCCGTGAAGGAGCGACGCGAGGAGCGAGACGCCCGGCGGCGGTGGCCCACCGGAATGGGACCCGTGCCCCTGGTCGACCCGAAGGGAACGGCGCTCCACCGCTTCTTCCGGGCGCTCGTGCTGCTCGCCCGAAAAGGGCCCCGGGCCCGAGCCCGGATCGTGTTCGTCGGGGACTCCCACGTGGCGGGCGACCAGCTCAGCGGCGAGCTTCGCTTCCGCCTGCAACGCAGCTTCGGGGACGCCGGGCACGGCTACCTGCATGCGGGCGCACCCTGGACGGGCTACAACCACCGCAACGTCCGCGGGGGCGCAACGGGCCCCTGGCACTACTACTACCTGCGGACAGCGAGACAACCGGACCAACCCTCCGACCGACTGTTCGGCCTTGGAGGCGTCAGCACCTGGATCACCCTCCCGCTTCCCCCTGCCCCGCCGGCGGGCACCTTGCCGTAAGCGGCGGATCAGCTTACTCTGTCTTCGCAGTAGAGGTGATCGATGCCATCAAAACGGAAAGCCGAGTGTTTCTTCTGCGGCACCGAGCTGGAGGCCCCGGAGGCGGTTTTGACGGGGGAGCGGGGCAGCATCTGCCGTGGGTGTGTCTTCGCGCTGGCGGCGCGCCTCTCCGAGCCCGACCTCCTGTCGTCCTTGAAAGACGGCGCGTCGGGGCAGGAGCAGTCCCCTGACAAACCCGCGCGGGAGGAGCGGTCGGCCCACGACTACCAGACCCGCATCGACTTGGCCGCCGCCTACCTGGAGATGGGACGCACCGGAGCCGCCGTATCCGAGCTGCTCGCGGCCACCGAGTCCGCCATCTTCTGTGCGGACTATCAAACAGCGTTGCGCTGCGCGGCGCGGGCACGAAGGATTGCCGACGGCCCCAGTCTCCGCGATCGCATCTGTGAGATCTTCACGCGCATGGCTCCGCCTGAGGAGTCAAACGGGTAACGACAAGAGCTGAAGGAGGAATGATCCTGAGAAGAAAGAAGACCTAGCGCCGGGGACGCCACGTCAGAGTCGAGCTACTTGCCCTCGAGGCACTTCTCGAACTTCTTGCAGTCGCTCTCCTTGACGCACTTCTTGGCGCGCTTCTTCTCTTTGTCCTTCTTCTTGCACTCGTCGACGAACTCCTTCTTCTTCTTCTTGAGCATCTCCTTGATTTTCTCTTCCTTGGTGCACTCGATCATCTTGTCGATGGCCTTCTCACAAGGATCCCCACACGCGCTCATCGCACCGAGGGCAAAAACCACAAGAAACAGGACCGTGATAACCTTCTTCATCCTCTTGTCTCCTTTTTGTAAACCGAGAAACAGCGTACCACACGGCGTTTCTCAATGGACCAAATGATTTCCACGCGCAGGCAGAATATTCAATCTGTCACGCTTTGTCACGTCAATTTGAGCAGGAAACGACGACGCAAAGGGGGGGGCTCAGAGCCCCGGCCCTGAGCCGCTTGCAATCCCAATGCGCCTTCGAAGATCGAAGTACTCTTCAGACACGGCGAAACGCAGCAACCGCAGGATCTCGACGTTGCCCTTCGCCGCCTTGGCGAACGCCTCTTTGTCTGGTGATTTCCCCGACTTGCGAAGCAAAACGGACAGCGCTGCCTGAAGGTCCCCGCAGGCCAGCAAGCCCGCCTGATCCGACATGGCTTCCAGGTCCTGAGACACCTGCGCGTAGTCGCTCACCCCGGCACACTCCATGGCAAAGGGCATGAGCTCAGGCTTCAGCTTCCGCGAAAGGGCCTTGGACACGAGCTTCGTCCGCTCGAGCAGCTCGGCCGGTGGAACCTCGGCCGGCTCGAAGTCGGTCATGTACTGTCGCACGATCCCGGCGACGAGGGCCCGGAGTTGCTCGGGCTCGAGCTTGGCCGCCACCACCATGTTGCTCTGGACGAGCTTGAGGCAGCGCCCGGCGAGGAAGGTCAGCTCCGCTTTGCCGGCGCCCTCCACGAGCGCGCTTCCAACGATCATCACGGGGGGATCGTAGGGCTCCACGACCAGGACGGTGGGCCGCTCATCGACAACGTGAATCTCGACGGCCGTCCCCCCCATCTGTCCCCCGACGCGATTGATGGCATCCCGCAGCGGGTGCCCCGTTTTGGGGAGCTTGGTGTCGCGTCCGACGCCGTATTCGGAGAGCTCGCCGCGATACGGCTTACCGAGCACACCGCCCAACAGTCGCATGGTGTGCCGGAATCCGCTGATCACCGATGACGGATAGAGGATCTCGTCGAACTCCGGATCCGCGAGCGCCTCCCAGCGGGGTTTGCCGCCCCCGGCGACCGAAAGAATCTCTTTCTCTCGCGCGCTACCGTAGCCCAAGGCCAGGAGCGCCTCCGCCGCGCAGGCCTGCTGGTCCGGAGCCCGACGCCACTCAAACAGCTTCAACAAAGAGTGATAAGGACCCGGCTGGAAGGGGTCCTGAATCAGCTGCGCTCTCACGTTCGTGACCGACCGATCGAGGTGCACCATCAAGGAGCGTCGATCGTTTTGCCGTGTATAGAACGTCGCCAGCTCACCGACGGCCTCCAGGCTCAAGGGGTCCACCTCGACGGCCTTGAGGAGCGCCTCGCGCGCGCGCCGCGGGTCGCGGTATCCCTCCTCCAGGATTTTCGAGAGCGTGATGAGGTGACCGATCCTGCGTTCGGGATTCAACTCGGTTTCCACCAACCGCCCTGTCACCGCCAAGGCGGGCTTCCACTCCTGGCCCCGAATGTGGATGGAGCTCAGTCGGACGAGCGCCGGCAAGTTCTTCGGATCGAGGCTGACGACCTTGGAGTAGCTGGCCACGGCGCGCTTCGGATCGGGAATCTTCTCGTCGTACAGCACTCCAAGCTGGAAGAAGATCGCACTGAGCAGGGACTGGTCCTTCTCGAGCTTGGCCTGTCGAATCAGCATGTCGGCGACCTCGACCCACTGCTCATCTGCCTCGTAGAGCTCCGTCGCCGCTCGGAGCGCCTCGAGGTGGGAGCCGTCGGTGCTGATGAGCCGCTTCAAGGTCACTTTCGCGGAGCTGGGATCGTCCAGCTGCTCACGCTCGATCTGCGCCAGATCCCAGAGCAGCTGACAGAACGACCGGCCGGAACCCGCCTCTTCGAGGCGGGCGTTGATCAATCTCGCCAGCTGCCCCCACTCACCGCGCTGCTCATACAGCGTTCGCAGCCGCCCGAACGCACCAATGTCCGCTCCGCCCAGCTCGATCACCGCCTGGAAGTTGGCAATGGCACGCTCGGGCTCTTCGGTTTTCTGTTGCGCCACGGCGCCGGCCAGCATTCGCGCCTCCGCCTGGGACCGGGGCCGCCGCCGCGCCTCTGCCAACGCTTCGGCAGCAGTCACTGCCTCGGGCCAGTGCTCCGCGAGCAGCGCCAGCCGGAGTCGCTCTTCGGCGGCCGGCAGGTAGCTGGGTGCTGCGGCACACGCCGCCGCAATCGCTTCCCCCGCGGCCTCGGGATCGTCAGCCGCGATGCCGGACTCGGCCGCGCGAGTGAGGAACACCGCCTGCGCCTCGGGCGACTCTTGGAACTGTGTCGACAACGCCCGATAGATCTTGAGCAGCTCGTCCCGCGCTCCCTGACGAAGCGCGTGGTCTTCCAGCCGAGCCAATGCGTACAACGAAGTCGCATCGGCGTCGGCCGCGAACCGCAGGGCGCGAATCACTTCCTGGGACGAGTGGGAAGACTTCAGGCGGGCCCACTCCAGGGCGTTGGAGGCGCGCTCCGCACCCTGGGTGGCTGCGGCGATCTTCGCGCAGATGTCGCCGAGCTCGTCGAACCGTTTCTCGGCAGGGTAGTGAAGCTCCAGCTCCCGCAGTGCGCTGTGGTGCGCAGGATCGAGCCGCAAAATGGACTCGTAGCCGAGGATAGCACTCGGGAAGTCGTCCCGACCGTCCCGATCGATCCGCGCCAGCTCTTCGTAGGCGTGCAGACGAGCCTGGTCGTCCTGGGCGTCCTTGGCCACGGATAAGGCCTTGTCCGTCAGCGCCGCCCAGTTCCCGAGCTCGGCCTCGAGGTGCGCGAATGGAACCTGCACAATCGGGTCCTTGTCGCTGATCTTGGCCGCCTCGGCCAGGACCTGCGTCGCCGCTTCCGAGTCTCCACCGAGATCCAGCTCCGCCGCCGCGAGGATCATCAGCGCGACACGCTCAGGGCCTTGGGTCGCCTGCCGGGCCTGCGCTTTGAGCACCGCCGCAGTCTGGAGCCGGTCCCCGGACCACCGCTGGAGACGCACCAAGGTGTCCAGCGGTAAGCGCCAAGACGGGAAGCGATCGCCCAGCTCACGATAGCACTCGGTCGCCCGGTCCGCGGCGCCGATCTTCTGCTCCAGGCACACCGCCTGGCGCAGGCGCAGCAGCGCCGCCTGGCACGCCGTGGGGGCCGCGTCCGACGCCTCCTGCATCTGCCGGGCGTACACCTCCCACCGCTCCTGGTCCGCGCTGGCTCGCGCCAGCGCTTGCCGTGACACGATATCCGAGCTGGCCAACCCGATCGCATGCTCGAAGGCGTCGGCGGCGTCTGTTCCTACGTCCTGCCAGCTTCGACTCCAGCCGAGCGCGCGCCACAGTCGCGCACCGCGCGCTGCATTCGCCGTGACCTCCGCTTCCGCGGCCACGGCCTGCCGCCAGGCATCTTCCCGGCCCGCAGCGCACAGCGCTCGCTGCTCGCCCCAGCGGAGCGCAAGGAGCTCCGGATCGGTCTCAGCCACGCGCCGGTAGGCCTCGTCTCGCCGCTCCTCCGTGCTCCCCACCAGCAGCCGGGCGGCGCGGCGGCGCACCGCTGCGGCAGCGGCGGGCTCGAGCTGTTCCGCCAGCTGCAGCAGCACCTCAACGGCTTGCTCGACGTCCTCCTGCGTCACCGCGATCGCCGCAAGATCCCGGAGCAGTCCGCGGTGATCCAAGCCCCCTCCGCGGGCGCTCGCAAGCAGCTGCATGGCGTCCGCAGACCGGTCCGCGGCCACCATCTCCCGCGCCGCGAGGATCCGATAGGCCGCCTCGTCAGCCGGTTCCCGTGCGGCCGTCGCCCGCGCAATCTGCGCATCGATACGAGCTGCAGACTCCGCCGAACGACCCAGCAGGTCCCCGACGGCCAACGCGGCCGGAGCCATGGACGAATCGTGCTCCAGGCAGGCCCGATACCGCTCCAGCCCCGCCTCCACGTCCTGCAGCTTTCGCTCGCACACGGCCCCGGCGCTGTACTGCGCCAGCCCCTTGAGGTGCGGATCCGTCACCGCATCCTCGGCCTGCTGCCAGACAGCAGCCGCCCGCTCCCATCGGCCGAGCTCCTCACAGAGGCGGGCGAGTCGCACCTGGATCGCGAATCGCTCCGGCGCCTCCTTGGCGGCGCCCTCGGCCACGGCCAGCGTCTCTTCGGGCTGCTCGAGTCGCCGCAGCAAAACCCGGTGGAGACGAACCGCCGAATCGGATCGTTTCGCGCCCGGATCGATCTGGGCCACCAGACTCCGGAGCCTGGTGGCGACCTCCTCCCATCGGCCAGCGCGCGCGGCCAACCGAGCCAGGCTGTCCAGCGCCGCCTGCGCCACGTCCCCGGCAGGCTCGGTGGCGCGTTTGTAACAAACCGCCGCCGACTCGTCCTCCTCAAGGGCCTCTAGCCGCCGACCGGCTTCGAGCGCCACCGGCGCGACCATCTCCGGCGCCTCAATCAGCTCACTGAGCCGCCGCATGCTTGACGCGAACAGACTCGTATCCCCACTGAACACCGAGACGTCGGAGAGCCCCAGCAGTCCGGCGATGGTCACCCCGGGCTCATCCAGCATCGCGGTGTAGATCTCCGCAGAGCGCTCCCCGTCCCCCATGGCCGCGAGCAGGAGGTCGGCCGCCAGGCCGCTGTACGCGCCCCGCTCGGCCTCGACGTCGGACTTCCGCAGAACCTCCAGCGACTCCAGCGCGCCGCCCCAATCGCTGCTGAGCAGCCCACAACGGAGAATCGCCCGGCGCGCCGCCGGAAATCCCGCGTGGTGTGCATCCGCCTCGTAGTACCGGGACAACGCCTCGTCGCGGCGCTCCAACCGAAACTCCAGAAGCGTTCCCGCCGCCGCTTCGAGGGTCGCGGCAACGGTCGGGTCAGCGGCTGCTTCGACCTGCGCGCCCAGCAGCTCGACAATCGACTCCCACCGCTCCGCCGAGGTCTCCGCCCGCTCGGAGCTCTCGGGAATCGCCCCGACGTCCGGGAGCGCCGCCAGCTCGGTTTCGAATGCAAAGGACGGAAGCGACGTGGGCTGTGTCTCCTTGCGCGCGAGACTTTCCAGCTCGGCCAACGCCCGCTCCTGGGGCGGATCGGGCAGAGCCCACCCATACAGCGTGGCCCGCTCCCCCTCGGCGGTCGGCCTTCCTACCGGAGCCGGCGCCGCCACCGCGGAGGCGGAAGGCCCGCGGGCCGCTCCGGAGTCACCGATTCCCAGCAGCGCATCCAGAGACGCGAGATCGGGCTCCGCCGCGGCGGCCGGCTCCACGCCCTTCGGCGCCGCCACCGATTCCACCTCCGGCTCCACCTGGGCTGCGCCGCCGGAGGGGTCACTGGAGATCCCGAGCATGGCATCCAACGAGCTCAGCCGGTCGTCCTCTGTGGAGTCCTTCTCCTCCCGGACTGCAACGGCGGGCTGCGCCGCCGGATGCGGGTCTTCTTTGTCGTGCGCGATCTGGTCATCCATGGCGTCCAGTAGACGGTCCATGTTCACGCCGATCTCGGCCAGTTCCTCGTCCGGAGCTCCGTGCTCCTCACCCGATGGCTCCGCCACGAAGGACAGCTCTTGCGCCTCGCCTGGTGGCGGCACCTCCGCCTCGAAGGACAGCTCTTGCGCCTCGCCCGGTGGGGGCACCTCCGCCTCGATGGACAGCTCAGACGTCGAGCCCGCCGCCGCTGCCTCCGCATCCTCCTCGGCGACTCCCCCGGGCACCGGCGTCGAATCTTGGGCGGTAAAGTCGCCCGCCCCGGCCGACACCGGATCCTCCTGGGGGACCGGTGTCCGGTCTTCGTCGTCGCGCCGCGCATCCGGCGGCACCGCCATGAACGGGCGTTCCTTGGTTTCTTCCGCCGCGGGGGGCTCCAGGACAGGCTTGGGCTCCTTCGGTTCTGCCGGCTCGTCCTTGTGGGCCTCGTCGCCACCGCCGGCTTGATCCTCGATGCTGATGGAGTCGTAGAACTCGTCGTCCACCGTCACCACAACCTCGCGCTCCTCCTCATCCACCTTCTCCATGGCGGTGGCCATACGAAGCTGATCCTCCGCCGACACCAGGCGCGTCGACTCCTCGAACTCCCCGTCCTCGGCTGGAGACCCCATGGCCTCCTTCGCGAGCCGCTGCTGGTCGTCGGCATCGAGCATCCGAGTGGACTCTTCGAACTCCTTGGATGCCGTGGCCTTCAATTGCCGGGCGAGCATGACCTGCGCCTCGGAGATCACATCCTCGACCACTCGCTCCGGAGTTGAATCAGCGGTCTCGCTCTCGTGCGCCTCGTACCCGAAGACCTCGTCATCCGTGGGCGCCGGAGGCAGCTCCACGTCGTCCGAGGTTTCGGGTACGAGATCCCCCAAGCCCGGGATGGACGGACGACTCGGGGTCGGCGATAGCCGCTCGTCATCCACCCCGGATCCACCGAGCATCTCACCGAGGGCCTCACTCTCTCCGATCTCGAGCTCGAAGTCGCCCTTCGAGAGAAAATCGAGCTCCGGTGACAGCTCCGGGGCGCCGCCTCTCACGGCGAGGCTTTCCGCCCTCTCCTCGGGCGGCTCGTCCAACGCCTCCGTCGACACCGCGACCTCGTCGTCCGTCGCCTCGGCGGGGGCGGCGTCCAACGCCGCAGGAATCAGGGGTTCCGACGGCTCCTCGGCATTGTCAGCGTCTTCGAAACTGGTATCCCACTCGTCGAGGGCGCTCGACCAGTCTGTAGCGTCGATGGCCCCGATGTCCTTGAAGTCGCCACTCAGCTTGGACGCTCCGGAATCAGGGTCTTTCTTTTCTTTGTCGTCAGCCAACGGTTCTCATCCTGGTGCGCCCGCAGGCCTCGCAGAGCCGCGGGTCGTTCGACTACCTCGCCACGCCAAGGGTCATCCGCGCCTCCATGTGCGCGTCCGAGAGCGCAAACATCAGGAGTGCACGCACCGGCGGCGAATCCAACGACATCCATTCGTCGTCCTGTTCCATCAGCTCATCGGTCGACGCCTTGATGTCCCCGCTACACAACAGACCGATTCGCTGGAGCGTGAGCGTCATCCCTTCGCGCCACAGCCGCAGATCGACTCCTGCCATCGCGAAGTTGGCACCCGCCAGAGTGAGCGCCTTTCGCTCCTTGCGGCTCAACACCTTCCGGATCTTCTTACTCAGCTCTTCGATCCGAGCCGCCGGCAGCTTCGGACTGAAGTCGGGCTGGCCCTCCCGGACCGCTGCCGCCACGAACAGCTCCAAATCCTTGTCGGAGATCAAATCGAACGCCAACGTCCCCAAACGGATGGAGGCCAACAGACACCCGACGCGATGCCGCTCCCGGGCCCCCAATCGCGGCCCCACGCGACTCCCGACGACGAGCGCCGGCCCCGTGGACGTCCCGACGGCGTGGATCTCATCCGGCTTCGTTCCGCCCACGTAGAGCTCATTCAACGAGATCCCGAGGGAAGACGCCAGATCGAAGATCTCTTTCGACACCCCGGCCGCGCTCTTGGGCTGAATGCGCTCGCCTTTTCCCACCCCGAAGTCAGTGAGCTCTCGCGGCCAGATCCGATAGCTGGCAGGGCCGACCAGGTCCCACAGGTCGATGGCCGGCCCCAGGGCCGAACGATGCAGCAGGTACCGAGCCCAGAGGTCAGGTGTCAAGCGCCCCGGCTGACGATCGACCAACGCCGAGCGGTACTGCTCCGCACGCGCCGCCTCGTCGCGGGACGCCTCGCCGAGCGCCTCCAGGGTGGCAAGCGCAAAGTAGTGCGCGTCCTTCTCGCCCCCCTTTTCGAACAGTGTCGCGAGGAAACGCACCAGCTCCGGATCCAGCTCGCCCTTCCGGTTGAGCTCCTCACGATACGAGTCCACCGCGTCGGAAAGCACGTACCCCAGGGACCCATCGTCGCCGAATTTCTGGTAGAGCGCGCACAGGCCCAGGATCGCTTCCCGGTTCAGGGGATCCAACTGCCGTGCCTTTTCGAACGCCGTCCGCGCCTCGTCGTCGTTCGCCGCCAGGTTCTGGAAAATCGCCGCCTTGCGCAGCTCACCGGCGGCGCGCTCCGCGTCGTCCGGCACGTGTTGGTACCGCCGATCCAGCACCTCTACCGCCGCGGACCACTCCCGAGAGCGCAGCAGCACCGCGTGCTTGCGCTCGAGCACGTCCTCGTCTTCGGCGTCATGGGCGAGCAGCGCATCGAGGGTGTCGAGCACGTTCGTGAGAGGCTGACCGCTCCGCTCCTGGACCTCGGCGATCAGAAGCTGGATCTTCCGGTGGTCCGGGTCCTCCTCGTTCGCCTGATCCAACCGCCGCTCGAGCAGCTCCAGCGCCTCGGTGTAACCGCCGTCGCGGGCCAGTAGGGTCGCCAGGTGAAGCTGCGCCACGGGGTGATCGGGATCGATGGTGAGCACATGGTGCAGATCCACGGCCGCGCCGGGATCGTCCTTCAGGTGCTCGATTCGCAGCCCGGCCCGCTCGACCCGCAGCCGCACGGTTTCTTCGTCTGGGTTCATCTGTCCCAAGTGGAACCCCAGCACGACCGCGGCCTCGGCATAGTGCTCGAGCTCGACGAGCTGCGAGGCCAAGGCGTTCAACGCTGCCTTGTCCTCGGGATCGCGCTCCAATGCCTTTCGCAGCATCCGCACCGCGTCGGGAGACTGCCCGGCGCGCTCCGCGCCCTCCCGATACAGCGCACCGGCCCGCCCCGCGTCCTGGATCACGTCCGCCATGCGCTCGCAACAATCCGCGTACAGTGCCGAATCCTCCGCCCGATCCGCGAGCTGCTGCAGCACCGCCAGGAGCGGCAGGTCCGCCAGCCCACCACCCAGATTCTCCCGGAGCACCTGCGCGGCCTTGGCCAACTCACCGTCCCGCTCACACAGCCACGCCAACAACAGCGTGAACTCACCGCGGCGTGCCGGGGGCGTCAAGGACTCAATACGCTGCGCCAGGCGGCTGGCCGCCTCGGTCCCCTCCGCGGGCGCCAGGTCCGTCGCCAGCACGAGCGGCACCCCCCCCCCGTCCCCCAACCCGGTCGCCTTGACGAGACGGGAGGACGCCGCCACACCGGCGACCGTCCCGTAGGCGGCGGCGCGCAGGGTGAGGGCTTCGGACAGCTCCACCTCCCCCGCCTTCTCCGCCAAGCCCGCCAGCCAATCCAGCGCGCCGGCCGCCTCCCCCCACTCCCGCCGACTCACTGCCAGACGAACTGCGGCCCAGAACGCGGTGGGCACGGGCGGATCGAGGGTCGCGAGCTCCATCCAGTAGTCGCGCGCCCGGGTTCCGTCCTGGAGCGGGCCCTCGGCGATCCACGCCAGCTCGGAGAGGATGCGGCGCCGCAGCTCTTCCGTGGGCTCCGAGCGCAACACCTCGTCGTACACCTCGAACAGCTTGTTCCATTCACGTCGGGCGAAGCTGAGCTCCGCCAGCGCCCCCAGCGAACCGGTGTCGGCGGGGTTGGACGCCCGGGCGCGAAGATACGCCTCCTCGGCGCGGGCGTCGTCCCCAAGCCGATCCTGGAAGTGCTCACCCAGGAGCAGGTACAGCTCCGCTTTGTCGTGCAGGTCCTCGGTGGCGTCCGCCTGGAGCTCCCAGACCTCCGCCAACCGCTCGTGCTCCCCGGCCGCCTCGAGCGACCGGGCCAGCACCGCGAGTACACCGCGATCTCCGGGGGTGCGCTGTCGGAGCTGATCGTACACCTCCGCGGCTTCCCCGGGCCGCCCCAGCTCCCGCTCGAGAAGACGCCCGAGACGCAGAAGAATCAGCGGAACGCGCTCTTCGGAGACCGTCCGCTCCACCTCTTCGCGGTAGAATCCCACGAGCTCCTCGTGGCGGCCCTCCCGCTGGAGAATCTGCTCGAGCAGCACCGTGGCCTCGGGCTGACCGGGCTGGAGCTCGAGGGCCCGCTTCAGCAGCCCCACGGCCTGGGAGGAGTCCTCCGCATGCGCGTCCGCGACCCGGGCCGCCCGGACCAGCGAATCGGAGGCGAGCTCCGGGGCGTCGTCCGCGATCGTGGCGACCGCCCGCAGCACGAGGATCTCGTCCTCGGCATCGCCGACGGCAGCGAGCGCATCCGCCAGGCACAGCTTCGCGGTCACGGACTCCGGCTGCTGATCGGTCAGCTTGCGAAGCGTGTCGACCAGCCCTTCCGGATCCGGCTTCCAAATGGAGTGAAGGTCAACCAGGGACTCAAGAAGATAGATCGCCCGCTCCTCTTCCGCATCGACCAGCTCTTCGCGGTAGAGCCTACCCAGCTCGTCCCAAAGCCCCTTCCGTGTCAGTAGGTGCTCGAGCAGATCCGTCGCCGCCGGATGACCCGACGCTGCCTCGCGCGCGGCGCGACACGCCGCCTCAGCCTGGTCCTCCCCTTCGGGAGAGTGCATCAGCAGGCCGGCCTTCTGTGCCAGCAGATCCGCTACGGCCCGCCTCCGGCCCTCGTCCTCATCGCCGAGCTCCAGGGAGCGCACCGCCACGAGCTCCCGATCGATCAGCGCCACCAGCTGGGTCCGGTCTCCCGCGGTTTCAGCGTTCAGCATCCGCAGGGAGAGCACCAGCAGCTGCGGCGGATCCGCGTCGACGAACTCCTGGAGCAGGGACTCGGCCTCCTCGGTTCGTCCCGCGCGGCTCAGCGCCAGGGCGCGCTCGAGCTCCCACGCGCTGCGTTGCTCCGGAGGGGCCGCCGCCTGCCGCGCCTCCAACAGCTCAGCGAGCTCGCCCCACTTCCCCAGCCGCGCCGCCAGGCCGCAGAGCTCGCCCAAAAGCACCGGGTGCTCCGGGAGTCGATCCCGCCAGGGGACGAGGATCTCATAGGCGCGTTCCGGTTGCTCCCCCTTCTCCACGAGGCGAGCCCGCAGGCGGGCGACGGCAAATGCCTCCAGCACCTCCGCGGCGGTCCCCCGGGGCGACTCCGTTTCCCGAGCCGGCTCCCCGCCCCCGCCCTCCTCCTCCGCAGCCTCCTCGACCGCCTCCTTCGCCGTTGCCTCGGCCTGCTTCTCCTCGGACCCGACCTTCGCACCGCCGTCCTCGAACGCCTGGGACAACGCCTCCTCCGAGGGAGCGTCGGTCGGCACGGCCGCCTCGCCCTGGGTAGCCGGTTTTCCGGCAAGCCCCGCCGAACCGGCCGCCAGCAGCAGCTCCTCCCGCCGCCGCAGGGCGTCCAGATGGTCCTCGAGGCGATCCTCCCGCTCCGCAATCCGCTCCAGCTCGCGAATCACGCGCAACGGGTGCGCGGCGCTCTCCAGGGCCTCGAGCAGGAGGCCGCGTCGCCGATCGTAGTCCGCGTCGGACAGCTGCTCCTCGAGCCGCGCCATGGAGAGCAAAACCGCGGTCTTGCGCTCGGGCTGGGTGGAGGCGTCCACGTGGGCGCGCATGATGGAAAACAGCTCGGCCAGGTTCCCCTGCTCCCGGAAGTGTTTCTCCAGGATCAGGATCGGCTGGAGCTGCGCTGGATCGATGCGGTGCGCCTCCTGGTAGCACGCGACCGCACCCTCGGCGTCACCCTGCTGCGTACGGAGGATCTCGCCCTTCTCCATGAGCAGCGTCGTGCGATGCGCAGGGTCCTCGATGAACTTGAGCTCCGCGTCGAGCAGCTTGATCAGGTTCGGCCAGAGCTTGCGGCGCCAGAAGACCCTTCGCACCGCCCAGAGGTTCGGCAGGAAACGGTTGTTGAAATTGAGCGCCTTCGAATAGGACTTGATCGCGGCAGGCTCGTCCTCGAGCCACGCCTCCTGCAGCTCACCGACCTCGTAGCAAAGCACCGCCTTGCGCTCTTTGTCGGTTTCGACCTCCATCTCCTTGAGGTAGGCGTCGAGGCGCGCGCGCGGATTCGGCGTGCTCGCCCCAGCCAGGGCGTCCGCGATGGGATCCGCCGGCGCGGCCGGTTCGGGCTCGGGCTCGGGCTCCGCAGTGGAGCCGAGCACGCCCGACACTACGGGCTCCGACACCTCCATCTCGAAATCGGATTCGTCGAGCTCCAGCTCGGCGATCTCCTCGACCGCAGACTCGACCTCACGGGCAGCGCTGGAGATCGGAGGCGCGCCGGGAATCGGCGGCGGAGGCGCGCCGGGAATCGGCGGTGGAGGTGGTGCCGCCGAAGCGGGTGACGGTGCCTCCGGCGCTGCCGGGTCTTCGGCTGCGGGCTCGCCCTCGGGGGGCTCCGGCACGTTGGGATCGTCTGTCATTGCGATATCCTGACGCGGGCGGCAACTGCTCCGAGAGAAACCAACCTGCGCGGGTTGACTACCTGCCGACCCTTAAGTCCTACTCCTGACCCAACACCATGACCCTACCAGACCCGCGATCCCAACTGGTGTCGGGTGCGAACCTGAATTGTCGCGAAAATCCTACTTTGGCCGCCCCCCGATGTCAATGATGCGGATTGCGAAAAGTGGCTGAAAATGTAAGATATTCTTCTGCATCTCCGCCCGGATCAGCCATCGACCCCGCGGCGGTGCTCCCGCGCCCTGGAGGAGGAGCATGAGCGCACCCAACGATGTCCGGCTTTACGAGGACGGAACCGGCTTCGTCCTACATTCCGCATCGGAGCCGCCAAAGCGGGTTCCGCTCAAGGCCGTGATCCCAGGCTTCCACCTCCTCGAACACCCGTGTTCCCGTCTGGTTTCCGCCCGGCTGGAGGACTCGGAGGTCCGCCTGCGCCTCGGCGACGACACGACCTGGTCGGCTGCGCTGTCCAGGCTCACGGAGCAGACCCCGGCCCCCTCCGCCGACGCCCCCCCGGAGGTGGATCTGCTGATTCAGGATGCGACGCTGATGCGCGGCCCTGCCGGGGATCCCGACAACCCGCTGGATCTCGTGGAGCCGGGCGCCGTCGCAATCCGCGGATCGCGCGTCGTGGCGGCCGGGCCCGTCGAGCAGGTGTGCGCCGAAACCCGGCTGACCCCCAACGGGGCCCGGATCGACGCCGGCGGGAAACTGGTTTCACCGGGGCTCGTCGACCCCCACACCCACGTGGTGTTCGCAGGGGATCGAAGCCACGAATTCGCCCTGCGCGCCCGGGGCGCTACCTACCTTGAGATCGCGGCGGCCGGGGGCGGGATCCGATACACCGTGGCGGCCACCCGTCAGGCTTCGGACGAGGAGCTCGAGCGGTCGGCAGCCCTGCGCATCGGCGCGCTGGTTGCCCGAGGCGTAACCACCGCGGAGGCCAAGTCGGGGTATGGGCTCACGGTCGCCGACGAGCTGAGGATCCTGGAAGTGATCGGCCGGCTCGACCGCACCCTGCCCATCGACCTGTCGCCGACCCTGCTCGGCGCCCACGTGGTGCCGGCCGAGTACGCGGACCGGCGCCACCAGTACGTGGAGCTGGTCTGCGCCGAGATGATTCCCCGGGCCGCTGCAGGGCTCGCCGAGGCAGTGGACGTCTATTGCGATCCGAGCGCCTTCGACCTGGAGGAGAGCCGGCGGATTCTGGAAACCGCCCGCGAGCACGGCCTGGCGCTCCGAATCCACGCCGAGCAGTTCGAGAACCTGGAGTCGGCCGCCATGGCCGCCCGACTCGGGGCGGTCAGCGCCGATCACCTCGAGGCGGTTTCTGCCGCCTCCATCGCAGCCATGGCCCGGGCAGGCACGGTGGCCGTGCTGCTGCCGGGTGCCGCACTGACTCTCCGGTGCCCGTGGCCCCCCGCCGCCGCCCTGATCAGCGCGGGAGTGGAGGTTGCCCTGGGCACGGATCTCAATCCAGGCACCTCCATGACCGAAAACCTACACCTCATGATGTCCCTCGGCTGCATGCAGATGGGGATGACCGTGGAGCAGGTCTGGCGAGCGGTCACCACCAGCGCCGCCCGGGCCGCCTGCCGTCCGGACGCCGGACGCCTCGCGCCGGGCGCCCCGGCCGATCTGGTCCTCTACGACTGCAAGCACTACGCGGCCATCCCCTACCACCTCGGTGGAAACCACGTGCAGACCGTCATCAAATCGGGCCGCATTGCCTGGACACGGTAGACTTGAGCTATGCGCGCGCGCTCCGTCCTCACTCAGCTCACTCCGATTCTGCTCCTGGTGCTGCCCTCCGCCGCCACGGCGGCGCCGTCGCGGTCCCAGGTCCGGCTGCCGGATCCGTCCTACTACCGCCGGCCCCACGCCAAGCAGAAGCGGCAGCTGACGCCTTTGATCCGGCTCCTTGCCCACCCCACCACCGGCGCGCCCGCCCTGGTGACCGCGGGAGATGCCCTGGCGATCTGGATCGGCGCGCCCCTTGCCCCTCCTGCCACCGGCCTGCAGGTGCACCTGTCCACCACAGTGGCGAACCGGACCCTCACGCTCAGGCTGCCCGTGATTGGGCTCGACCGCCGGCCCGGGGAGCACCTCACGGTGGTCAGCTGCAGGGTGCCCTCCACCCTCCCGCGAGAAACCTTTGACTTGACCGTCCAGGTGCCGGGCCAAACCGAAACGCAACGGCGCGCCGTCCGGGTGCGCCACCGGACCGGGGGATCGCTCCGGATCGCCCTGCTCGCGGACCACCAGCTCTGGGATCCCAGCGTCTCGGTGAAGACCGGCCGCCGGAACGCCGGCTCCTACCCGACCCGTGGCGAGAGACGCGAGCACCGCGCCATGGCCCGGCAGGGGCTCCACGAGCTCCGGCTGCTCGATCCCGATCTCGTAATACACCTGGGCGATCTCATCTTCGGTCTGGACTTCGAAAAGGAGTACCAGGACGCGCTGGCGCTGTGGCGCGACGCGGGGCTCGCCGCGTTCATGGTGCCCGGCAACCACGACGGCTACGCGCGCTACGGCATCAACCTCAAGGCGAGCCTCCCCCGGCTGGCCGTAGGCTTGGTCAAGTGCCGGGCGCACCTACCCCGCAAGCTTGACGTTGCCTCGGTCTGGCGGTACCTGAGCTGCGTCTACGGGGATCTCAAACCGGTCCTGTTCAGCACGCTCCTGTCTGACGGGCTGGTCAGCTGGCGCAAGAAAGTGGGACCGACCCACTACGCCTACGACCTCGGGCGATACCGCCTCATCGCCTTGAACACCTACGACGGCACCGCCGAGCGGCGTCACGCCTTCTCCATCTGGGTCAACATCAAGGGGCTCCACCTCGGGGCCCCCATGGTGGACAACTACGGGGGCTATCTCTCCGTCGCCCAGCTCCGCTGGCTGGAGCGAGAGCTCCTGGGGGCCTCCCGGGCCGGCCGAACACCCGTCGTCGTCGGCCACCACGACCCGCGCGGCAATCCCACGGGCGCTCCCTACCACGCGAACCAGCCCTTCCCCACAGACCCCGTGGGCCCCGACCACTTCGAAGCCTGGAACTTCGATGAAAGGTGGGACTCCGACCCGACCGACCTACGCGGCCGCGAGAGCGCCACGAACCACTCCGGCCACCAGCTCCTGCGGCTTCTCGCCAAACACGGCGGCTACTACCTCTCGGGCCACGTCCACCAGGACGCCCAGCGCAGCTACCGGGCCGGTGAGCTGCTGGCCCCCGGCATCCCCGCGCAGAAGCCCGTGACCTTCATCAAGGTCACTACAGCCTCGGCCGCGCCCAAGGGCGTCGGCTACTGGGGCTATCGCCTGCTCACCGCCAGAGCGGACGGCACCCTCGAGACATCCCCCTTCTCCGTCACGCCCCCCCTGCCATCGGTCCCGGCAGGCAACTTCTGGGCCACGCGTCACGACGCGCCCGATGCCAAGGGCGGCCGGATCTTCGCTCTCCACACCGGCCTGCCCCAACCGGTGAAGCTCCGGTTGCGC
The DNA here is from genome assembly GCA_043825095.1 of bacterium. Taxonomy (GTDB): domain Bacteria; phylum Myxococcota_A; class Polyangia; order HGW-17; family JAJRWW01; genus JBDRSE01. Next base: position 22,518 of record JBDRSE010000055.1, read on the forward strand.
GCGCTCCTGCCGCACCGCCCCCAGGGCTACACCTTCTCCACCCACACCCACGGCGCCACAGTCGATCTCATGGACGTGGCCCCCCTTTCCGACTCGAAAACGAACGCCGGATCCAAATCCAAGACCGCAGCCGAGACCACGACCACGACCACGACCGCGACCACGGCCGCGACCACGGCCGCAACCGGCGAGGCGATCTACTACCTCGATGTCACCCTCCCGGCGGCCGGCAACGACGTGGCCCGGCAGCCGGCCGATGTGCGGGTTTCCTACCTTTACGCCCGCCCCGCAGCGACCAACCGCCCCCCCACGGCAAGTGTCCTGCTCAACGGCAGGCAGGCACGGCCGGGCAGCGTTGTCCGACTGAAACGCACCCAGTCGCTCGTTGCCGACGCCTCCCGCAGCCGTGACCCGGACGGCGACCGACGCCTCGCCCCCCTGTGGCACCTGGACGACGGAAGGGGCCGCCGGGGCGACCGCCTGACGCTCCGCTTCGACCGCGACGCGCGCCACACCCTGCAGCTCACCCTCCGCGACGCCCGCGGCGCCGCCACCACCCAAACCTTCACCGTCCTGGTGGGCAACGCCCTGTTGACCGGCCCTGCCACACCTACCCCGCGCTCCGGCGCCAAACCCTCCTCCGGCTGCGGCGGCTGCCAGGCCCGCGCAAACGCCGCCGGCACCCTCGCCCTCGCCTGCCTCTGCCTCGGCGCCCTCCTCATCCTGGTCGGCGGCCGTCGCCGACGGGATTGAGCTCATCCGCGGTCCGCGACCTCCCCATGCTCCCCTTAGACTCAGCCGTCGATACCAGCAGCACAGGTCAGGGGGCGCCGCCGCAGTAGCCCACGCGGGGGCCGGACAGGGCGGCGATCTGGGCCGACAGCGCGGCGGTGGCCGGCTCGGCCGTGTACGTGTTGTGGGTCGCGCGGGCCCCAGGACGATGTCCACAACCCTGTCGCCGGATCAGCGCCGCCCGTGGTACTGTTTGAAGGATCCCTGGATGGAGAAACGCAGATGAATCCGAGCGACCGCCGCTCTATTTTGCCGCTGTCGGGAAAGGATGAGCCGTCCTCACTCCCGAGCACCAAACCACCGGGCGGGCTGGAGGAAGTGCTGGCCATGGCGGCCGCTGACGACGACTTCGCTCGCGCACTGCTGGACCGCCGAGAAGAGGCGCTTCTGGCGAGCGGGCTCCCCATATCCCCCGCCGCCCGGGCCGTGCTCACCTCGGTCAGCGACACCGCCCTGGCACAGATGATCGAGAGCCTCGACGGAGCGCTCGAATCCGCCGAGCGGCGCGACGCGCTGAGCCGACTCGCCACCGCTGCCCTCGCCGCGCTCGGCAGCGGGCTGGTCCTGGGCGCCGCTGGCTGCAAAAAGAGGCCGGCGCCGCCCGGCAAGGCGCCCCCCACAGCAAAGCCCGGCGATCGCCCGGAGACGATGGAACCGCTGCCCGCACCGACACCGATGGCCGGAAGGCCCCTGCCGACGACGGACGCGATGAAGGGCCCCGAGCCCATGTTCGGCAATTGGGGCGCCGACCCCGGCCGCGGCGGCACGGGGGTGCGGCCCGACCGCCCGGCCCTCGGCGCCAAGCGCCCCCGGGTCATCCTGAGCCACACCGAGAGCAGCGGAGACATCGACCCCGCCACGGTCCGTCGGACCCTCCGGCGGACCCGCGCGCATCTCGAGCACTGCTACCTGTCAGTGGGCCTACCCCACAAGCCCAAGCTCCAGGGCTCGGTGCGCGCGGCATTCGTCATCAGCCCCAGCGGGAAGGTGAAGACCGTAACACTCCACGACAGCACCCTGGACAGCAAGCCCCTGGAAGAGTGCATCCGTGCCGCCATTCGCCGCCGGATGTTTCCCATGGCCGGCGACGGCAAGCCCACCAAAGCCTCGGTGACTCTGCGGTTCACGCAGAAATAGGTCGCCCCTTTCCGAATTCCATATGCCTCACTTCCCGAGCTTGACCTGAATCGCGTAGAGGTCGTCGCTGCAGCGGAGGAAGACCCAGCCGGGGGCGACGAGGGTGCCTTGGACATGCATGAAGCCCTGGTGGAAGCGTTTCACCGGGATCTGTTTCCACTGGCGGAGGCGCTTGGGGTCGAGGAAGTGCAGCGCCTGGTTGCGCACGACGAGCAGGGTGTCGGGGGTGATCATGCCGGCCTCGTGGCCGAGGCCGCCGACGCGCGTCTTCGCGATGCGGCGGCCGGTGCGGGTGTCGATTTTCCAGACGTCGCCGGACTGGGCGGAGTAGGCGAAGAGGTGCTTGCCGTCGGCGGGGAACGCGACGCCGTAGGTGACCACGGGGACGGAGATGCGCGTGACCTTGCCTCCGACGAGGTCCACCAGGAAGCCCTGGGGCGCCGGGGTCTCTCCTCGCTCAGCATACTCCACGAGAAAGGCACGCTGGTGCGCCGGGTCGTGAAACGGTCCCCGGGAATAGCGGCGGGCGCCGAGGAAGCTGGCCACGACCCGCAGCGTTCCCTTGCCGACGGCAATGACGGACACCTCCATGGGGCGGGCGGCCCCCCGGGCGGCGTTTTGCTTCTTGACCACGTGCAGGTAGAGCTCGCGGCGCTTGGGGGCGTAGCCGATGGGCCTGACCGAGATCCAGCTATGGTTCCTCTGGATGGAGGAGATACGGGTCGCGCTGGTAATGCGTCCTTGTTTGAGATCCCAGTGCAGGTAGTAGTAGATCGTATGCTGCTTGTAGATCTGGTCTACGAGCAGGATCCCGGCGACCTGCTGGGCTCGGTCGTAAAACAGGAGACGTCGGGCCTTGTAAGCCGGCATGCGACCGCCCGTGCCCGCCCGGGGGAAGGTGCGGCGGTTGGCCAGGAGGAACCTCTGGATCGGCGCGCGCACGGTGATCTTTTTCCGGTCCTTGAGACGCAGAAGGTAGAAGGTGTTTTGCTCGTGCCAGATGCCCGCCCCCAGGTAGAACAGACGGCCCCGATCCATGAGCTCACCGTAGCGCTGGGACGCGAAGGTGGGCGCCTTGGTGGTGAACTTGAGCTTGAGACGCTTGACGACCCGGGTGGTGACTGACCGGGCCCGGGCTGGCGTGGCAGTGCACAGCGCTGCTGCGCAGGCCGCCGCGATGAAAGCACGTCGCTTCATGGAGCAGACTCCTTGTGAGAAACGACGTGATTGTAGCAGGGAATTCAGCGACGGTGCACCTGCGCGTCCCCGAAGAGGGTGTGCGCCCACTGGGCGTAGGTCTTGAAGTCATTGAGCAGGATGATGGTGATGGGGTGCTTCGGGCGCTTCCGGAAGTAGCTCGCGTAGAGCGCCCTGGCGGGTGTTAGCACGCCGCGGCGCAGGTTGTAGTCCAGCCCGCGGCGTCCCAGGTTGCCGGCCACCACGAAGGGCGGCGCCACCTTCACCTGGAAGCTCCGATCCGCCCGGGCGCGGAGCCATTTCGCGCGCTCCTCGCACGCGGCGACGAGATCAACGGGCGGCTCTGCCGGGGGAGCGCTCCGCGGCCGGGGCGGCGGCGGCATCGCCCGGGAGACGTTTGCGTGTGAGCCGGGATCGGGTCTGGTGCGGGGCGGTTTCTTCATGGCATGGTCCGGGTTTTCACGCAGTTGCTCGGCCGCGCGCCCGGTCTGCATGTCAGTGGTGCAGCCGGACGCGACGACGAAGCAGGCGATGATGATCGATGTCAGTAGAGGTTTCACGCGGGTCTCCAGAAAAAAGGAATTGCGGCCATCCCGAGGTCGCCCCCCTGCGAGCGCGCACCATCTATCATCTGACCGAAGACGGTTGTTCCACTCGCTACGCTCGAGATCGGCGCTCGAAATGGCCCACAATTCCGATTGATCGTTTTGGAACGGTCTCACCATCAGCACAGCCCCGTCCGTGCGGCGTCCCCGCCCCACTGGGTCCACCCCGTGAGGCGCTTGTCGCCGCAGCCGTTGGCCGTCAGAACAAATGCGAGCAACGCCAGCCCGAACACAAAAGTCCACACCTCGACGGTGCGAAGGTTCACCCTTTGCATGCCTTCCTCCCAAGTCCCTGAGCTGTCCCTGCCTGCTGCCAACGAAAAGCGATCACCACCAAGTGACCAGGACGCCTCAGAGCGCGTATCGTTCCCGCACCGACACGGGGAGTCGCACTGACTTCCCGGCTGCGCGAGCACAGAGGAAGAGAGCAACATCCGTTCCAAGCTCGGCAGACCGCCACAAGGCGGGGGAACCGTTGTGGAAGTCGTGAACGGTGTGATCCGGCGCCGGGATGCAGGCGTGTAAAAGCTCTTTACGACACGTCAATGGGATTTACGTGCAGCTGAGCCGAGAGGCGGCTCAGATCCCGGGCCGGCCTTTGACAGCTCGGCGCCGGGCGGGCGGCGCGGGTCGACGCTTGACCGCGGGCGGCCGGCGGCGGGGGCCCTTACGCTTTCCGTAGCCGTAGGGCTGCTTCTTGCGGGCCGCGAGACGCCGGAGATACTCCGCGCGTCTGCGCTTCTTGTCGGTGATCCACTCCTCCTTCCCGCCCTTCCCGCCCTTCCCGCCCTTCCCGCCCTTCCCGCCCTTCTCGCCCTTCCCGCCTTTGCGGTACCGCGCGCCCTGGGCGCCCTTCCCCCCTCCCCCTTTGACTGACCGCGGCTTCTTCTGGCCTTTGTAGTCGCCCGCCAAGGTCAGGGGCATCTTCGTTCCCTTGCCCCCGCCAAACTCCTTGAGCCCCAGGAGCGCTTTGACAGGCGCGGGACGCTTACGGTTCTTCTCGCCCAGTACGCGCTCCACCACGGCGTAGGGCCAGGTGCGTCCGTTGTCGTCGATGACGTAGAGATCGTCTGGAAAACCTTTGGAGCCCCGGTTGGCGAGGACCTGTTTCCAAGGCCAGGTCGTACCCCCGCTGGTGACAGCGAACAGGGGGCGGCCGATGGCGTCCTCAGCCCGAACCGGCTTCTGCGGCTCCCCGCCCGCGTCGTCATCATCGTTGACGCTGTTTGCCGCGTTGTTCATGGCCGGCTGTACCGGCTGCGCCACGGGCTCTGGACTCGGCTTGGTGGTGGCCGGGTTGGGCGTGAGCTGGCCGTCTTCGGCAGTGTTGGCAAGGGCCGGCCCACCCGCGTCCGCCTCGCTCACCGGCGCCTGGACCAACGCCGCCGGATTCGCCGCGGCGGGCCGCTTGGCGGACGCCCCGGTGTCTGCGAATCCCCAGCGCCAGATGCCCACGCCGGCGAGCACGAGCACCGCTGCCGCCGCCGCAGCCAGCGCGGCCCGG
>JBDRSE010000056.1:0-10106 GCA_043825095.1 bacterium
CACCTGCCGGAGATCGATCCGCCGCTTCGCGGCTCAGCTCTCCCCCTCCGCCCCCTCCGGGGGAACCTCGCTGCGCTCGGGAGGTGCTGCAAATAGCCCCCCCGTGAACACATACGACCTGGGTACGAGCACCACTACGTAGTCGGCGTCTTCTGTCACCACGAGATCTTCTGGGGGATCCGTCGTGCGAAGGATCGTCAGGGTGAAGCGACCCTTCTTACGGATGTCCCGGAACAGAAGCAGCCGCTCCACGCTGGCGCCCAGCTCCCCGAACCGGCTCAACAGCGCAGGCACGGCGGGCCCACGCACGAAGTACACGAGCGGGAGTCGGTGCGCGAGATAGGACGCGTCCAGCTCGTAGCACTCCGGTACGTGTCCGAGAAACAGAAACCGCTGGATGTCCTTCCCGGTCATGGCCAGGGCCGCGTCCAGGGCGGAGCTCATGCCCACGGGAACGAGCTCCACCGCGTCCAGGTGGCGCTCCAGCAGCCGCTCCACGATCTGGTGCCCAGGGTCCACGAAGCAGGGCACGCCGCTGGAGGCGAGGATGCCGAAGGGCGTCCCCTCCTCCACCAGCGCGGAGGCACGCTCCACGCAGGCATCCGGCTCCGTCAGAAAGTGGACGTGGTGGCTCTCCCGGATCAGCCCCCGCGTCCGCATTCGCTCGAGGAACTCGTCGGGCGCCTCCAGGAACAGGTGCTCCACCTTTTCCAGGGCGCGCAGGCCGGCAAAAGAGAAGTCGGTGAAGTGGTCCCCGATGGGAGACGGGATCAGGTACACACGCACGGGAGACATCGGTCGACCTTAGGGGAGAAACGGAAAGAGAGCAATAACCGCTCCGCGCCGAATCATCGCCCCGGGCGCTCGAACATCGACAGCGCGGAGATCAGTCGCTGCACAAAGGCGGCGTGGCCCCGGAAGCCCAGGAAGGGCCGCTCGAAGAGCGCATGATCCGCGTGGCTCGGGAAGCCGAGCTCCACCGCGGGAACGCGCCCGCGAAGGTCTCGCAACAGCCGGGAGTCGGCAACGACCAGGTGTGGCGCACGATCCCCATGCCAGGACCGGCGATCGAATTCGATGTCAAAGGCGACTGGGCCGCCGGGGAGCTCCTCCGGCGCGAACCACGCCGGCCGTCGGGCCGGGCTCACCGTCTCCACGACCTCCACGCCCAGCTCGGTGAGGGTGTCGAGCAGCCCGGGGAGCACGTCCGGCGAGGCCGAGACCGCCGCACGGAGACCCAGGAAGAAGTGCGGGACTGCCCACTCGAGTCGGGTGGCGATGGCGGTCAGCTCCGCCCCCACGAGCTGCTCGGCCGCCTCCTCCCGATTCGTCGCGCCGGCCAGCGCGCGCAGGAAGTCCGCGGTGCGCGCGAGGCCAAAGGGTGTCTCCACCTCCAGCACCTGCGCGCCGGTGCGTTCCGCCAGGGCGGCCGCCGCGCGCCGGCCCAACGGCAGCGCCACGAGGGTGCCGGAGTGGGCCGCGCGCTGGAGCTCCGACCAGGGCCGGCCGCTCAACCACACCGAATCCAGGGTCAGACCCATCGCCTTGACCAGGCGACGAAGCTCGGCCACGTTGGCGACGTGGTCCTCCTCATTGCGATCCATGAAGTTGCCGATGATCGACACCCGGTGCGGCGCGGGCGGCTCGGCCGGCGCCGGAATTCGCTCGGCAAGGGCAACGAGCACCTCGGCGTAGCCGTCGAGCCAATCCCCCTGCAGCGACAGCCCCGGGACCAGGGCGAGCTCCACCGAGAGCTGGTCCCGCAGCTCCCGGATCAGCTGATCGTACTGCAGCCCGATGATGGTCACCATGGGCAGAGAGGTCACGAGCACCAGCTCCACTCCCCCCATGGCATCCGCCGCCCGGATGAGCCGCACCACGTCCTGGCCGCGGCTCTGAGCGATGTTGTCGGTGGTGGTGTGGGACACCAGGATCCGATGGTTGCCCAGTACGTCCAGCAGCGTCGAGCGCAGGTCGTGCTTCCCGTGAATGAACTCCGCCTTGAAAAAGGCGCAGTCCGGGCCGTCCACCACGCAGGCAGCGTCGCGAATGGCGTTGGTGGCCAGATACACACCGACCAGGTACGGGAAACGGCTGGGGCGCGGAGCATCCAGGAGCTCCTGGCCGTGCTCGGCCTCGCGGTCGCCCTCCACCGGCGGTTCGGCGCCCTCGCGGGAATCGGTCATCTGGGCTCCTCCTCTCCTTCAAAGGGCCGCCCCACGAGCTCGCCGTATCGGCGGTAGAAAGGCAGCTCACTGACCCGGAGCAGGCGTCGCAGCGTGCGCACCGCACCGCCGATCCCGAGCTCGAAGTCCGACACGGAAAACTGCGCCTTGCCGCACCGGCTCAGGCGGCGATCGAAGTAGAGCTCCGAGTAGAAGGCGGTGGCCTTGGACTCCCGGAGTCGCTGCGCGAGCTCGGCTGGAGTGCTGAAGCCAGCGGTGGACCCAGGCCAGGCGTGCTCCGGATCGACCTCGTCGTGTAGCAGGAATTCGAGGGCGAAGCCCATCTCTTCCAGCATCGCCAGCAGCGGAACACCGGTCGTCTGCGCCGGGTCATCCAGCAGCTCGGCGCCCCGCCGGTCGAGCACAAAGCCCAGACACCGTTCGGCGGCGCGACGGGTCAACGCCTCCCAGTCCGCAGCGTGGGGCGCCCACTCCTCCTCCCACAAGGGCGCCAGCGCGGCGGCCGGATCGGCCTGCGCGCCCAGGGCACCGACCACCTCGAGGACCCAATCCCGGGACCCCTGCACACCCGCCGGCGGCGCCGTGTACAGGGACCGGATATCCGCATTGCCGATGATCTGCCGAAACGTAGAGCGATAGAGCACCGAGTCGAGGAACACCTGCAGCGCGGCCCAGGTGTAGCGTCGGACGTCCTCCAACCGCACCTCGGGCACCAGCCGGGCGTTGATGGTCACCCCGAGCTCCTCGAGCAGCCGAACGAGGCGATCCACGTCTCGATTCCTGGGAAACCCCACCAGGTTGACGCGCCCCGTGACCTCCAGAGGAGCGCCGAACTCCGACGACAGCCGGAGCCGCTCGAGCAGCGTGGAGAAGAGGTCGTTCTCCTCGTCGGCGATGTTGTCAAGATACACCGTGGGCACGCCGGTGCGCGCCTCGAACCTGCTCATCACCCCGCCCACGTCGTCCCCGATGACCTTGGGCACACACGACGTCTTCACGAACAGCAGGTCCGGCTTCCGTTCCAGCGCCGCGACCCGGTCGAGCAACGCCTCCACCTTGGACGCGCCCCCCCCGATGACGTCGGCCTCCTCGAGATCCGTCATGACCTCGCCCCAGCTCTGCTCCTGTGCATGCTCCAGGGAGCCGTCCGCGTCCCCGTCCGCGTCCCCGTCCGCGTCCGCCTCCCGCTCCGGTCCATCGTCCCCTCGGGACAGGTGCGCCAGCGAATAGTTGTAGAAGGAGATGGTGCCGTCGGCCAGCGCCGGGGTGGCATAGCAGCACTCGAGATCCTCGTGACGAACCACCAGGATCCGGCCGGCCAGGTAGTGGTTGAAGTTGCGCTGCTGTTCCAGCTCTGCGTGAAACACGTGCCAGGCGGACTTGCCGCCCACGGTGCGCACCACGGAGCGCTCGAAGATCTCCTCCAGCTGACCCTGGGGCTGCTGCTCCGGTGGTTGCGGCTCCCGGGGCTGCCGCTCCCGGGGCTGCCGCTCCTGCGGCCCTGGTTGTGAAACCGAGACGGGCGGGTGTACGACCCCGTCCCGGGTTCCCGGCGCAGAGACCGACAAGCCCACGGGATCCGGGTCCGGTCCGGCCGGTACCACCGCCACCTCCTGCGCCGCGGGATCCAGCCGAACCACCTTCAACAAGGTCTGGTAGCTGGCGGTGGCCAAGCGGTCCTTGATGTATACGAGGACCTGACGCACCGCCTCGCTGGGCACCGCCCCCTGCATCGCCACCAAGATGCCGAGCGCCGCGTCTTCGCCCTGCCGACAGGGCAGCAGGTGCACCAGCGGCCGACCGATGCGATCCCCTTCCAGGGCGAGCTCGATCCGACCGTCCGCCAGGTTCACCTCCACGCCTCGCAGGGCCAGCCTCCGGTCGTCGCTACCGAGCCGCTCCATGCCCAGCAGCTGCCGCCACTTGTCCAGGGCCCAGTCACCACCCCGCAGCGCGCGGCCCGGGCGCCCCAGCCGCAGTCGCACCACGGACGGCTCCGCAACGCCGTCCCCCTCGACTCGCGCTTCGGCCGGATGCTGGACCGTGGGCTGCGTGCGGACCTCCGGGAACAGGTCGCTCATCAGCGCAGGTCCCTCGCCTGCAGGGTACGCGTGAAGTCAGGATAGCTCTGCTGCAGCCGCGCCAGCGCCTCCTCGGGCCGCACCAGCCCGCGCCGGACCGCGTCGATTCCGGCCTTCAAGTCCCGCTTGAACTCCTGTCGCTGCCGCTCCTGTACACTGTCCGACCCGTCCGCCGGTACATGCACGTTGGGGGCGGCTTCCACGGTCGCCATCTGCTCGCGCTCCCACCCACCCGAGACCTCGAACTTGTCCCGCGCCAGGGTGTAGAAATCGCGATCGCCGAGCGGCGTGGGCAACGAACAGGCCGCGGGGTCGACGGCCTGAAGCGCCTCTGCCAGCTCCCGGAACGTCGCGCTGATGGGCGCGTCGGGCGCGTGCTCCACCACCGTGGTCCGCCGGTACTCCGCCTCCCGGATCAGCGGATCTCGACGAATCACGCCGAGCACCGGCGTCCCCAGCAGCTCCGCGAAACGGGTCACAGGGCCCAGGTCCTCGCTCTCGTCCCGCAGGTTGAGCAGGATCCCAGCACACACAATCCCGTTCGAGGCGTACGTCACAACGGCCCGGGCTACGTTGTTCGCCGCGTAGAGCGACATCACCTCCTCCGAGGACACGATCACCACCTTCTCACCCACCCGGTGCCGCAGCGGCGCCGCGAACCCCCCGCAGACCACGTCCCCCAACAGATCGAAGATCACCGCGTCGTACCGCCCCGGCGCCAGCAGCCCCGCCTGCTCCAGGATCTCGATGGTGCGGCTGATCCCGCGCCCGGCGCACCCCACCCCCGCCTGGGGCCCGCCCGCCTCCACGCAGTGCACCCCGCTCGGCCCCACCCGCACCAGGTCCTCCGCCGCCGCCCCGCCCGGCCCCAGCCCCCGATCCAGCACGGTCGGGATCATCTCTCCCGCCATCAGCGCCACGGTGGAGTCGTGCTTGGGGTCACACCCCACGTGCAACACCCTCTGCCCCTGCCCCGCCAGCACGGCCGACACGTTCGCCGACACCGTCGACTTGCCGATTCCGCCTTTGCCGTAGAACACCAAGCGCTGCATCCCCCAGAGCATCGCCGAAGGGTTGCGGCAGGTCAACCATGAGCGCGGCAGATCGACCACCCGCGCCCTCCTCGCGCCCTCCTGCCTGCACCGCGTGTCGGTTCAGTCGACCAGCGTGGCGTCGGTGGTGCGCTGGGCGATGCGGCGGCCGAGGCTGAGCAGCGAAGGCCCGAGGTCGTTGCTGCACGCGGACGTCAGCGCTTCGTCCAGATTCTCGTCGGTGTTGAAGGCGGAGAAGAAGCTGTGCAGCCGGATGGCCGGCAGCGCGCCGCTCATCGCGGTGGTGCAAGCGAACTCCAGCGCGGGGTGGTCGTACTCATCCACGTAGACGGTCACGTCCACACCGACGCCGTCGGCGGAGGGCGTGACCGGTCCAGTCACGCCGGCTACGAGGAGGCGGCCGGGGGCCCGGAGGCCGCACAGGAAGTCGAGATAACGGGAGATGGGGTGCAGCAGGGCGCCGTCGTCGGTGCGCTCGACGCACCCGGTGCGGGGCCCCTCCACGGTGCGGTCATCGATGTCGCAGGCGGTTGACCACTCGAAACAGCGGTACGAGGTGAGGGGGCCCAGCTCAGAGTCGATGTCGGCGTCAGGGTCTGAGAACAGCCGCGTGTCCGAGGCCGAGCAGTCGTCCTCGTCGGTGTAAATCCAAATCGCCAGCAGCGAGTCGTCGCGTAGAAACCCCGTATTGTCCGGGTGATCGTCCAGAGCCAGCCGCAAGGCCTCCAGGGGCTGCTCGAAACCGCAGCCCATGGTGCCCAGCTCCATGCCCCACAGGATGGCGTCCTCCAGCCACTGGTTTCCGAAATTTCGGCATCGGGGGCAGCCGGTTTGGGAGTCCACCTCCAGCACGGTGTGTCGCTCCTGGGCGCAGTGGCGATCGTCGCAGTCGTGGGAGGAACACAGCCCCGTGGCGTCGCGCACCGCCGAGCAGCCCACCGGCCGCACGTCCGCCAGGTAGGTGCCGCCGAGGATGTACTCCGTCATCCGGTCGGTGCCCACGAGGCGGCCGTCGTCCGGGGAGTCACAGTAGGTGATCTCGTTGGGCCCCACGGAGACGTCGGTGGAGATGACGCCGATGTGCAGGTTCGGCAGCCCCCCCGGCGTCTGACGCAACCCCTGCACGAGTGGGGGAATCTGACGGTAGAAGGGCGCGGCCTCCCCGCTCATGCTCCCGGAATTGTCCACCACCATCAGCAGGTCCACGTCCAAGGTGGGTTGGCAGTCCGCGGGACAGTTGACGGTGGATTCCCCGAGGTCACACCGCCCGTCGCCACACTCCGGGCACGTCGTGTCGGACACAGCACAAGGACCGCAATCATCCGGCGCCGGATCGCTCCCCCCCACGGACTCGCTCTCGCAGGTCCCCGTGCACAGCGCAAGGATCGAGGCGACCACCGGCAGGAGCACCGAACGCCGCACGCGGCAAAGCTGCATTGGACTTCTCTCAGGACTGGGCCTTCAGAGTGTACCACAGCTCGGGAGCCGCTCGCGAGCCGCCCGGAAGGAGCTCGGACGCCGCACGCGAGGGGCCGTGATCGACGGCTCGCTTCACAGGGCGCAGTCCGGATCCTCCAGGTCGGTCAGGCAGTCGCCGTCGTTGTCGCGGTGGTCCCAGCAGCACTCCTCGACCGGGGGGAGCAGCTCGCACACGACGTCGACGTAGGACCGGGGCGGGGGGTCCTCGCGGCGCGAGACCATGAGCGCGGCCGCGTAGGAGTCGACGCAGGCCGGGTTGTGTGTGATGTGCCAACAGACATCCGCCGGGAGGTCGGGATCGCGGCGGTCGGGATGGGCTCCGGCGTAGGCCTCGAGGCGGTCGGTGTTCCCCAGACAAGGCCCGTCCGGGCAGACCTCCAGGCACGGAAGAACGGCGCTGGTGATCGCGTAGGGTGTGCCGCGCTCCAGCTCCTGGAGGACCTCGCAGCTCGGCGCGCAGGTGTCGTTGCAGGCCCGGCCGTCGCCCGGCTGGCCGAGCTCCACCGCGACGTCGGCGCAGCCCAGCAGCGGACGGGGCAGGCACCGGGCCTCCAGCCGGCCGCGCAGCACCTCGCCAAGGCCCTCGAGGGCCGGACGGTAGTCTTCCTCGCAAATGGAGGTGTAGGCCCGCTGCATGTCGTCCGCGCCGTTGAGCGACCCCACAAAAGCGCGCAGGCGGATCCCCGGCGCGGCGCCCTCGGGGCCGCTCTGGCAGCTGGGCATCACCGTCGGATTGCCGTCGGCGTCCATGCCGACGGTCACCGAGCTGTCCTCCTCCACCGGGCCGGCGATGGCGGCGACCATCAGGCGGTCCGGCGGTCTGAGCTGCTCCAGGAAGGTCACGTACCGGTCGATGGGGTGAAGCAGGGCGTACTCATCGTTCCGCGGCGAGCAGGAGACGCGCGTCCCCTGCGCCGTGCGCGAGTTGATGTCGCAGAACACCCCGAACTCGAAGCACCGGTACGAGCTGAGCGGGCCCATGGCGCTGTCGATGTCGGTCTGCCCGGTGTCGAACAGCTGGGTCGACGAGGCGGAGCAGTCGTCCTCGTCGCTGATGATGACCACTGCCAGGAAGGCGCTCGGCCGCAGGAACCCTGCGTTGGACTCGTTGTCGTCGAGCGCCAGCCGCATCGCCTCCAGGGGCTGCTCGAAGCCGCAGCCGTTCACCCCGAGGCCGGCGACGCAGCTGAACGCCTGCTCCAGGCTTTCGTCCGCGTAGTTCACGCAGCGCGGGCAGCCGTGCTCGTCCTCGAACAGCCAGGTGCTCGGCTCCAGGGCGCACGCCGACTCGCCGCAGTCGTGGTCCAGGCACACGCTCCCGTCGCTCTCGGGGTCCCGGTTGATCACACAGTCAGAGGGCTGGACGTCGACGAGATAGCGCGCGCCCTGCGGGTTTTGGCACAGGCCGGTCAGCAGCACGCCGTGGTCGCCTTCCAGGACCTCGCAGTAGTTGATCTCGAAGACGCCGGCGCCCAGGTCCGTCGACACCACGCCGATGTGCACGTCGGGCAGCCCGCGCTCCATCCCGCGCAGCGCCTCCATCATGGCGTAGAAGTTCGCCCGAAGCAGGCTCTGCTCATCGGCCATGGAGTAGGAGTTGTCCACGACGAACAGCAGGTCCACCTCGTGCGCCGGCGTCTCGGCGAAGGTCAACGACACGGGCGCCGGCTCGCAGTCGTGGGCCTCGTCCACCACCCAGACGGCGCGTCCGGGCGAGCCGCGGCAGCCCCCGGCCGCGATCGCCGCTCCGACGAGGGCCAACCCAACGAGCCTCCACCAGGCGATTCGTCGGCCTGGCGGCCGGCACGCGAGCGCGTTCCTTCCTCGGCGTCCCAAACGGAATCTCCCTGTCCCCTGAGTATAACGCAGGCGCTAGGCAGGACGCTACCGCACCGAAATCGGCACCCCGCGCCCCGATGAGCTCGCTTCTCGAAGACACCCCATCCGGCCAGCGGCTGACTCGCAGGCTGGACATCACATGGGGACCGAGAACAACACACTGTTTGTTTCTATATGGGACATGTGATATGGTTCTCCATATGAAGACGACCGTAGAGATATCCGATCCCTTGTTTGCCAAGGCGCGGGCCCTGGCCGCGGAGCTCGACACAACCCTCCGGGCGCTGATCGAGGAGGGGCTCAGGGAGGTGGTGGCGCGCAAGCAGCGTGGCCGACGATCCTTCCGGCTCCGGGACGCCTCCTTCAAGGGAGGAAGAGGGCTCCAGAAGGAGCATGCCGACGGCCGCTGGGATCGAATCCTGGACGCGTCCTACGGGATGTAGGGCTCATGATCGCAGTGGACACCAACATCCTGATTCACGCGCACCGCGCCGACTCCGAATTTCATGAAGCGGCAGCAGCGGCGGTTCGAGGCCTGGCAGAGGGACCGTCACCCTGGGCGGTCCCATGGCCGTGCCTGCACGAGTTCCTCGCCGTCACGACCCACCCTCGCATCTTCGATCCGCCGTCGGGGAACGAGGAGTCGCTCGACCAGGTGGCAGCCTGGATTGAGTCGCCCTCCCTGGTGCTGATCGCCGAGGAGCCGGGCTACTGGGAGGTGCTGCACGGGCTCGTGTCCAAGGGCCGCGTGACCGGCCCACGGATCCATGACGCGCGCATCGCCGCGCTCTGTCTCCTGCACCGGGTCCGCACCCTGTGGACCGCGGACCGGGACTTCAGCCGCTTTCCCGGGCTCACCACCCACAATCCGCTGCTGGGCTGACTTCCGCGGCTCCGCCCACCGGATCGTGTCTCGGTACCAGACGGGAACCGATCCGCTGGCCCACGCCGGTGGAATCTCTGCAAGTCAGGTGAGATACTGGTTCGAGCGACTCGATGATTCACGGATCGGAGAGCCGCGTACACCTGCGGCCTCGCTTCACCAATACCCTCGTCGTCGATGAATCCGCCAAGGGCGCATACCCGCTGAGGGACCTATACGGCGGTGGCCAGAAGTGAAGCGTTGAGTTTTTCGCCGGCACCGTCAGGCGCCGAGGCAAAAATTTCATCCCAGCGCCTGGAGGCCCAGACACATCGCAGCCGCATCATCGCGTTGATTCCCGCGCGCAGTCCGAGCATGTGCACGAGTCCAATGTGAGCAGCAGCCGTGAGCCGTTATCCAGGGCCGACGCCGCCCGTGCCTGCATTCTTTCTTCGCTCAAAAAGAAGGTTCTTCAGCAGAATTTGTGGGTAGAAAGTATCTCTCACGGCCACCAGGGCGGGGAATGTCGACCTCGTTCGTCCGCTACGAAGGTTTGAGGCCAGCGAAGGGGGAGGGCCGTGGAAGGTGCCGGTCAGTGGATAACCCC
>JBDRSE010000057.1:0-9149 GCA_043825095.1 bacterium
CGGCAGCCGAAGCACCGGTCGAGCCGGATGCTGCAGCCGAAGCGCCGGTCGTGCTGGATGCGGCAGCCGAATCGCCGGTCGTGCTGGATGCGGCAGCCGAAGCGCCGGTCGTGCTGGATGCCCCGGTCTTGGAGGCCCCGGTCTTGGATGCCCCGCTCCCGGATGCCCCGCTCCCGGATGCCACGGTCTTGGATGCCACGGTCTTGGATGCCCCGCTCCCGGATGCCCCGCTCCCAGATGCCCCGCTCCCGGATGCCACGATCCCCCTGGACGTGGCCACCAGCGACTCGGTCATCGGCCAGAACGACGCGGGCAAGTACCTCTGCAAAGGCTATGGAGGCACCACGACCGTGGTCTGCCAGTGCAACGACGGCCTGGACAACGACGTGGACAACAAGGTGGACTATCCCAACGACCCCGGCTGCATCGCTGCCTGGGACAACAACGAGCTGGATGGCCTGACGCAGTGCACCGACGGGGTGGACAACGACGGAGACGGCAAGATCGACGCGGCCGACCCGGAGTGCACCGGCCCCCTGGACAACGACGAGAGCAGCTTCGGCACGGGGATCCCCGGCGACAACATCGACTGCCAGCAGGACTGCTTCTTCGACGGAAACAGCGGGGCAGGCGACGACGACTGCAGGTGGAACATCAAGTGCGACCCGGCCCAGCCGGCCCCGTACCTCCCACCCCCGCAGAAGAACTGCACCTACGACCCGACCCTCGTCGGGAACCCCACCAAGTGCCCCAACAACCAGTCGCAGCTCTGCCTGGACTTCTGCCTGCCCGTCACGCCCAACGGCTGCGACTGCTTCGGCTGCTGCGCGATCCCCACGGGAGGCGACGGAGGGGCAGTCAAGACCGTGATGCTCAAGCCCACCTGCAAGATGGGAGTGAACGGCCTGCCGGACCCGACGATCATCAACGATCCCTACCAGTGCCCGCCCTGCACCCAGGTGCCCGACTGCCTCAACAGCTGTGGGCTGTGCGAGGTGTGCGTGGGCAAACCCAGCCCGGATCCGAGCTGCACCAGCGGCTTGTGCCCGCCCGGGATCATCTACTGCGGCCCCGGAGGCATCGATCCGAATGCCTGCCCGGCGGGTTCCTTCTGCATCACGGGGTGCTGCATCCCGGTCGGCTGAGCTTCCGCGAAGACTGGCAAGAACGATTGCTTCTGTATCGATGATCCCGAGACAAACGTGGAGGAGTATCATGCAAGCACGAAAAGCACGTCGATACCTGTTGGTGATACCCATGGCCACCCTGCTGCTGACGCCTGGATGCGACAAGGACGAGGCCCGCTGCGGAGATGGCGACGTCCAGGGCGTGGAGCAGTGCGACGACGGAAACAACATCGACACCGATGCCTGCTCCAACAGCTGCGTCCTTGCCCGCTGCGGCGACGGCGTGGTCCAGACCGGCGTGACGGGCAAGGACGGCAAGCCCTTTGACGAGGAGTGCGACGACGGCAACCAGGACAACAACGACAGCTGTCTGGGCACCTGCAAGCTGGCCACGTGCGGCGATGGCCACGTGCAGCTCGGCGTGGAGGCCTGCGACGACGGCAACGCGGACGACACCGACGGTTGCACGAGCACGTGCGCGCTGCCCACCTGCGGCGACGGGGTCGTCCAGAAGGGGGAGGAGTGCGACGACGGCAACCCGAGCAACGGCGATGAGTGTCTCAACGTTTGCCTCGATGCCCGCTGCGGCGACGGCTTCGTCCAGCAGAAGACCGAGGAGTGCGACGACGGCAACTTCGATGATAACGACACGTGCCTGGGCACCTGCAAGCTGGCCAAGTGCGGCGACGGCGTGGTGCGCAAGGGGCTGGAGGCCTGCGACGACGGCAACGCGGACGACACCGACGGGTGCACGAGCACGTGCGCGCTGCCCACCTGCGGCGACGGGGTCGTCCAGAAGGGGGAGGAGTGCGACGACGGCAACCCGAGCAACGGCGACGAGTGTCTCAACGTTTGCCTGCTCGCGAGCTGTGGTGACGGCCACCTCAGGCTGGGCTCGAGCGGCGGGGACGGCGGCGCCCCGCTCGAGGAGTGTGACGACGGCAACTACGACAACAACGACGCCTGCCTCAACACCTGCAAGCTGGCCAGCTGCGGCGACGGCTTCGTGCACAAGGGGATCGAGGAGTGCGACGACGGAAACACCGTGGACACCGACGCCTGCGTGAGCACCTGCAAGCCAGCCAGGTGCGGGGACGGCGTGGTCCAGCAGGGGGTGGAGGAGTGCGACGACGGAAACGCGGTCAACACCGACGCCTGCCTGACCACCTGCAAGAGCGCCACGTGCGGGGACGGCGTGGTCCGCCAGGGGGTGGAGGAGTGCGACGACGGGAACACGGTGAGCGGAGACTGGTGCGACAGCGCGTGCAAGAAGGAGTGCACGCTCGGCAAGGTGAGCACCATCGCCACCAGCGGGCACTGCTACCTCGGGTTTGCCAGCGCTCTGTCCTGGAACGACGCGGCGGCGGCCTGCTCGGTCGTCGGCGCGCATCTGGCCAGCGTCGGCGACGCCGCCGAGAACACGGCGGTCAACGGGCTGCTCTCCACCATCGGCGAGGCCTGGATCGGGCTGACCGACCAGTACGGCGAGGGCACCTTCCTCTGGGTCGAGGCGAAGAACAAGTTCCTCGGTCTGACGTACGAGAGCTGGGCCACCGGCCAGCCGGACAACGGTCCGGGTGGCGACGTGGACTGCGTGAGGATCGACGCCAACGGAACCTGGTCAGACCAGCCCTGCACCGAGCTCCGGGCGTATGTCTGCGAGTATGTCTGGCCGGGCAAGTGAGGACCGCCCGCGGGTGCCCGACCGCCCGGCCGGGGGCCCGCGGGGGACCTGAGGAGGTCTGCACATGGGTCGCTTGATGATTCTGCTCGTGGGGGCGCTTGCCATCCTCGCCGCGGGATGCGACGACGGTGCGGTCGCCGCGTGCGGGGACGGCGTGGTCAACGGCAGCGAGGAGTGCGACGACGGAAACCGGGACAGCACGGACGGCTGTACCAACGCCTGCACCACGGCCAGGTGTGGCGACGGCCTGCTCCACCAGGGCGTCGAGGAGTGCGACGACGGCAACTTCGACAACACCGACCACTGCCCGGTCTCCTGCAAGCTCGCCACCTGCGGCGATGGCTTCGTCCGCAAGGGCCTGGAGGCCTGTGACGACGGGAACCAGGTGGAGGACGACGGCTGCACGACCGGGTGCTCCCTGCCGAGCTGCGGCAACGGGACCGTGGACCAGGGGGAGGAATGCGACGACGGCAACGCGGACAACACCGACGCCTGCCTGACCACCTGCCTCGCACCGAGCTGCGGTGACGGGCATGTGCGCCAGGGCGTCGAGCAGTGCGACGACGGCAACTCCGACAACAATGACCACTGTCTGGTCTCCTGCAAGAAGGCCACCTGCGGCGACGGTTTTGTGCACCAGGGGGTCGAGGCGTGCGACGACGGCAACCAGATCGACGACGACGGCTGCACCAGCGCCTGCACCCTGACCACCTGCGGGGACGGGGTCGCGGACCAGGGGGAGGAGTGCGACGACGGCAACGCGGACAACACCGATGCCTGCCTGACCACCTGCCTGGCGGCGCGGTGCGGTGACGGGTTCCTCCACCAGGGGGTGGAGTCGTGTGACGACGGCAACCAGGTGGCCGACGACACCTGCACGAACGCGTGCACCCTGCCGGGCTGCGGGGACGGGGTCGTGCAGCAGGGGGAGGAGTGTGACGATGGCAACGCGGACAACGCCGATAGCTGCCTCGCCACGTGCAAGCAGGCCAAGTGCGGCGACGGCTTCGTGCGGCAGGGCGTCGAGGAGTGCGACGACGGCACCCTGTTCAACGACGACGCCTGCCTCGCCACGTGCAAGCAGGCCAAGTGCGGCGACGGCTTCAAGTGGGTCGGCGTGGAGGGGTGCGACGACGGCAACGCGGACGACACCGACGCCTGTCTGAGCACCTGCATCTCCGCCACCTGCGGCGAGGGCATCGTCCAGCAGAGCGTGGAGGAGTGCGACGACGGCAACCTGGACAACACGGACGGCTGCCTGGTCAACTGCACCACGTTCGACCCGTGCCAGCACCTCGAGATCGCCCAGCTCGTCCCGCCGGTGGCCTGCGCGACCGGGGTGCCAGCCCAGCTGACCCTCGTCGGCGCCGGCCTGCTGAAGGTCGCCGGCAAGCTCCCCGCGGTGACCTTCGCCGGCAACCCGGTCGCGGTCATGAGCCTGACGGGCTGCACCCCGGTGACGGGCAAGTTCGAGGCGATCGAGAGCTGCACCACGATGGTGATCGCTGTCCCGCCGGGGACCGGGCTCGGGAGCTACGAGATCGAGGTCACCCTCCCGGTGACCAAGCCCTGCACGGCCACGGTCACCTTCAGCGTCGGCCCGCCGCCCACGATTACCGCCGTGACCCCCGCCGAGATCTGCCAGGGCAAGGCCGGCAACTTCGTCATCACGGGCACGGGGTTCACACCCACGACCCAGGTCACCTTCAACGGCCAGAAGCCTGACTCGGTGGTGTTCGTCAGCCCCACGCAGCTCGTGGCGTCCTTCGCTGCTCTGGCGCCCGGGATCTACGACGTCACCGTGTCCAACGGTCCGGGTTGCGACGACACCATGCTGGCGGCCGTCGTCGTCTACAAGAACCCCATGGTGTTCTTCGTCGATCCGGAGGTCGTGTACAACAAGATCGGCATCCAGGCGACGATCTACCTCTCCGGCCTCAACGGCAACGGGGTCAGCTTCGTGGGCATCCGCCCGAGCGGCAGCGCCGCCCCGCTCACATCCCTGACCTACACCTACGACCCCACCCGCCCCAACCAGGCGCAGGCGGTCATCCCGTCGGGCCTGGGAACCGGGTACCACGACATCGTGGTGCAGGACGCGAAGGGGTGCGAGGGCACGCTGCCCCAGGCGTTCAAGGTGACCGATCAGCTCACGCTGGCGCTCAGCGGGATCGACCCGCCGTTCGGCTGGACCCAGTCCCAGACGGCAGTGACCCTCGCCGCCGAGGATCCTCCGCCCGTCGGGCAGACCGCCTTCAACAACGGAGTGCGCGCCTACCTCAGCCCGAGCAGCGGGGGGCTCGCCACGACGATGACGGCCGTGGCCTTCTTCAACGCCAGCGAGGTCACGGGGTTGGTGCCCAAGCTGCCCGTGGGGTCCTACGACGTGATCGCGGTCAACCCCGACGGCGCGGTGGGCGTGCTGGTGCAGGGGTTCAAGGTCTCCAGCGACAAGCCGCCCGTGATCGACTCCATCGCGCCGGGGTCGATCCCCAACTCCTCGGACCAGGCGGTGGTCATCCGCGGGGATGGCTACGCGGCGGGGGTGACGGTCTCCCTGTCCTGTCGGGACCAGGGGGGAGCCATCTCCACGGTTGGAACGACGGTGACCAAGGTGACCGGGGCCGAGCTGGAGGTCACCGTGCCCGCCGGGATCACCGACAAGACGGTGTGTGTGGTCCGCGCGACCAACCCCGACGGCACCTACGGCGAGTTCTCCGCTCTGGGGGTCACCAACCCGGCGGAGAACATCGCAGGCTTCTCGGTCGAGACCGGCATGAAGGTGGCCCGGCGCGCACCCGCGGCAACGCAGGGCCGCCCGACCGGGGCCGCCCGCTTCCTCTACGCCATCGGCGGCGACAGCGGGGCCGTGTCGGGCGCTCTGTCCAGCGTGGAGGCCGCACCGGTGAGCCGCTTCGGCGACGTGGGGGCGTGGCGTCCCCTTCCCACCTCCCTGCCCGGTCCAAGAACCCTGGCCGCGGTGCAGCGGCTCGGGCGGTTCATCTACCTCGTGGGCGGCAACAACGGGAGCGGACCGGTCAGCACGGTCTCACGCGCCGAGATCCTCGACCCGGGCCACGCGCCGGCGCTCGTCGACCTGCTGCTGGAGGTCGAGACCACGGGCCTCGGCCCGGGGATCTGGTACTACCGGGTCTCCGCCGTGATGAGCGGCATCGATGCGGACAACCCGGGCGGCGAGACCCTGCCCGGCGATCCCCAACCGGTGAAGATCCCGGGCAGCCTGACCCAGAAGGTCCAGCTCACCCTCACCTGGAGCCCGGTGGCCGGGGCATCCAAGTACCGTGTCTACAGGACCCCCGCCCCGAACATGGTGGCGAGCCAGGTGGAGTTGCTGGCCGAGGTTCCGGCCCCGACGACCCAGTACAAGGACCCGGGGAGCGGCACCACTGCCCAGGTCCCTCGCCAGCTCGGGGATCTGGGCGTCTGGAGGAGTCTCCCCGGGCTGAGCCAGGCGCGGGAGGGGCTGGGCCTGGGCCTGGGCCGCGATCCGGGAACCCCCGGCACCTATCACCTGTACGCGGTGGTCGGGCGGAGCACCGGAGGGGTTACCCTCACGACCTACGAGCATCTGAGCGTGACGGTGGACCCGAGCGGCGACCAGAGCGTCGGATCCTGGAGCGAGGTGGCGGGCAACACCGTGGGCCAGGGGAGATGGCAGATCGCCGCGTTCTCGGTGGACGACGTGGCAACGACCCGGGTCCCTGCCAACGAGACCTGGATCTACGCCGGTCCCGGTGTCAACGCGGCAGCGAGCGCGACCATAGCCGACGTGGACGCTGCGAAGGTCCAGGGCGGCGGCACGCTCGGCCCGTGGATCGCGGTGGACAGTGCCTCGCCGGGCTGGGCTGGCTACGGCTTCGCGGCCGCGGCGAACCAGCTGTTCCTCCTCGGCGGGCAGGGGGGAGCGCCGTCGACGGGCAGCAACTCGGCGCAGATCTGCGGCAGCGGCTTCTCGTGTGGGGGGGGTGCGCCGGATCCGCCGGACCTGAAGAACTGGAACGCCACCGGTGTCAGCCTCGTGGTTCCCCGCCACCTGATGGGGAGCACCGTGGAGAGCGCCCACATCTACCTGGTCGGAGGCAACACCCCCACGGGACCGACCGCGACGGTGGAGAGCACCGTCTGGTAGATCTGGTAGGGGGCCGATCCTGCACGCGGCGAAACGCCCGGCCTCCGAATGTCACGAACAGCCACGAACAGACGAACAGGCGCTTCCTTGCCTGTGCCCTTCCCCTGATGCTAGCTTGTAAGCACACAGGAGCATCTTGCCCATGTCTCAGCCGGTCCTCCGTTTGGCTCTTCTGGCGTCCATCGTCGCCCTCGGCCTGCTGCTCGCCGGCTGCGACTGCAACAACGGCACGACCCCGCCGGCAGACGGGCTCAGCGACGGCGGCCTCGACGGGAAGCCGGACCTCGACCCCAACGCCGTGAGACCGGGAATGCTCGGGCGCCACTCCGCGCTCGCCGCCCACGGCGGCAAGCTGATGGCCAGCGCCTACGAGTCGAAGTACGGCGACCTGGTGCTGGTCAGCGCGTCGGTGGGCGGGCTGAGCGCGACGACGGTCGAGGCCGTGGACGGTGTGCCGGCCACGACACCCCCCAGCCCGGGCGACTACCGCGACGGGATCTCGGACCCTGGTGATGACGTCGGGCAGGATACCGACATCGTGGTGAACGCGGATGGCAACCCGATGATCAGCTACCGCGACCTGACCAACCGCAGCCTGAAGCTCGCCCGCCGATTGGATGGCACGTGGTCGGTCCACACGGTGCAGAAGCCAGCCGACGACAAGGAGGTCGTGGGACGATACACCTCGCTGATCCTGGTCGACGGCAAGCCGGCCATCGCCTACCTGGTCCTGAACATCACCGACGGCCCGGGGCGCTTCAAGTCCGAGCTGCGCTGGGCCGCTGCGAACACCGCCTCGCCCGGCGCCGGTGCGGACTGGGCGATCTCTGCGATCGACAGCGGCCCGATGACCTGCCAGAACCTCTGCGCCGGCGACGAGGCCTGTGCCATCCAGCAGGACAGCTCCACCAAGTGCGAGAAGACGTCCACCGGCTGCAATCCGCAGTGCGCTTCGACCGAGGCCTGCATCGGCGGAGCGTGCAAGACGATCCTGCCCGAGGTGAAGTACACGGACGTGCCAAATGCGACCGGCCTGTGGCCCAGCGCGGTGGTGGCGGGTGGCTCGCCAGTGGTGCTCTACCATGACCGTGTGCAGGGACGCCTGAAGGGGGCCAGCCTGCAGGGAGGGACCTGGACCACCGCGGTGGTTCAGGGGACCGGGTCGGAGAACGTGGGAGCCTTCACCTCGGCCGCCGTGGACAGCGCCAACACCGTCCACGTGGTCTACCAGGACGCCGCCAGGTACACCCTGCACTACGTGCAGGTCGACCCGGCCACCCTGCAGCCGAAGGTCTCCGAGGTGATCGACGATGGGGTACGCAAGGATGGGCTGCACCCGGTGGGGGCCGACAGCGCGACCCTGGTCGATCCCACCGGGAAGATCCGGGTGGTTTACCAGGACACCCAGAACACAGACCTCCTCACCGCGGTCCGCAACGGCCCGGGGAGCTGGAGCCCGAAGACCGCCAACGACCCCGACCTCGGCCGCCTGCTCAAGGGCGGCGCCAAGGGCTACGGCTTCTACTCCGATCTCGTCCTGGATGGCGGGAAGGTGTACGGCAGCACCTTCTATTATGATCAGAGCGCCAATCCAAAGGGTGGGTTGGAGCTGTTCGAGGTTCCGTAGGACCGCCCTGCTGATCGGCGGATGCGCACTGCGCGAAGCTCAGAAAAAAAGCGTCAGAAGACTGCGGCGCGCGGCTGCTTCGCGCAGCGTACATCCGCCTCCCAGGCCAAAGTGATGCAAAGAGGATCCGCGCAGAGCAGCCAAGCGGCCCCGGGCGCACAGTCCACCCGGTTTCCCTGTTGGGCTCTCCGCGGCTCCTTCCCGGTCTGTTCTGGCGCCGACCCTACAGATCCTCGGCCGACCTGGCCATTTGCGGGATGAAGTGGGTCGGCACGTGGGTCAGGCGGCTGATGATTCTGGGTGGCTTCACGTCATCCACTAGCCCCACCTGCTCGGCTTCCCGCCACGGCTCCGCCCTGTCGCTGTCGAACGCGAGGCGCCGAGCTTGAGGGGGATGTTGCTTCGCCCCCTTCCTCGGCGAACGCACCGGTTCGGCAATTGTAGTCCGGTGGGGCGGGCGGGCGGAGCGGACAATTGTAGTCCGGTGGGGCGTGCGGGCGGAGCGGACAAATCTGGGCATAGCCATCAACAACCAGACAACAAAGGCGACCGGTCTCACAG
>JBDRSE010000058.1:0-2461 GCA_043825095.1 bacterium
CAGCGGGTAAGACGCATCATCCGGGAGGAAAAGAGGGGTCAGGATCATCCCAATGCCCATTTCGCCAGGCGACCCCAAACTTTGATGCCTGAACCCGAGACGGCCATGGATTTGTTCGACGAAAAGGTCATTGGGCTGCTCCTGACCCCCTTTGGCGACCCAGGATCTCCGGACGTCATGGCTAGGCATTGGGCTCCGGTGGTTATGTCCCGAACCAGGCGCCGCGGAGCCGGTCGAGGTGGCGCGGGAGGTTTCGGACCATGGAACGCTGCCGGATGGCCGGCTCCTCCTGGCTGGCGATGCGGGCCCGTGCCGCCAGGAAGTCGGTGGGCGAGCATGCCGCAGCCGCCAGAACCGTAGGCGCCCCGGCCTGTTGCACGTACTGGTAGGCGACCAGAACCTTGGCTCCGAGGTTGGTCAGCACGCTGTTGGTCGTGCTCCCGCAGCCGAGTGCGTGGCGTAGCGCCTGCTTCGAGCCCCCGAAGAACCGTTCGAGACCGTTGGTCGTGGCAGGGATACGCGGGTCGTCGAAGCACTTGAAGAGGTGGTCGCCGTAGCGGCCTGCACGCTTGACGAGGTCGTCGATGAAGGCGCCCGTCGCCGCGCCGAGCCCGGCCCGGGGTGCGGAGGCCGCCAGGTTGTCGAGGTGGGCCTTGAAGCGCGCCTGGGCCTCGGCCGCCGTGGCAGGCCGGTCCAGACGCTCGGTCGAGTTGGACAGCTCGTGTGCAAGCTCACGGAGGATGTCGGTGTGCCGCCGGACGCGCCCGGCGGTGCGCGTCTCGTGCCAGGTTGGCTCGAGGGCCTCGCTCAGCGCATCAAGTAGGGGCCAAGCGCGGTCCCCCTCGGGCGCTTGGGCTTTTTTTTTCGTGCGTCGTCAAGCAGGGTGCGGATGCTCTCGATCCGCTCGTGTCGTTTCAGTTCGGCGGGGTCGAGGGGGGACTTGCCGCTGACCCGGCTGTTGACCCGCACCAGCTCGTAGAGTTCCAGTGCCAGGGCTTCCTCGGTCAGCGACGAAGGCGCACCGGCCAGAACCGGAGTCTCCCCCTGAGCGGCGGAGAACACTGTTGAGACTTCCGTCGATGGGGCCGGCGCCTGCGTCTCGTCGACGGCAACGACCACTCGCTCTTCCGGGAGGCCGGCCTTCGGTGCTGCTGTCGAGGGCGGCGGGAACTGCTTGCTGAGCTTGCGAGCCGCGTCCGCGCGCCTCCGTACGCTGGCCTGCAGCGACGTCAGGTCGGCCTGCAGAGGCTTGCCGCAGTTCTTCAGGAAGTGGGTGTGGCAAAACTGGTAGGGCACCCCGGGGAAGACCCGCTCGACCGCCGGCACCAGCCCCTTCTCCTTGTCCGTAACGACGCCGAGCACGGGAACCCCCATGTCCCGCACCCGCTCCAGTAGAGGCACCAGATCGTCTGCACCACGGAACGGCTTGCGCTCCCCGAACAGCGGGGTTCCGCTGATGGCGTCCCAGGCCAGGTACAGCACCGGAGAGCGGTCCTCGAACTGGACCCCGTCGCACATCAGCACCATCCCGCCTTGCGCCCGCAGACGGGCCTGCACTGTGGCCTCGTCCCCCCGCAGCAGCGTGGTCAGCGCGAGGAAGTCCCGGAACACCCGCCCCGTGTGGCGCTGGTCGATGGGCAACCCGCGAGCGTTGAGGTCGCGGGTGATTTGCGCCAAGGCAACCCCATCGCACAGGTGACGCTCTCCCACGTGCAGGGTCACGTCGAGCCCATAGATCCGGTTGGGCAGCACCACCCGCAGGTCCCGGGGGGCGAACAAGACCGGCCGTTCCCCCGGGCAGTCCGGTCCGCACCGCTTGTCACGGCGCTTCAGCAGGACGGCGCGCTCGACGCACTCCACCGGGCGGGAGATCACCTGGTAGATCGGCAGCACCCGCTGGCAGTCCGGGCAGAACTCCTCAAGCGCGGTGTAGACGAACGTCTCTTCTACTGGCCTCTCGGTATGGCGCTTCATGTCCGTGCTCCCCGCAGCCACTATGGCAAATCATGGCGCGTGGATGCAGGGGATCATAGCGATCCGCGGGATGCAAGCACAAACTGCGCTCGTCCAGAGCCAGCCGCTCTGGACCGAACCGGGCAGTGGGACGGCGAGACCCTGCCGGACCAGCACCGGACAAGGGCCACATCACCAGGCGGCAGCGCCAGGCCCGCCACCGGACCCCGGCTGTCCGCGCCTGAACCCGCTCGCCCGACCGCTCCCTCAGCGCGCACAAAGCGAACCCCCGCTGCGCCACCCGGAGCCCTCACGGCAGCCGCCCGGATCGTAATGCCTGGCCGTGAACGGACGTTATCGCAGCCCGCGAATGTCGAGTACATTAGCGGGTTGCTCGAATCTAACCAGTTCCTGCAGCGGAGCGAATTGGCGAGGGCTCTGTGCGAGTACTTCAAGTTTTATGACGCGCGCGGCAAGGAACAACTCAGCGGCTGCCTGAAGGCACTTC
>JBDRSE010000059.1:0-6891 GCA_043825095.1 bacterium
GAGCCGGGCGGAGCGCCATGCGGCTGGATGCAAGGAGTGACGAGGGAGAATATCGGGCCATATTTGACTGAGGAACGACACCGCAGACAGCCGTATGCCGCCCGATCCGGCGACGGGAGCTCAAACTGATCGCCGCTCTAGTCCGGGCACTGTCAGCGACGACAGGGGATTCAATCAGGTTGGGAAGGAAGGGCGCCCGGCCCCGATATGGGGCCGGGCGCGAAAACTCTGCGTGCCAAGGACATGCCAACAGCGGGAGTGTTCCGGCCGCCGAGGCGGCGTCTGGGACACCAGCGGAAGCAGGGCAGTCTCGCGTTCGTGCACCTCCTTTGCGCCGACACATTCGGCGTCGATGGTATCTGCAAACAACGGACCAAACGGGCGCCGGGCCGAGGTCGTCGACTTGGAGCCGTTTCGGCCCCCTTTTGCGGTTTTTGCCCCCTGATGCGGCGCCTCCATGGGATGGAACGCCCGTGGCGATTTACCACTGCGTCGCGTTTCGCCCCGGCGATCAGGAGCGTTTTGCAGGCATTGGATCGGCTCCGGAGAGCCTCAGAAGTGGTCGTGGAAGGGGGCGGTCGTGGAGCGTGGGCGGTGGTCGTGGAGGGGCGCGCGTTCGCGGAGGCAGGGATGGGTTCCCCGAGCGGTGGGCCGGGCGCCCGAAGAGCAGTGCCGAGTGCCTCAGCGAACTCGCTCCATGTACTCGTAGCAATGGTCGTTGGCCGAGACACCGTGGAGTCGAGCGTCGAGTCGCCGCACGGTAATCGGCTGCCAGCGCTGCTCACCGGCCGTGTTCCGCCAGAGCAGCTCCCCGGTCCAGACGCCGGCGCTTACGGCGGTGAGGCGGATGATCTCGTCGCCCTGCTTGTACTTGAACTCGGATCCCTTGCCGATCACCTTGATGCGCCCCACGGCCGCTGTCGGCCCCGTGGAGACGATCTCCAGGATCATCCCTTGCGCGCATTCGCACGCGGTGTTCCAGGTGCCGACGATGGAGCTCGCGGCGTCATTCGCCGGCTGTCCGCGAGCGTCGCGAGTCGGCCACAGGGCCGCGGTGGTGAAGAGCGCCATGATCACGATCGCCAGGGCCACCAGGATCGGGGAAACCCAACGACCGGTCGGCTGTCCGACGATTTCGGGCGCGTTGGCAACGCGAAGATTGGTACGCATGGGAAACTCCCTGTAGCTGGGCGGATTCAGGCCGGACGTTGTGCCCGGCGTTTGCGCCCGTGCTGAGCTCGATGCATATGCATTCGTCGTGCCAGCGGAGCGGTGCGGTGCGGCGTGGAGCGGGGCGGTGGTGCCTGCTAGTCGGCCACGATGGGGATCACGATACGGAAGGTCGAGCCCTCGCCAACGACGCTCTCCACGTAGATGCGCGGTGCAGGCGCACGCTATTGCGGGGGGCCGGGAAGTCCGGGCTCGGCCGGGAGCAGCGATTTTCCGAAGGTCTTCACGGTGAGCACGGGGCAGGGGGCTCGGCGCACGACCTTCTCGGCGACGCTGCCCATCAGCAGGTGCTTCAGGCCTGTCCGGCCGTGGGTGTTGATCACGATCAGGTCGCTTTCGGCCTCCGCGGCGTGCTCGACGATGGCGATCGCCGGGTTTCCATAGACCACCCTGGTTTCCGTGAGGACATCCGCTGTGTCGGCCGACTCGACAAACTCTTCCAACTCCTCCTCCGCGCGTTGCAGCAGCCGGCTCCGGGCGGAGAGCGTCGTCGATTCGTCCAGCCTGTAGTAGGCTGGGAGAAGCACGGGCTGTACGACGTGCAGGATCTGCACGGTGGCTTGATTGGCGCGAGCGAGGGCGCCGGCATAGGCGAGGGCCTGGAGCGAGTTCTTCGAGAGGTCGATGGGCACCAGGATGTTCCACCACACCCGCGCGGGTCGAGCCTTTTGAAGATGTCGGACCGTGAGCACCGGGCAGGAGGCCCGCCGAACCACCTCTTCGGCGACGCTGCCCATCAGCCAGCGCTGAATTCCGCGCCGTCCGTGGGTCCCCATGACGATCAGATCGACGTCCTGCTCTTTGGCGTAGGACAGAATCGCCGGCCCCGCCGCCGGCGCGCGCTCGTCCACGGTGCGGATGGTGAGCCCCTGTGCCCCGAGCTCTTCGAGGGCGGCGCGCGTGCTCACCCGGGCGGCCTCCTCGAGGCTCTCTCCGGCCCCAGCCTGGTCGCCCAGGTAGTAGCCGGCGTGATGCGGATCGTCTTCTCTCAGCACGATCGCGTGGTAATGGTGGAGCGTTGCGTCGTATCGTCTCGTCAAGTCCAGCGCTGTGGCGAGCGCCTGGCGCGCCGAGTCCGAGAAATCGGTCGCGTACAGGATGTCGTGCAGGTGCAGCTTCATCGCGCTACTCGTCCGAATACCGCTGTTTTCGAGGGAGCACGGGCTCGGCGCTGCGCCACTGCTCGATCAGCGCCTTCGCCGCTGACGCGTCCTGGGCGCGCACGCGGATCCGGCCCCATCCCTTGGCAGCCTGGTAGATGCCGTCGAAGGCCGTGTCATGGTGGCTCAGCACCAGGGCCTCGATACCGTGCTCTTTGAGCAGCGACTCGAGCATCTCGGCCTCGGCCGCGTCGGATGGGACACAGATATCTCGCATGGGGTCCTCCTGACGCTGTTCCAAATGCAAGGAACGGGCCAGGAAACCCGACGGCGGCCACGGGAGCCGGAGACGCCGCATGGCTCGAATAGTCGCTGTCAGGCTGCGCGCGGCCTTTGCTGGAGTGCTTGTACCACCGGTGGGTCCAGGTGTACGTCGAGCTGGGGGAAAGCGATGGTGATCCCCGCGGCCTTGAAGGCGTTCCAGACCGCCTCCTGGAGCTCGCTGCGCAGGAGCTGCTCGCGCCAGGGGTCGGTGGTCCAGACCGAAAGCTCCCAGTCCACCGAGGAGCTGCCGAACTTGCGCAGCAGCACCAGCGGCCCGGGCTCCGGGATCCGCTTGTCGTACTCATGGCCGACTGCCTCGAGCACGGTGCGCACCTTGGCCATGTCCGAGCCGTACGTCACGCCCACCGGGATGCGGAGCCGGATGTCCTTGTCCCGGAAGGTGAGGTTCTTGACAGCGGATTGGACCAGGGTGGAGTTGGGGATGAGCAGGTCCTCGTTCTCCCGGGTGCGCGCCACGGTGGAGCGGATCCCCAGCCTGGTCACGCGGATCAGCACCCCTTGCACCTCGAGGATGTCGCCCGGCTTGATGGTACGTTCCACCATCAAAATCACCCCCGCGACGAAGTTCTGCAGCATCGTCTGGAGGGCGAAGCCGATGGCCAGGGCCAGCACGGCGCCCGCGGCGAAGAGCGTCGCGAGCTTGATGCCGATCGTCTGCATGGAGGCGCCGATGGTCACAACGGCCAGCAGGTAGTGCACCAGCCGGGTGGTGACGCCCACGGTGCCCTCGTCGGTGACGCCGCGGGCGTGGAAGGCTCGCTCGATGGCGCGTTGCAGCACGCGGGAGAGCACGTACCCGCCCAGCAGGATGACGCCGACCATCACCAGCGTGGCCAGGGTCACCGTGGTTGTGCCCAGGATGAAGAGCTTGGTGTTCAGTATCCGCCGAACCTGTTCCAGGAAGGTGAGGTCCATGTTCTCGTCTCTCCCGTTGGTTGTGTTGCGCGAACAGAATTGGCCCGATTCGCTGAATGGTCAAGCGCCGGTCATGCTCGGCAGAGAATTCGAGGCAGCAATCACGGTCCGTCTACGGTTCCGCTTGCCTGCAGGGCCGGGCGATCGCCTGCGCGCAGCTCGGGGCAATGTGGCTGCACGGACGGGGCGGCCCGAAGAGCGCGCTGTTGGCGCGCGGGCCGCTCAACAAGGGCTGCCGGCTGGGGAGCGCCTTCGGCTGCTTCGCCCTTGGTACCTTGCTCGAGAGTGGTCGCGGCGGCATCGTGGATCCCAAGGCGGCGCGCACGGCCTACAGCCGGGGTTGCAGGCTGCGCTCGCCCAAGAGCTGCTTCAACTTCGCCCTTCTTCAGCAGCTCGGCAAAGGGGGCAATCAGGACACGGCGGCCGCCCAGAAGTCGTACGCGCGCGCCCGCTTCATCGATCCGGCGGCGGCTTAGGCCATCCCGGTCATCGGGTACTACTTCGAGTCCAAGCTGGAGCAGGCCCTTCGCCGTAACACCCGGCGCGCTCACCCCGTTCCCGAAGCCGGCCTCCGGGCCACCTTCGGCCGGCTCGAGGTGCCGCAGTATGCCGAAGGGTTCGACGAGCTCCACTACGTGAGGCTGGTCGACGATCCCCGCGACTTCGAGGTCCTCGCCTGGCGGGACGGCTCGGAGGACGACCCGGGTGCTCCCTTCAAGAAAATTGGAGACGACGCCAGGAGATGCTGAAAGTCGGGGTGCGCGTTACGGTGCGCCGGCCGCCGGCTTATCGGCTGTGCTGTCAGGGGTTTCAATGCCTTTGCAGGGCTCGTTGAGCTGATCCGTATTCGGATCGAAGCGCAGACGTCGTATGCGACGCCCGCCGACGCTCAGCACGGTCACGCAGTAGGGGTCGATGAGGAGCCGGTCCCCTTTTTTCGGCAAGGCCTTGAGCAGGGAGATGACGAACCCGCCGATGGTGTCTGCCTCGCTCTCTTGTACGAGCTGCAGCAGCTGGCGCGCCTCGGGGAAGCTCATGGCGCCGCTGACCTCCACGGCCTTTTCGGAGAGCCGGGTCAGCATGGGCTCCGCGGCGGCCTCCGCGTCGTCGAACTCGTCGTAGATTGGCCCCACGATCTCCTCGAGGGCGTCGTCGAGGTAGACCAGGCCCAACACGGTCCCGTGCTCGTCCACCACCACGGCGCAGCCGGAGTGCGAGCGCTGGAGCGCCACGATCAGCCGCGACAGGGGCATGGTGTCCGGCACGAAGCTCGCCGTGCGGGCCAGCGACGTGACATCGACATTATCGTCATCGGCCATTTTTACCAGGAGCGCCTTGGAGTGGACGATCCCGATCACCGAGTCCAGGCCGTCGTCGCACAAAGGGAACCTCGAGTGGCCCGACTCGCGGATCGTGCGCAGGGTTTCCTCGCGCGTGGCGCGCTGGGACAGCCACACGATGTCGGCCCGCGGCACCAGGACATGCCGCACCTCGAGGTCGTTGAACTCCAGGATGTTCTGCGCGAACTCCCGCTGACGAATCGTGATGTGGCCTGCGCTGGCCGAGCTGGCGAGGATCGAGCGGATCTCCGAGGCGTCCGGGACGCCGTCGTGGGCGGCGTGGGGGTTGACACCGAGCAGGCGGAGCATCCCGTTGGACAGGCTGTTGACCACCCAGATCAGCGGGCTGAAGACCGCCGCGAAGAACCGCAACGGGTAGGCGATCGCCAGGGACGTGCGCTCGGCGCGCTGAATGGCCCAGATCTTGGGGACCTGTTCGCCAAGCACCATGTGCAGCAAAGTGACGATGGTGAGGGCGAGGGCCAGTGAGACGATGTGCAGCACGCCGGCGTGAATTTCGAAACCCGCGGCCGCCACGAGAGCTTTGAGGCCGGCCGCCACCGCGGGTTCGGCCAGCCAGCCCAGGATCAGGCTGGCCAGGGTGATGCCGAGCTGGCACGCCGACAGGTAGAGGTTCATGTTCTCCAGCAGGTGCGCCACCAGCTTCGCCCGCCGGCTCCCGGAAGCGGCAATCGCCTGCACCCGGCTCACCCGCACCTTCACCAGGGCGAACTCCGCCGTCACGAAGAACCCGTTCAAGAACACGAACAGTGCTGTCGCCAGGAGCTTCCAACCGATGCCACCCAAAGCGTCACTCCTTTGCCGGACCTCCCGAAGGGCTCCGCAGACCCGATGGATCGCGCAAGGCTTCTCCGGCGCTCGGCAAGGCGGTGGTCGGCGTCGCGCTGCCCAGCGTTCGGGAAAGATCGTCCATCGGGCCGGGGAAAGCCAGCTCCGCGGCCATGATGTCAGCCACGACGGTGAAGTCAAGCCCCTAGGGCGTGACGTAAGTGATCGCTACCCCTTGGTGAGTCTCGTTTCCGGCTGCTTCGGCGTGATTTCGTGGCGGTCCGGGCACGACGTGGGTTTGTTCACTCAGACGCCCTCGCCTTGTGAGCGATCAGGGTCATGATGTCCCGGTGCGGGGCGACAGGGTCATTATGCCCCGTGGCGGGACGGTTGGGCAGCTTGTTCCGCGGTCATTTGGGGTGTGGCAGTTGGTTCGCTACTTGCAGTGGCTACGTTCTGGCGGACCGAACGGTCCTATTGAAATGAAAAAGTGAGGCGCCTCGCGGCCCCACAGACACTCGGACGAAGGAGAGAACCCATGACAAAGCAGCGACGCGCCGTGCTCCTGATCGCGGCGGCAGCGACACTCACCCTTGGACTCGCGTCTTGTCTCGTGGCGGCCGAGCCGGCACCGACTCCCGTGGCCACGGTCACGGTCGGGACGGACTACTACAGCCCCATGTACTACGACGGCTACGTGGTCTACTACGACGCCGGTGGTAGGCCCTACTACTACCTGAACGGGGGCATGGTCTGGATCCCGGCCACCGACCCGTTGTACGGCGGCTACACGGGGTACTACGCTCAACACCGAAATCACTACTGGCGCTGGCACCGATCCCATGGGAATCGCTACCGCAACTACCGCAGGCGAGGTGCCCAGCGGCAGCATCGTAGGGGTGTCCAAACGAAACGTCGCCAACCCGCGCAGCGCGGCCCTTCGGGAGGGAGAGGTAGCGGCGGCGGCCGTCGTCGCTAGGTAAATCGGTGCGCCGGCGTCTCGGCGCTGGAGCCCGCCCGCGTCCGGCCAGCCCTCTCCCCGCCTTCGCGGTTGTCGCTTCGAAGCGGTGGGGTATACTCGCCTGCGCACACTCATCTGGGGCCTGGGCTGAATACTCGCTCTATCGATCGGGGCTGACACAATGCAGCACGTCTTTTTGATCCCCGGGTTC
>JBDRSE010000060.1:0-2187 GCA_043825095.1 bacterium
GACCTGCACCACGTCATCCAGCCGCTGCCGCGGCGAGATGCTGAGCGGAGAGATCCCCGCGTAGCCGTTGCCGCCGAACGAGAGCGCCTTCTTTCCGCCGCCCAGCCACCTGCGCAGCGCACCCGTCACCTTCCCGCCCACACCCGCGCAGGTGAACGCCACCATCTCGTACTGCGACTCGACGTTGGCGGTGACCAGGGCCATCGCCGCCGCCGCCTCCCTGCAGGAGAGCTGCGGCACACCCGACACGCCGCAGGTCATCGATCCCGACACGTCAAGCGCCAGGCACAGCCGCTTGCCGGTCGGCACCACCACGCCGAAGGCGAGGTAGAACGCAGCGTCAAGCGCGTCGACGATGCGGCCCACCGGCTCCCAGGTCAGGCTGCCCCTGAAGCCACGCCCACTGGCGTAGGTCTTGAGCGCGATCAGGACAGCCATCGGGTGGATGCGGGCCCGCTTCAGAGCCTCGAGGCTGGAGAGCGTCTCGCGGACCCTCGCCGTCGCCCCGGAGGTGTTCGTCAGCAGACCCACCGACGTCATCTTGTTCAGGTTCCGGATCATCGCGCCCGCCGGCATGTGCTGCAGCAGCGCCTCCCACACCTCCGCCTTCCCCTTGAGCTCGTTCGGCACGCACTCGTGCGGCAGCCGGTAGTCTCCGATCAGCCGGACCATCTCCTTGACCGAGGTCGTGACCTTGGCCCGCTCGAAGGCCCAGATGATCTTCAGCGCGTCCGGCACCTGCGCCTCGTCGCCCGCGCCGTCCGCCCAGCCCTTGACGATCCAGTGCAGGATCGCCTGGTGCTCGGCCTCGGCCCGCGGGTGCGACAGACGGAGCAGGTCCCGGTGGGACCAGCCGTCCCGCTGCTGGTACTTGACGGCCTGGTAGGCCAGCTTGCCGGCCTCCTGCTCCAGGTACCAGCGCCGCAGCGCCCGCTTGAAGCCGTTCCCGCCCAGCCCGCCGAACGCCTTGACGTACTCGGCGAAGTGGAACAGGTGGGTTCCGATCCGGGCCACCTGCGGCAGCGCCCTGTAGGCCGCCGTCCGGGTCGGCTCGTCGCCGAGCTTGGCCGCCATCGCCAGGGCGAAGAGCGCTGGGTCGTTCTTCGGCGCCCGGAACGCCCGCGAGATCTCCACGATCCGGCTCACGGCCCGCGCTCCGTCGGCCTGGATGCAGCGCAGCACCGCCTCGGCGGACTCCCTGGTCAGCTTGCGCTCGCCGACGTAGTAGGTTCCGCCCTCGCATCCGAGCACCAGGAACCGGTCGAGCCGGACCCAGTCGTCGACCGCCCAGCCGAACCCGCCCGACCGCATCTTGACCTGGTCTGCGGAGAGCGGCACGACCTGCGGTGTTCTCTTGGTCGAGAAGTGCTTGTGTAGCTTCTGCATCGTCCTCTCCTTTGGTCCTGGGTTGGAAGAAGACGCACCGAGGCAGGCGGAATCGGTGAAAGCGAACGAGGTGCGAGGCTGGGGGTAGATCCATTTGAAGGATGGGTAACCCAACCCCTTCGGTCCGCCGTTGTCCGTGCGTGTGAACAATCAATGAGGAACAGGTTGGTGACGCTGGGGGGGATAACCCAGAGTCAATTGCGGTTCCTCGCGCCTGCGGCGCTCCGTGTTGATGCACCGCAATTGGTCCCTCGGAGCCCATGTCCGGAATAGAACCGGATTCTCCTGATTACGAGCCAGGCGCGTCACCGGGTACGCTTCAGGGGCAAGTCGCGAACGAGGAATGAGGGTGGGACACGTCACCCGAGAGCGACGGTGCGGGGCTCGAACCCGCTTGCTCGAAGGAGCGTTCCCAGATAACCCAGACCCTCTTCGGTCCGCTGGTGGCCTCGACTGGAGTCGAACCAGCACGTCCCATCTGGACACCGGATTCTGAGTCCGGCGCGTCTACCAGGATTCCGCCACGAGGCCGTTGATGAATGGATGGACAAGGAAGCGAGGCTGGGGATCTTTCTGAAGGGGCGACCAGCCCCAGCAGAGCGGTTGATAACCCAGCCTCTTCGGTCCATCGGTCGGGATGGTGGGAGTCGAACCCACACAACTCCGGTTCCCGAAACCGGCGGCTTACCATCAAGCCCTCATCCCGCGAGTGCGACGACCGGGAGTTGAACCCGGATCTCAACGCTGGCAACGTCGCGTCTTGCCCTTGGACGACCGTCGCATCTTGTCTGCTCCTGCCCG
>JBDRSE010000061.1:0-32166 GCA_043825095.1 bacterium
CGCTCGGCGCGCCGCACCGCCTCGTCGTGCTCCCCGGCCGTCGCGTCCGACAGGTACTCCGCCGCCACCGCCTCCAGGGTTTCGTCCGCGCCGGGGTCGCGCCCGTCGAGCCGGCCGTGCAGCTCCCGCGCCTGTCGCCAGCGCGCCTCCGTCACAAGACTCAGCTCCAAAGTGCGCTTGTACCGGAGCACCTCCTCGTCCTCGTCCACAGCTACAGCCTCAGCCTCAACCTCAACCTCAACCTCAACCTCAACCGCGGGCTCAATCCCCGGCTCGGCCTCCGGCCGCGCGAGCGCTTCCCGGACCAGGATCTCGAGCTCCCGCACGCTCACGTCGCCCGCCCTGGCAATCCAGCCCTCCACCTCCGGCTCGCTCACCTGGCGCAAGAGTCGGTCCACGGTCAGCGCCTTTCGCGGCGTGAGGGCCCCGCGGTCCACGGCCTCACCGAGCGCAGGGGTGTGCGAAGCCGCCCGGGCGAGCTGCCGGAGCGCCTGGGCCTGACGCCGCCCGATCCCCAGTCGCTCCACAGCGTAATCATCCACTGAGGAAAACCCCAGTTGAATGGATCCATTGATTAGCGATAATTGCTCGAGGAGCAACCCCAGATGGCGATCCCGCGCCCCCTGACTCCGGGTCATCCGATAGAGCCTGAGATCCAGGAACTCCCCGCCCTCCAAACGGTCTTGGAGGTCATTGGGACGGTCGATATACGAATAGTCGAGCAGCTCCGGAAGCGCCGGCTCGAGGTCGGCGTCAGAGGGCGAAATGCAAGGCAGAACGACCATCAGAGTACATTAGCAGAACAAGCCAAAGCAGTCAACGTAAAAATGCCATAAAACGCGTATTTATAACAGGATTATTGCCATTCAGCTGTACTCATTGCTCGCCACCCCACCGGCCACCTCCTCCCCATCCACCCAGGAACAGCGCGCCAGCGCCCGGAGCCCCTACAGGTCAACGGCGCCGCCGGCGCCCGTCATTTTCAGGTATGATGTCCCACAAGATCGGCGTGGGAGCTTTTTCGATGAAACTGAGCGTGCTCTGCGAGTATCTCGACGATTTCCTGGCTTCGTCCGACTTTGAGGACTATGCCACCGCCTTCAACGGCCTGCAGCTCGAGCGACGCGGTGAGGTGCGGGTCCTCCGCGCGGCCGTAGACGCCTGTCAGTACACCATCGACGCCGCGGCTCGGGAGGGAGCGGACCTTCTGCTGGTGCACCACGGGTTGATGTGGGGAGGCCTGCGTCCCTTCACAGGACCGCTGTATCGCCGGCTCTCCGCAGCTCTGGCCGCCAACCTCGCCGTATACTCGAGCCACCTGCCCTTGGATGCGCATCCCGAGGTGGGAAACGGCGTCGGCCTGGTGCGTGCCATGGGCTTCGAGCCCGGTGAGCTCTTTGGTGAGCACCGCGGGCGGCACCTCGGGTACGTCGTGGAGTGCGATCTCCCGCGAGACGCATGGCTCGAGCGCGCTCAGCAGGCCGTGGAGCGCCCGGCGCAGCTGCTCCCGACCGGACCGGAGCGTATCCGCCGATTCGCCGTGGTGACCGGGAGCGCGGCGTCGTACCTCGACGAGGCATCCCGCGCCGGGTGTGACGCCCTCCTGACCGGGGAGGCCAACCACTCCACGTACCTCGAGGCCGAGGAGCGGAATCTCAACGTCGCCCTCGCCGGCCACTATGCCACTGAGTGCTTCGGCGTCAGGGCTCTCGCGCAGCACCTCGCGGACCGCTTCGACCTCGCGTGGAGCTTCATCGACCACGACACCGGGCTGTGATCCGCGGCGCGCCCGCTATTTCAGACAGCGTCGATACTGCTGATGCCGGCGGAAGAGCTTCCGGAACCGGGCCGAGAGGCCGCGGCAGACGCCTGCGATCGCGCTGCGCTGTGCCGGAGTCCTAGCCTGGGACGCCGAGAGCTGAATCGACCGGATCCCGGCGAGCATTTTCGCCGCGGCTTCGCGCTGTGACACCTGCAGCTTGCGGGCGATGCACCGGGTCTGGGCAAAGGCGCGCTCGCAGTCGGCGATCCGGCCGGAGAAGCTCGGCACAGCGTAGGGGTAGAATCGGTCTGTCCGGGTCTGCTTGTTGTACGTAATCAGCACCCGGAAGGCCATTCCTCGGCCGTCCTTGGACCACCGGGTGCCCCGGAGCTTCCACCGGGCGCGACGATCGTCAGGGTTCCCCGTGGCGCCCAGCTCGACGTTGCCCACCGGCACCTCGGTGCGTCCTTTCTTGATCGAGAAGTAGAGTCGACCTCCGCGCTCCTTCACAATGGGCTTCAAGCCACGGGGCTTCGTTCCGCCCGGCTTGACTCCCATGGCTTGGACTCGCTTCAGGCCTTGGATCTGCGCGATGGTCCCCGGCTGAGGGCACGCGTTTTCTTCGTCGAAAAAGTCACGGGTCTTGCCGGTGCTGAGATTGTGGAAGGTGAGTCCCACGACCGATGTGCCGAACTTGGACGTGGATTTTTCGTAGATCAGGCAGCCGTCACCATTCCACCCCAAAATGGTTTGCTTTGCCCTCCGCCCGCTGTCGATGTCCTCCGCGTGGGCCGGGTCGCTTGGGACCAGCAGGGGGAGAAACATCGCCATAGTGAGCCACTGCAACTTGCGCATGGATTTCCTCCGGGTTGCGTCGTCAGCCTCTCGTGTCAGAT
The DNA here is from genome assembly GCA_043825095.1 of bacterium. GTDB lineage: Bacteria > Myxococcota_A > Polyangia > HGW-17 > JAJRWW01 > JBDRSE01. The sequence continues at coordinate 2,659 of JBDRSE010000061.1, forward strand.
CTGAATATGACTTCACTGCACTTTTGTAGCATCCCTCGGGGGTCAGGTGGTTGCATTCTTGGATGGTGAGCAGTATACGAGCAGCATTTGGGGAAGGAGAACCCGGCTCATGATCTTCCGCTTCGTTCCAACACCTTTGATTCTGGCGCTCGTGTGCGGTTGGGGGGCGTCGGGCTGCGGCCCGGCCCAGCAGCCGCAGGATGGTCGCGCGTCTGCTCGGCAGGGGTCCGGCGACATCGTCCGAACCGGCACCGTTGAGGAGCTCGAAACGGCCACGGGCGCCGGGGATGTGATCCTTCCGAGCACGGCCGGGCCCGCGCCGAGCCTGCACCTCGAGCACTCGGGGAGCTTGGCCCTTACACCGCGGTGGTCGCCCCGCTCATTCCGGGGTCTCCAGGGGCTCGAGGACGCCATCGTGCGCCACACCAATGCGCTGCGGCAGCACAAAGGCCTGCCGAGGCTGGTGCCTGACGAGCGGCTCCGGGTCGCGGCCAGGCAGCACACGCGGGAGATGATCGCCAAAGGGTATTACAGTCACACCTCACCGGTGGCGGCGTGGTCTACGCCGTCCCGGCGGGCTTGCCTGGCCGGGTACTTCGACCCCTACGTCACGGAGAACATCGGCATGGTCGCGGGGTACCCGGACCCGGCTCATGCGATGTTCGAGTCCTGGCGCAAGAGCCCCGGGCACTACGCCAACATGGTGGAGGCCAAGGTGACGACCATCGGGGTGGGACTGGCCACCGCGATGCGGAACGGCCGTCTGCACCACTTCGGCACCCAACTGTTCGCCACGAACCTGCTCGACCTGCGGAAGCTCGTGGTCCGTCCGGAGCGACGGCGGGTGGAGCGGTTGGAGGTGTCCATCGGGCTGGCCCCGGGGCTCGACGTGAAGGCGTGGATGGGGAGGCGGTTCGTTGCGACGGTGCCGCGCGTCGGTTCGGGAGCGAAGTTCGTCACTGACCTGCGGCTGCCCCGGGCCCGGTCCATGACCTTCGATTTCGCGATCAAGTTCGGTACCGGGATTCCGCTGGTGTGCGTGCACGCCACGGTGGAAAAGAGCGGCGCGACCCGGGTGCGGCAGAACAGCTTCGATCGTCGCTGTCGGCGGTTGGGGCGTGTGACAGCGCGCACGCGGAAGCTGAAGGTCACGCGTGTCCTCCTCTCGGGTGAGGCCCGGGCGGGCACCACCGCCGCGGTGCAGACGCGGTATTACCTGAACCACCAGTGGGGTCCGAAGATGAAGCTGCAGCTCCACAAGTGGGTGCCCTTCTCCCAGACCTTGCCGGGAGGCCACACGCGTTTCTCCCTCGTGGTCGGCAAGATCATGAAAGACCTGTTCCAGCTCGATCTGAGCCAGAAGAGCCCCTTTACCTGCCCCTGATCGACCGGGCGACAGAGCGTATCACCGGCGCGCGCGTAGAAATTGATGCGCGGTGTGGCGATGTTGCCGTATACTGACTACTGACAGCGCGTGCGCAGGGAAGGTCGAGCCCTCCACACGCCGCTTCGCAGCCCACCCACAGCCGCCGGGAAAGGAGCGAGTCGCCCGAGGAGGTCGACCTCAGGCTCAGCTGATTTTCCCTGACCGCGTCCAGCCGCCGGAGTGAGAAGGGGGCGTCGGGAAGCGGGTCGAGCTTTCCGCGGGCCCCGTGTTCGCAATGTGCCGCCGGGAAAGGCACAGAGCACCCATGCAGAAGAGTAAGTGTTTCGTCGCCCTGGCGGCGGCAACGGCGCTGACCGGAGGCTGGTCGCCCGCGGCTGCGGCGCCCCTTGGTGCGCGGACGCTGCAGGCGGTCCAGAAGCTCGGCACGCGCTCGGGCTTGACCCGGGACAGGGCCGAGAAGCGGCTGAAGGGCCGCATGCTCAGCTTCACGGACGTGCAGCGGAGCACGAGCGGCGTGGTGTCCAAGTCGCGGCTGAAAGAGGCGATCATCCGCGCCCAGATTCGGCTGTTGAAGTCCAACCTGGCCATCGAGCTGCCCTCGTCTCGGCGGTACCCGGACTACCTGTTTCGGCTCGCCGAGCTGTACCACGCCTTGCGGCTGAACCGCTGGACGGCGGCCATGGCGCTGGACGAGCGCATCTATCGGGCAGGGGACACGCCTCGGGCGGCCCGACTCCGGCAGCTGCAGCAGGCGCTCTTTGCGGCGTCCCGGACGTGGCTGAAGCGGGCGCTGCAGCAGTACGTGCAGATCACCAGCAACCGGCGCTACTCGCGGTACTCGCGCATGGACGAGGTCGTTTTCTCGGTGGGCGACATCGCCAAGACCCTGGCCGAGCAGGCCGCGCGGAGCAAGGACCCCGCCCAGCAGACGGCGTACCAGCGGATCATGCTCGAGCAGTTCAGCCGGCTCCTCAAGCACCATCCGCGCTCCAGGTTCGTCCCCGACGCGCTGCTGGCCAAGGGGGAGTACTTCTTCCACGGGCGGCAGATGGTGGAGGCGATCCAGGTCTACCAGAAAGTGGCCCGGTACCAGACCCGGCTGGGCGCCTACGCCGACTACAAGATCGGCTGGTGCTATTTGAACCTCAAGAAGCACCGGCTGGCCCTGGCCAAGTTCGTCGGGGTCGCCCAGGGGACGCGCGGCGGCCAAAACCTCGTTCAGGCCGCGCGGAACGACGTGGTGCGGGCCTATTCGCACATCGGTGTGCCGGAGAAGGCGCACGGGTTCTTCCGGACGGTGGTGAAGGGGCGAGCCTCGCTCGCCCGGGAGATGTATCTGCGCCTGGGCACGCTCTACTACGCCCAGGGTAAGAACCGGGAGTCCATCCGCGTCTTCTCCGACGCCCTGGCCCAGTGGCCGCGAGATCCCGACCGGTGCGACTGGATGACCACCATCGTGGACGCGCAGATCAATCTCGGCGACAAGGCGCAGCAGGTGGCGGTGGTCCGTCGCCTCGGCCAGGTCACCCGGGCGCTGACGCTGCAGCTCGGTGACAAAGCGGCGCGCTCTCGGCGGTGCCGCAGCGCCACGGAGAACACCATCAAGACCCTGGCTACTCAGTGGCACAAGGAGGGGCTCACCACCGGGAACATTCAGACCCTGCACCGGACCCGGCGGCTGTACCAGGCGTACCTCGAGACCTACCCGCGCTCGCCGCTCGTGTACCTGATGACCTATCAGTACGCCGACCTCCTGTGGGTGCTGGCGACCAAGCAGCAGCAGACCTCGAGCACGGAGTGGGCGGGGCTGGCCCGGCTCTTCACTCGCATCGTCAAGATGCCGCGTCCGAAACAGCTGCCCGAAAAGGAGTACGTCCGGCGACGGAACGATGCGGCCCTCGCCTCGGTGCGCTGCTGGATGAGCTCCCTCCACCTCGACAAGCCCAAGATCGGGCAGCTCCAGCACCGGCTTCGCGCCCGGCGCCCCTGCAGCCGGCGCCGGGGTCGGCGGTGCGTGAAGTGGGGTGAACCGACCTATCCGGAGCAGGTCATCCCCGCGGACGAGCAGGCCCTGCTGCGGGCGTTTGGGACCTATATCCGGCACGTGCGCGGAGGACCTCACCTCGCCCTGATCCTGTTCAACAGCTGCCACGTCTACTGGAAGCACAACCAGTTCGAAAGGGCGCTGCCATTGTGCCTGAAGCTCGCCCGGTCGCAGCAGCGCGCGCATCCGGTGGCGGCAAGGGTCGCGGCCCACCGGGTGATCGGCATGCTGATTGTTCGCAAGCGCCTCCGGGCGGCCGAGGCCCTGGTGGACCGGTTCCGCGCCGACAACGTGCTCTCCGCCGACGCGGTGTTTCTCGCCACCATGAACGACTTCAAGCTCAAGGTGATGTGGGCCCGGGCAGACCGGCTCCGCCGGGAGAAGAAGTTTGCCGCCTGCGGAGCCGCCTTCGCGGAGATGGCCTCGCGGTATCCCCAATCCTCGCAGCGGGACACGTACCTCTGGAACGCGGGGCACTGCTACGAGGCGGCGGGCATGCTCGGCCCGGCGGTGCACATGCGGAAGCGAATCCTGTCGAAGTTCCCGCACTCGCGCCACGCGCCCCTGGCCGCCTACTTCGTGGCCGGGAACTACCACAACCTGGCCTTCTTCAAGGACGCGGCCCGCTGGTACGAGCGGTTCACGGATCGCTGGGGCACGCACCGGTCGGCACCGGAGGCGCTCATGTGGGCCATCGTGCTGCGCGGTGGTCTGGGGCACGAGCGAGAGATGATGAAGAACGCCGCCACCTTCATCCGGAAGTACAAGGGGCGCAAGAAGCAGCTCAGCGCTCGGGCTTTCTGGCTGGTGATCAAGATGTACGAAAGCCTCGGCAACACCGACCGGGTGCTGGTGAACCTGCACCGGTATGTGCGTGAGTACGGTGCCACAGGGGACGCGGACAAGGCCATCGAGGCCTACGCCCGGCTCGGGGCGTTGTACTGGCGGGCCTCCTGCAAGGTGCCGATGATCCACGGGCAGTGCATTCGGGTCCGCTACTACCGTCGAGAGGGCCGCAAGAAGAAGCAGAAACGCATCGTCTATCTGCCGCGGGACCGGCGCGATCTGGCGGCGTCACGCCGGTTCTTCGCCCAGGCCTGGGCGCTCTGGAACGGGGGGCGCGTGCTGAAGCGGATCCCGGCGAGTGCGGCGGATCGCGCGGACCAGGTGCGCAACGCGCGGCACTGGGCCGCCTACGCGCGGTTCATGCAGGCCGAGGTCAAGTTCGAGCCCTACCTCAAGCTGCGCATTCCCCGGCGGCTGCGGTTCGATCCGCGCCGTCCCAGGTTGTTTCAGCGCGCGGAGAAGCGATTCGGCAAGTGGGTCCTCACCAAGCTCAAGACCGCCCAGAGGCTGAACCGGGATTTTCTCGGGGTGGTCACCCAGGTCCGGGTCCAGGAATCGGGGACGCTGCGCGGCGACCCCCACTGGTCCATCGCGGCGGTGGCGCGGTCGGGCATGATCTACCACAACTTCGCCGACCTACTGCTGGCCCTCAAGCCGCCCAAGTACCTTCGTACTGCCGAGGCGAAGGACGCCTTCATCGGCTTTATCGAGAAGATCGCCACCAAGCTCCTCGATCGCGCCCAGGCGGGGTACCGAGCCTGTCTCAAAGTGTCAGGCAAGCTCCGCTGGTTCAACGAATGGTCGCGGGTCTGTGAGCGGGAGATCAACCGGCTCGAGCCGGACCGCTACCCCCTGGCCAACGAACGGCGTGCCGGCCCGGGCTACGTGGCGGTCCGCGTGGACGCCGCCGGTTTCAAGTTTGGAAAAGGAGGTGAGCGATGAGCTCCCGAACCCCGATGACAACGATGTGTGCGTTGCTGCTCCTCACTTGGCGTACGGCCGAAATCCCGGGTTATTTGACGCAGCGGAAGCCGGTGTAGTCGAGCTGGCGGCGGCGGTGGTCGTCCTTGCAGGCGGCGCGGGTGACGCAGCCGGGGGCGCGATAGGCACCGCTCGCCGTGGGCACCCGGTCGCCCTCCAGTAGCAGCGGAAGGCCGCGGACGGCCCGCCAGTGCCTCGCGGCGGCGCCGCCGAAGGGGAACCCGGCGGGCGGGTCGTTGGGGCGGGAAGGGTGCGCAAAGGGGCTGAGCGTCCACTCCTGGGCGTTGGCCGCGAGATCACAGATGCGACCGGGGTGGGTTTGGTCCTGGTCCGCCTGACAGACCGGCCTGAGCTTGGGCTCCTGTCCGAGCAATACGGCCGTGCGCAGTGGATCCGCGGGGTCGCTGCCCCAGGGGTTTCGGGAGAGGCTGGAGCCGCGCGCCGCCAGCTCCCACTGGGCCTCTGTGGGCAGGGTCGCGCCCAGGGAGCGACAGAAGGCCAGGGCTTGGCGCCACTCCACGCCCACCACCGGCAGCGCCTTCCTCGCCGCGGCGGCGCGCGGGACGTGGGCGGGCGGCTCGACTCTGCGGTCCGCGCGCCCCTTGGCCCAGGCCTCGTACTCGCCCCAGGTGACCTCGTGGCGCTGGATCTGGAACGGCGCGTCGCAGCAGGTGACGCCGGCGCTCCGGCGGAAGTGCAGCTCGTCGGGGGGACCTTTGTCCAGGCCCAGGATCAGCGGCTTCGGTGGCGTGCTCACCCGCACCCAGGGATTGGTCGCGCGGTGGGGGGGCACCGGCCTCGGTGTCGGCCGGGCCATTGACGCCCCCGGCGCCGGCTTGGTGGCGGAGGGCGCTTCGCGCGGCGTCGCGTTCTTGGTCCCCCCCATGATGAGCAGCGTGAGCACCGTGGCGACCGACGCGGCCGCGAAGGCGGCGATGCCCAGCACCAGCGGCTTTCTCCAGCCGGGCGCCGCCGGGGGAGCCGTCTGCTCCATCACCTGCTCGGCGGCCGCGCCGGAGAGGCTCGTCTGGCCCATCTGCTGCTCCGGTGCTGGGGGCCGAGCGGTCTTCCGATAGGAGGCGTGACCAACCACGGCGCTGCGAATCGGCGTCTCCGGTGCCATCTCCGTGTCCGCGCTGGCCACGGCCTCGGAGCTCATCAGCGTGGGGTCGGTCTCGATGCCCAGCGCCTTGCCGGTTCCCGGGGCGGTGTCAGACGGCGTGGTTGCCTCCGGCACGTCGTCAGTGAGCGCCTGCAGAAACGTCCGCATGGTGGCCATGCGCTCCTCCGGCGCCTTGGCCATGGCGGACTGAATCAGCCCATCCAGGGCCTTCGGTAGCCCCGGCCGCAGCTCGCTCGGATTGGGCGGAGGCTCCTGCATGTGCTTCATCAGCAGCGCTCCGAAGCTCTTGCCCAGGAAGGGCGGGCGACCGGTCAACATCCGGAACAGCACCGCGGCGATGGAGTAGACGTCGGACCAGGGACCGATGTTCTGGGTCTCCCCGGCGGCCTGCTCCGGGGACATGTACAGCGGCGTCCCGAGCAGCTGGCCGGTCTTGGTGGCCACGCCCGAGGACTCCCCGGTGTGGTCCACCAGCTTGGCGATGCCGAAGTCGAGCAGCTTCGGTTTCAGGCGCCCCTGGGCGTCGGTGTGGAGGAAGATATTGTCCGGCTTGATGTCCCGGTGCACGATTCCGGCCTCGTGGGCCGCGGAGAGCGCCTCGATGATGGGTCGGAGGATGCCGACGGCGTCCTGTGCGCTGCAGGGCCCATGGCGATCGAGCCATTCCTGGAGGCTGGAGCCGTTCAGCAGCTCCATGACATAGTAGAACCGCTCGTCCTCCAGGGTGCCGAAGTCCGTGACCTCTACGATGGCCTCGTGGCCGATGCGTCCCGCCGCCTGGGCCTCCTGGCGAAAGCGCGCCACCAGCTCCTCGTCGTCGGAGAGCGCGCGCGACAGGACCTTGACCGCCACCTGCCGATCGAGCACCGGGTGATGCGCTACGTAGACCTCACCCATGCCTCCCTTTCCGTGGAGCCGGACGATTTCGTAGTTGCCAATTTTTGTGCCGACGAGGTCCTGTTTCACGGGAGACTCCCCGGGCGTTGCCTCACGGACCCGATCTCACGACTCGGAATCCCAGGTAGCCGACCTTCGTGGTCGCGCGCCTGGACGTGCGGTACGTGGATCGGCTGTTGGTATCCATCATGCCCCATCCGCCCCCCCGGGTCATCCGGTCACTTCGCGAGCCGGAGGTCCAGGCGTCTGCGGTCGACGGCGCTCCGCTGTAGGTCCGGTTGTGCCAGTCCGCGGTCCACTCCCACACGTTCCCGGCCATGTCGCACAGGCCGTGGAGGGTGTTTCCGAGGGGGCGCGAGCACACCCGCTCGGGGCCATTGACTGCGCAACCGACGTACGCCATGACCGCGAGCTTGCAGCTCGGCCGCTGCTTCCCCCACGGGTACGGGAAGCGTTTCCCGCCGCTACGCGCCGCGTACTCCCACTCCGCTTCCGAGGGCAGCCGGCCCCCGGCCCAGGCGGCGTATCGGACCGCCTGATGCCAGGACACGCAGTTGACCGGGTGATTGTCCATGCCGTGCCTGCCCCACAAACAGCCCCTCCTCTGGGGCGGCAGCGTGCACTTGCCGGCCTTCACGCAGCGCCGATATTGCGCCACGGTGACGGTCGATTTCGCCATGCGGAAGGTGTCGACGCGCACGCGATGCACAGGCCGGGTGTAGATGAACATCGGGTCGCCCATGTTGAAGGAGCCGCCCCGGATGGTGATCCAGGTGATCCCGGTGCGTCGGTCGTAGGACGTCGGCGCGGTGGGCCTGACGGGCCTTTGCGACTCACCACGGGGGGGCTTCCGACCGCAGTGACAGCGGCCGACATGGCCGTGCCATTCGCAGCCGGCGCGCCGGTTACAGACCTGGCTCCTGGTCAGGCGCGGCGGCCGCCTCGGGCAGACGCAGCGATAGGTGTTGATGTTCAGGCGACAGCCCCGGCGGCGGCAGGACTGGACGGTCTCGGCCGCGGCGGACCGCTCCACGGCCACGAGCTCCAGAAGCCCCAGGCCGAGTCCCAGGGGGAGCGCGAGGATCCGGCGAAGGCGGCGGCTCCGGCGTTTTCGTTGTGTCTTCATCCAGAACCTCGACGCACCTGACACCCTCGATATTCGTCCACCTCTCGGTCCAGTCAAGATGGCCCATCGTTCGAAGGGGAGTCAAGGGCGGCGTTCCAGCACGCCTGCCGGCTTCTGCAGTAGCTTCTCCGGCGGCCGTGGAGTATTACTCGACCGGTGAGCGTCGACAGACAGAGCCCGACCCCGCCCGTACGTCGACCCTGGTTGGGCCTGCACCAGCTCCCGAACACGATCTGTGTCGCCCGGGTCGCGGTGGTCTTCACCGCGCTGTACTTCATCGGGCTCCAGTACGCCGAGTCGCGGACGTGGTCCGTGGTGTGGCTGGTGACGGTTACCCTCGCGGCCCTCACGGACCGCCTGGACGGCTTCCTCGCCAAGCGCTACGGCTGGACCTCCGCCCTCGGCGCGTTCCTGGATCAGACCTCGGACAAGCTGGTGACCCTGGCGCTCTTCGCCTTCCTCACGGTGTACGGCGCGTTCCCGGTGTGGGCGCTGGCCGCGGTGGTGTTCCGGGAGCTGTTCGTGTCCGGGCTGCGCGTCGCCGCCAACGAGCTGGGCGTGCCGATCCCCACCGGCCAGGCGGGCCGCTTCAAGACCTTCGTGCAGCAGACCGCCGCCCTGGGCATCTTCCTGAGCTGGGCCACCGCCGCGGGGTGGTTCGGCCGCACTTGGGGGCAGTGGGTGGTCTGGGGCGGCTGGCTGATCTTCGCGCTGATCATGGTGGCGCTGGGCCGGCGGGGCGTGCGGGCCTTTCACCGCGTGTACCAGCTCCGGTGGACCGACGCCCAGGGACGCGAACGCACCTCCTACGCGGATCTCGTGCTGGTCGTGGTGACCTTGCTGCTGATCCCCATTCCCGCCCGGTACGCGGGGCCGTGCGTAGTGTTGACGATCACCCTCGGCACGGGCGTTACCTACGCCCTGGGATTTCTCCGCAGCCTCTATCGGCGGCAGCCCAGCAGCGCCTGGTGGTCGGGCCCCGCGCTCGCGATCGTCGCCTCTGCCCTGACCAGCGTCGGACTGGTGATGGCGCTGCCGAGCTCTCCGAACATGCCGCGGATGTGGCTCCTCGTCGGTGCCGTGTCCGGCGTGTGGATCATGCTGCTGGCCGCCAGCGCGGTGACCGGACGCGTGTACCTCAAGCGATAGTTGCGCGGAGGCGCTACTTCTTCTGGAGCCAGGCCTGGTAGGCGGCGAAGGTGTGGGGGCGGCCGAGGAAGGCCTTGACCATGTCCACGGCGTCGACGGAGCCGCCGGGCTCTAGGATCTTGCGGCGGAAGTCCAGGGCGGTCTTTTTGTTCATGAGCCCCTCCTTCTCGAACCGGGTGAAGAGGTCCTTGGCAATGACGAGGGACCACATGTACGTGTAGTACATGGAGCTGTAGCCCTGCAGGTGGCCGAAGTTGCAGTAGGCGTGCGTGTTCGGCTCGTAGGGGTAGGGGCTGTACTTCTTCTGCACGGTCTTGAGCAGGTCGAGCAGGTTCATGCCATTAGGGTCGCGGTCGTGATAGGCCAAGCTGAGGGCCGCGTAGTGCATCTGCCGCATCACGTGCACGCCCTTGCCGAACTCCTTGGCTTTGAGCATGCGCGCCACCAGCGCCGCCGGAATGGGCTTCCCGGTCTTGTGGTGCCTGGCGAAGCGCGCGAGGATCGTGGCGTCCCAGGCCCACTCCTCCATGATCTGGGACGGCGCCTCCACGAAGTCCCACTCGCAGGTGATGCCCGACTGGGTCGCCCAGCGGTGCTTGCCCGCGAGCAGCTTGTGCATCAGGTGTCCGAACTCGTGGAAGAAGGTGGTCACCTGGTGGTGCTCCGTCAGGGCGGGGCCGCCCCCGGTCTTCGACGGATCCGGGAAGTTGGTCACCAGGGACGCCGACGGCAGCTGCTTCCCCAGAATGCCCGTGTGGATCGGAAACTCGGCGGCATGTCCGTACTTGCCCTTGCGGGGGTGCAGATCCAGGTAGAACCGCGCGATGAGCTGGCCCTGATCGTAGACGTCGTAGGCCTCGACGCTCGGGTGCCACACCTTCGCCTTCGGCACGCGCTTGAAGGCCACCTGCCAGAGCTCTTGCGCCAGCTCCAGCAGCCCTTTCTTCACCTTCGCGAAGTCGAAGTAGGCCCGCACCTCGGCGGGTTTGACGCCGAACCGCTCGGACTGGATCTTCTTCACGTAGTAGAACCGGTCCCAGGCGCCCACGCCGGTGGCCTGGGGGTGGTCCTTCTTCTTGCGCGCGAGGATCTCGGTCAGGTCGGTCGTCATGCGCGGCCGGGCCAGGCCGGTCACCTTGTCGATGAAGTCGGCGACCACCTGCTTTTTCTTCACCATCTTGTCCTCGGCGTTGTACTCCGCCCAGTCCGGGAATCCGAGCAGGGTGGCATAGGTGTGCCGCGCCACGAGGAGCTGCTTCAGGATCTGCGCGTTCTTGGGGAAGCCGCGGCGCAGGTACTTGTAGTAGAGCTTCCGCCGCAGGGCCTCGCTCTTGGCGTAGGCCTGCAGCGGGAAGAAGTCCGGGTAGTCGGTGGTGATCCGGACCCTACCCGCCTTCATCTTCTTCTTCCGCGCCTCGATGTAGTCGGCCGGCAACCCCTCGAGGTCCTTCTCCGTCACGTCGAGGAACCGCTTGTCCTCGCGGATGGTGCGCTGGAAGGTCTGGCCCAGCTTCACCATCTGGGCGTCCAGGGCCGCTAGCTTCTTCCGCGTCTTGCCGTCCCGATCCACACCGGCGCGGCGGTAGTCCCGGAGCAGCAGCCGCACGAACCGCTGGGCCCGCCGGTCGAGCCCCTTGGTGTCCACCCCCTTGAGTGCGTCGTAGAGCTTGCGGTTGAGCATGAGCTTGGAGACGAACTTCTTCACCCTCTGCTCGCACTTTTCGGCCGCCGTGCGCACCGGCTTTTGCGGGTGCGTATTGGACACGAGCTCGGACATGGGCAGGATGCGATCGACCTCGATCAGGATCCCGTTGTAGGGCCCCAGCGTGTTTTTCAGCGTCTGCGCTCCCGTCACGGATTCGACCTGCGTCTTCAACTTTTCCGCCGCGGCCAGGTGGTCCCCGCACCCCTTGTTCACCTCCGCCTCGGAATCCCACACCACCGGCGCCGCGAGCACGCCCTTGGGCGCACCCTTCCACACCTTCGGTCTGGTCGGATCCGTCGCTCCAGCTCCCATGGCATCCATGCCGTCTGCTGCACCCATGGGCCGCATGGCCTCGGGATCCAGGGTCGCGGCGCCCATGGCCGGACCGCCGGACGTTCCAGGCTTACTTCGTTGCTTCTTGCACCCGGCCAGGCAAAGGCCCCCGGCCACCAGCGCGATCAATACTGGTTGGATCTTCATGTCTCTGCCTCCTGGTTCCCGGCCAGCCTACAGCGTAGCGAGCCAACGATCAAATGCCGTGGGGGGGTCTGACCCCAGCACGGCATTTCCGGTCAGTACCGCTTGGTTAGCAGCGTGACGTTGCCGTCGGTGGTCTTGTGGTAGGTGCCTGCCGCGTAGTGGTTGGTGAACCCGCGCAGGATCCCCGTCTTGTCGGTGAGTCGCACCTCGAGCTGATCGGGCTCGAACACCACATCGACCTGGGGGCGGTAGACCCGATCGCGGGACTGATAGGTGCGCTTCTCGGACATCCCGATGCCGGTCACCAGGGAGGCCACGTCGCCGTCGGCGTGCTCCCGCAGGACGCGAAGCGGCAGCTCGTCGACGGCAAAGGGCCGGCCGAACAGCTCGGCGAAGGATCGCAGGACCTCCGTGAAGAACAGCCAGTGGTTCGAATAGGAGAAGGCGGCCCCGGTTTCGGTGCCGAGATAGAGGTAGCTGGCGTCGAAGCCGATGCGAAATCGCTCCGGGCGCCTCCCATAGTTGACGTAGTCGATGAACTCCCCCGCGGCGAAGGTGACCGACGTGGCGAAGTCGAGCGGCTGTCGGAGCACGTTTCCTTCCCGGTCCGGAGGCGCGTGGATCTGGGGGTCGTGGAAAAACACCATACGCACCGGGACCTGCTTGATCAGCGCTTTTCCCAGCTCTGCCAGCTCTGATCGGATGTGCTCGCTGATGATCGGCTGCAGGACGGACCAGGTGTCTGTGCTCAGGGGGTAGGCGTCCGAATAGAACTCGTACACGTCTCCGCGGAGCCCCACGTGGAAGCGTAGCTTGATGAACTCGCCCTTTGCCGCCCAGAAGTCCTCTCCGAAGTAGTCCATGTGGGACTGGGACAGCAGCCGCAGGCTGGACTCCGGATCCATGAGCTGGAGCGGGTCGTCCGGATCCGCTACCGGGATCGCCATATGACTGGTCGCCTTGATGAAGTCAAAGGACTCGCTGCGCGCCCGCGGCCGTGGCTCGGTCAAGGACGAGGGAGCGCCCGGCGCATTGATTTTCCGCAGCCGCTGGCTGCTGACCTGGTCCTCCCTCCGCTGTCCCGGATCGGCCTCGTTCCGGCCGATGTGGTATCCGGTGTCTTTTTTCTTGGACATGTACGCCCTACTGCCCAGCCGAGTAGTGTCCCTCCAGTATGCCACGTAATTGCCGTGATGGGGTCAGACCCCGCTACGGCATTTCTAGGAGGAGCCGAGGGCGAGGGTGATGCGGTGGTACATGCAGGCGGTGTCCTGGACGCTGGTGCCGCCGGACTCCTGGTAGCCCCAGCGGCTGCCCTTGCGATCGTAGACCATGGCGCAGCCGCCGGCGGGGATCACGGCCGAAAGGGGCGGATTGGTTGCGTCCTTGGGCACCTCCCGGATCACGTCGAAGGTGCGGACGAGGTCGTCGTAGGAGACGTTGGGCTCCGGGATCACGGTGATGGCGTGTCGCTCGCCCGCCTGGGAGAAGGGGTGGTGCTTGTACTTGCTCGCGTAGAGCTTCCACAGGTGGTGCTGCAGGGACTTGAGCACCTTGTCGGTCAGCCTGCCCTCCTGGCGCCGGAAGCAGAGCTTGTCGCTCTGCGCGACCCCGGGTGGACACTCGGCGCCGTTTTTCGACTTCAGGTAGAAGCCCTGATCGGTGATGACCAGCGCCAGATTGAGCGACTCGCCGGGCTTCACCTTGCCCGGGACGCGGCTCGTGCGCGGCGTTTCTATCATGATCACGCCGACTTTGATGAACTGGGCCGCCATCAGCAAAAAGGGGATGAGCAGACAGATGAGGTTCATGATGGGCAGCAGGTTGAGCTCCCCAGCGTCGAAGGCCTCGCGGAGCGTCTTCTTCGTTGCCATGGTATCGCCTCCTTGGATTGGGCCGAGCGTTCGAGAGCCAAATTGGCCTCACAACACTCTACAGACACCCATGGGAGGCGTTTGTTCGCAGGTAACCGTTCACGTGGCGCGGTTTCAGGGTGTCCGGCACTGCGGCCCCGATTCGAATCTGGGCTTTTGGGTGTCGGGTGGCGTAATATTGGAGATTCATCATGTCCAGCAAGCCTCCACCCCAACCTCCGGTGCCGCCGCGGATCGACCGGGAGGCGCCTGCTGAGGGTGACAATTCTTGTGCCGAGCAGGAGCCGGCCGAGGCAGCGGGGGCCGATCCGCTCGTCTCCGACCCGGAGGCACTGTTGACGGCCGGTGGTTTGACGGAGCTGTCCGGCGCCCTCGAGGAGGTGACCAGACCCAGTCTCGTGCTGAGCGAAGAGGATCTGGAAGAGATGTCGGTGGAGAGCGAGGCTGAGGACGAGTATGAAGCCGTGCTGACCGAGCGGGTCTTCGGACGGTTCGAGCTGCTCATGGAGATGAATCAAGGGGGGATGGCGACCCTGTTCCTGTCCCGGATCAAGGGCCCCGAGAAGTTCGAGAAGCTCCTGGCCATCAAGAAGATCCATCCCCATCTCGCGCGGCGCCGTGAGTTCATCAACATGTTCCTGGATGAAGCCCGCCTCGCCGCGCTCATTCAGAATCCCCACGTGGCCACCATCTTCGACATGGGAAAGGTCGGCCAGTCCTACTACCTCGCCATGGAGTACGTGCACGGGCAGAATCTGACCGACATTCTGCGTTCCGTGGCCCGCCAGCGGCGATCCCTGGCCTGGCCCGTTGTGGCGCGGATCGTGGCCGACGCCGCGGCGGGACTGCACGCGGCACACGAGCTGAAGAGCCCGGACGGAACGCCGCTCGGCGTGGTGCATCGGGATGTGTCGCCCCAGAACGTACTGGTCAGCTATGAAGGTCACGTCAAGGTGGTGGACTTCGGCATTGCCTATGCTGCTGAGCGTGTCGGTCAGACCGATGCGGGCGTGCTCAAGGGCAAGGTGGCCTACATGTCCCCGGAGCAGACCTACGGGGTGGGGCTGGATCGACGGTCGGACATCTTCTCCCTGGGCATCCTGCTCTTCGAGGCGGTTTGCCAGCGGCGGCTGTTCAAGGAGGACAACGACGCGGCCTCGCTGATGAAGGTGCGGGAGGCCATTGTGCCTTCGCCGCGCACGATCAACCCACAGATTCCCGTGGAGCTCGAACGGATCATCTTGAAGGCCCTCGCAAAGGACAAGGCGGAGCGCTTCTCCACGGCCTCGGAGCTGGCCGAGCAGCTGGAGGAGCTCATGGTTACGGAGGGCCAGGGCGTGAGCCACCACAAGCTCTCCAAGATGATGAACCGGCTCTTCTACGACAAGAAGAAGCTCAAGGACCGGCAGATCAAGGAGGCGCTGGAGGGAGGATACAACAAGGCCATCAAGGCCGCGGGCATGGCCGGCACCACGGGTACGAACCTCGAGCAGCCGCAGCCCGACTCTATGCAGGTGTACCGTCAGGCCCGACGGTCGACGATCAATATCATCCTCCTGGGCGCCTTTTTTGCCGTCGTTACGGTGATTCTGGCGGTCTACCTCTTTACCCGTCCCCGCACCGCCGATTCGCGGAGAGTGCCCGCGACCCGGACGCCCCCCCCCGGCTCAGCGGGACCCGGGCTTCCCGCCGGCTCGGCCCGGCCGAGCTCGAGCATGGCGGTCCAGTCGAGGACGGACGACAGGGTCGGCCCGAAGAAGCGCAACCCGGTGACCCTCCGGGTGCGGGTTGTCCCGGAAGGCGCGGCGAGCCAGGTCGTTTTTCGGGGCGTGAAGTACCCCACCTCGTTTTTCAGAGTGGTGGTGCCGGCGTCCGACAAGCCGGAAAACCTGTTGGTGCGGGCCCCGGGATTTCACCCGGAGACGCTCATTGTGGTGCCCTCCGAAGACACGATGACAACGGTGAAGCTGCGCTCCGTTGGGAGCCAGGCCGGGGCGATGGGATCCGGGCGGCGCATCCGGCCGATCCGACCCCGACCCATGCGCGAGATGGCTTCCGATTTCCGAGACCTCAAGGATGATGAGCAGATGAGGCCCAGACCCCGGCCCCGCCCCCGGATGGCCACGGATTTCCGCGACCTCGGGGACTGAGATCAGCGCAGGCCGAGGCCGTCGAACGTGTCGACGGGATAGGACAGCCACTCGGTGGCAGGGTCGAAGGGGTCGCCCGAGTTCGTGTCGCCGATGATGAGCTGTGGAGCGCGGCGCAGGGTGTAGTCCACGGTCGTGATCGGATCGGTGCCCCATTCGGTGCCCGGATCCTCGCCGACGCGGCCGATGGAGTCGACCAGCACACCGCCGCACTGGAGCTCGCGGGCGTCGTCTCCGTTGAAGTTGGTCGGGTTCGAGTTCTGGTCGTCGCAGTAGGGTACCAGGGAGGCGTCCGCCGAGGTGTTGCACACGACGAAGGTGGACGAGGCGGCCAGATCGCTGCCGGGGAATTGGTACGTGCTGGTGGGGCTGGTGACTCCGTTGTTGTAACTGACAATCTGGCACGTCGCGAGGTCAATTGCGGCCGGGGAGGCGTTGTAGACCTCCAGCGCCTTGTTGTTGCCGGTGCCCTCGACGTACTCGCTGAAGATCAGGGTGCCGAAGGAGCAGTTGGAATCGTCAGTGGCGTCGCAGGTCGGGCTGCACGACAGGGTGCCGGCGAGGTAGCCGAGGCTGACGCAGTCCACGCCGCCGAAGTCGGTGGTGTCGCAGACCTCGGGCCCGTTTCGCTGGCCGTCGCCGCACGCGCCGGAGCAGCCGCTCGTGTCGGTGGCGTCGCAGGTGCCGCTGCAGGCCAGGCTGCCACTGTAGAAGCCGTAGTCGGCGCACGTCAGGGTGCCGACGTTGGTGCCGTCGCAGGTCTCGCCCCCGACCACCAGCGCGTCTCCGCAGATGGGGCTGCACTGACTCGGCGTGTTGCTGCACTGCCAGCCGGTCTCTACTTCACAGGTGGCGCTGCATCCATCGCCGGGGCTGGTGTTCTGGTCGTCGCAGGCCTCGCCGGTGTCCAGCGCGCCGTTTCCGCAGGGCAGGGCGCCGTCGTTCGCGCCGCTGTCGTTCGCGCCGCTGTCGTTCGCGTTGTCGCTGTAGGAGAAGTCGTAGCTGCAGCCGCCCAAGAGTGAGGTCGTCAGCAGGAGCGTGGCGATCGACGGCAGTCGCACGGATGGGCCCCGCGTGGCTTGGAACATTTCGAGCTCCTTTCGATGCGCCAAGACCCGGCCTCGGTTACCAGTCAACGGTCAGGCCTGCTCCGCCCGGCCAGATCGTCGGCTTGGCCGAAACCTGCGGAGCGAGGTGCCCGGTGGTTTGCGCCGCGCCCTGCGAGGCGCTGGGCTTGCTGCGTTCCGTACGGCGCCAGCGGGTGAAGATCGCCACCACGGCGGCGGTTACGGCTGCCGCGGCGGTGACCCCCCAGAGGGCATTGGCGATGTTCTGGTACAGGACGCCGTCGTCGTGCAGGGCTGTGTCCGTGCGGCCGGAGGCGACGAAGTCCTCGTGGGCCTGCTTGGTCTTGAACCCCATGGCGATGGCCGCCGCCAGAGAAACCGCGGTCATGACGGTGAACGTGGTGAAGTACCCCGTGTGCAGGCCGCGCCGGGAGCGGGTCGGTGGCGGCACCACGGGAGGGGGGACCGCAGGGCGCGGTCTCAGCCTCAGTCTGGGGTGGATCACGAGCGGGCGGCCGCGCGCGGGTCGGCGTCGGGGCAGCTCCGCGAGCTCCCAGGTCTTCTCCTTGCCGGCCGGGACCTCGATGGACTTGCGCAGCACGGTGCGCGTCCCCTCTCTGATCTCGATGGCCCTCCGCCCCGGTTCGACCACCAGCTCCACGCGGCCCCTTCCGGCGAGCTTGCCGTCCACATAGATGGCGGCCCGTGGGTTGGGTAGCTGGATCACCAGCACTCCGACCTTCTGCTGCACCTGCTGCAGGATCAGGGGGAGCTTCCGTTCGGCAGGCGGTGCCTCGGCCAGGAAGCGCCTCAGGTGGATCACCGCCCGGATATTGTCGCCGAGATGTGCATGGGCCAGCGCCAGGTTGAACACGATGGTTCGATGCTTCCAGAGGCGGTGGGCCTTCTCTAGCTGGACAATGGACTTCTTGTACCTCTTTTTGTGGAAGAGCTGTCTGCCTTCCCGAAAGAGCAGCTTTGCTCGTGCCTTGTCACTGGGACTGGCCTCAACCAGCGTGCCGGCGAGGAGCACCAGGGAGCCAGTCACTGCCAACGAACACGCAAACCGAGTCATTTTGGGATATCTCCTGGACTCTGCCCGGTGCCTCACTGCGAAGTGAGAATATAACGCGAGCGACGAGAATGCCCAATATCTGAATGGAGCTGGACTCAGGGCTCGCGCAGGTTCATTCGGCCGCGGGCGTGCAGTCGAGCCGGGCGGCCGGTGCATCAGGATCCCGCTGACCGGGTGAGCAGGTCGCGGGCGCGGGTGAGGGCGCTGAGGCGGGCGTTCAGGGTGGAGGCGAAGCCGGTGCCGAGGTGGTCGTACTGGAAGCTCTGCAGCTCGGCGGCGAGGGTGTCGTGGGCCGCGGTGATGGCGTCAGGTGTGGCGTCGGAGTCCACGTGCAGCAGGTCGCGGGCGCGGTCGACGTCCAAGGCCTCGAGGTGCAGCCTCTGCTGCCCGACGAGCGTGTCCACCAGGGGCTCCTTGACACCCACCAGCTTGGCGAGCTGGCGCACGGCCTCTTCTTCCTGGTCCACGACGACACCGTCGGCGCCGGCCACGGCGAGGGCCACCACGATGAGGTGGTCGCCCGGGTCGGGGATCCCGGCGGCGGCGGCGCTCTGGAGGTAGCGTTTGCTGGCGGTCTTGAGCTCGGCGCGATCCTCGAGGTTGGCCGAGCGCAGCACGAAGTCCCGCTCCCAGCTGGACATGCGCATGGCGTCGCAGGTGGTCTTGATCTTGCCGAGCTCCCGGCGGTCACAGTGGCCGTCGGCGCGCATGACCCAGACGAGGAGCTGCAGCAGGTTGTGGTAGTAGGCCTCCAGGGGGTCCTTCTTCTCCGGCTCCACCACCCGGGCGATCATCATCTTGAAGGCCATGTGGTTGCGCCACAAAAACCCCGAGGCCACGCAGCTCACGCCGATGGCGACCCAGTGCCCGGTGATCAGCGACGCGGCGAGCGCCACGAGCGAGAGCTGGAAGGCCAGCTGCGGCGCCAGGATCATGTTCCTGAGGCACGCCACGGTCAGGGCGGCGTTGGCCGCCGCCAGCATGAGCAGGATCACCGCGTAGACCGTCCAGATCAGCGGAGACGCCAGGCCGCCCGTGGGTGCGGGGGCCAGCAGGAGATGCACGCCGGCGCCCCCCTGTCCAATGACCAGCACGGTCAGGAGCAGGGCGCTCAGGCCCACGTAGCTGCCGTCCACGTACTGGCCGAGGTTGGGCTGCTTGCGGGCGAGCTCGGCGAGGGAGTCGGAGTCGGGCTCCTGGGCGGCCTTGGCCTGGCCCTCCTCGGAGTCGTACATCTCGTCGCCGAAGGCCAGCTCCAGCTTGCGATACCGGGACCAGAAAAACAGCGGGAACATGAGCGCGAAGGCGGCGGTCGCCCCGGCGAGGTAGGTGAGGGTCGACGCGGCAGTGGACTCGGCGTCGGGCGGCAGGGTGGTCCAGACCGCGAGCTCGACGTGGCCTTTTTGAAGACCGGCCCAGAAAGCGGCGTCGCTTTCGAAGGCCCAGAAGTTGTGGTTCACGTGCAGGATCAGCACGACGTCCTTGTAGTAGCTGTCCGAAGCGTCGTTCGCCGCGGCGGTGCCCCACATCAGGAGCAGGCTGACCGCGCTCACCGCGAGGCAGGCGATGGTCTGCCCGCCGTAGGTCGCCCAGTATCCCCGCTTCAGCGGGATGATGTCCGGGGGGGAGATGGGCTGCGGGGAAAAGCCCGCGGCGTTACCGTCCGTGTACCGGCGATGCGGCCGCGCCAACGCGCTGGAGCGGATGGGCGGCGGGCGAAAGGGTGCCTGCCACAGGGACATCGTGGACTAACGGCGACGCCCGCGCGGCGGCTTCTTGAGGAGCTGGCGGGGGATGGACGGCATCAGCGTGATCTCGATGCGGCGGTTTATCTTGCGACCCCAGACCGCGCGGTTGCTGGCAACGGGCTGGAATTCGCCAAAGCCGGCGGCGCTGAGACTGCTCCCGGGGACGCCCTGCTCCAGCAGGAACTTCACCACGGCCATGGCGCGGGCCGAGGAGAGCTCCCAGTTGTCGGCGAACTGCTTGGACTTGATGGGCTTGTTGTCGGTGTGTCCGGCCACCTGGAAGACGTTTCCCTTGATCTCCTTGAGCGCCTTGGCGACGTGCTTGAGCGTGGTCTTGCCGTAGTTCGCCAGGGTGGCCGAGCCGGAGTTGAACAGCACCTTCGAGCGCAGCTTCAGCACCATCCGGCCGTGGGACACCCGGAGCGAGATCTGTTTTTTGTTGATGAGCTTCTGGAATGTGCCGGTGAGCTTGGTGAGCAGCTTGGCGCGTTTGTCCGCCTCCAGCCGCGCCTTGGTGAGCTCCTCGACCTCCTTCTCGGAGGCCTTCAGCTTGAGTCCGAAGTCCCGCTTGATGGTCTTCGCCTCCTGTTTGGCTTTGCTCGCGTGCTTCTCCGCGGCCTCGGCGCGGGCCTTGAGCCCGTCGGCCTCGGTGTGCAGCTTGGAGACGATCTTCTTCTGGTCCTTGTAGGCATCCTGGGCTTGGTTCAGCTCTTTTTCCAGCTTTTTCGCCTTCTTGACCTGGGCCTTGTGCTTGTCCTTGTCCACACCGCAGCTGGTCAACACCAGGCAGAGGGGCACCAGCGCCAGCAACCCTCGCCATCTGCTCGTGATCACAGTTCTCATGGTTGCGCTCCTTTGCTATTCCGTTGCGAGGTCTGCGTTTTTTCGGCCGCCTCCCCGTGCGCGGTGCTCAAGGTACCACCAATTCCTTTTGGGCTGGTAGGGAATTTGATATCCTGTCTGTGGTAGGACGACTAGCTTAGAAGGAGGAGCCCTCATGGTGTTACGTCGGATCGCGCTGATACTGATGGCCGTCGGATTCATTTCTTGCGGCACGGGCCCGGAGGGCGGCACGGGCTGGGACTCGTCTACGGACGTGTTCCACATTCCGGACGCCTGGGTGCAGATGGACTCGACCATTACCCTGGGGGACGGGGGGAGCTGCGTCACGGCGTCCTACGTCGCGGAGCAGGCGCCCCTGGCGCTGATGGTGGTGCTCGACAAGAGCGCCTCCATGCAGGGGAACCGCTGGAATTTCGCTTCCCAGGCTATCGTGCAGGCATTGGATCAGGACGTCTTCGACACCACGCACCTGGGACTCTACGCGGCCCCTAGCGGCATGGTGGGTGCGCCGCCCTGCATCTCCTGGATCCTGCCCACGGTGGGCTGCCAGGCCCCGGCCTTCCCGCAGAAGTCGCTCACACTGGCAGGGACGGACAAGTCCACCGCGGCCTCGGGGATTCGGCGCGAGATCAAGGACTGGTTGGCGAACGAAGCCCCACTCTCCGGGGACCCGGACGGCACGCCGCTCTACGACGCTATCCTCTGGAGCAGCTCGGACCTCCAGGGCTGGCCCGTGCAGGGCAAGCGGGTGCTGCTCGTAGTCACTGACGGCAGCATCAGCTGCACCTCATTGTCCACCCGGCAGGGCTACATGGACGCCAATGGCTGCGCGGACTGGGAGTATCCGCAGAACATTGTCGGCCTCGTCACAAGCGCGGAGCAGCACGCCACCGCCCCGGTCCTCACCTTCGTGATCGGGGTGCCTGGCTCGGACACCTACGACCCCTCGGCGGCCCAGGCACCGCCCTACTACATGCGCGGGGCCCTGAGCTCCATCGCCCTGGCCGGCGCGCCGGCGTACATGTCGCCCACCTGTGACGCGACCCTTCCGTTTGTCGCGCCGGGCGCGAACCCCACCGAGTCCTGTCACTTCGACATGACCCAGGGCAACTTCACGATCCAGGCGGTGTCCGACGCCATCTCCTGGGTGCGCGGGCAGACCGTGGGCTGCACCTACGAGCTCCCGGATCCCCCCGGCGGCCTCGAGATCAACGAGGTGAACGTGCGCACCACCATCGACGGCAACGTGCTGGACCTCGCGCGCCGCTCCGATCCGAGCAACGAGTGCGCCTCCGCGCCGGGCTGCTGGGACTACGACGGCTCCCACGAGAACGTGGAGCTCGTCGGCGCCGCCTGCGACGCGGTCCAGGCGGGGCAGTCGGTGCAGGTGGACATCATCCTCGGCTGCCAGACCATCGTCCAGTAGCCAGCGCTCTCAACTCCCTCTTGACGTCGCGCCGCGCCCGGGCGAGCATTCCGGATCATGAGCAGAGGTAGCAGCACCCCCACGGCAACCGAGGGCACCGGCCCGGTCCACGAGCCCCGACCCGACGGGCGGGACATCGTCCTTTTGTGCAACCCCCGCGCCGGGGGACGCTGGAAGGAGCTGGCGAACATCCTCGACTCGCCGGAGACGAGGCACGTGCGCTGGATCGTCACCGACTCCATCCACGACATCGGCCCCGCCCTCGCCAGCCTCGGCAGCGAAACCCAGCTCGTGTGCGTGTACGGCGGCGACGGCACGATCCAGCGGATCCTGGACAAGATGTACGCCGACCGCCGCGACGGGCCGCAGCTCGCGTTCCTGGGGGGCGGCACCATGAACGTCACCTCCCGGTGGTGCGGCATGCTCGCCGGGCCCGGGCGCAACTTCCGCGACGTGGTGCGCGCCTACAAGAGCGGCCAGCTCCTCACCAAGGAGGTGCCGGTGCTCGAGGTGCGGCAGGGGAGCCAGCTGCGCCACTGTTTCACCTTCGGCATGGGCCCCATCATCCGGATCCTCAACGAGTACGAGAACGGCTCCAAGGGCAAGATGGCCGCCGTGCGCATCGTGGCCAAGTCGCTCACGGCCATCTGGACCAACAAGCCCGCCGACTACGAGCAGATCCTGCGGCCCATGGACGCGGACGTGTTCCAGGACGGGGAGCGGCTGCCCTACGACCGCTACTCCCTGCTGTTCTGCAACTCCACCGGCCAGCTGCACATCGGTGTCCACCCCTTCGTGAAGGTCCGCTCCCGGGGCACCTTCTACAGCGCGGCCTATGCGATCTCCAAGCAGGAGGTCGCGATCTGGCTGCCGCTCCTGGCGCGCGGCCATCGCCCGGTGGATCCCAAGTCGCTCATCGCGCCGGTGGCGGGCTGGAAGCAGATCGCCATGTCGTACCTGGGCCAGGGCTCGTTCCCCACCGACCCCCGGTACATCAACGACCTGTCGTCCCGCTTCGAGGTGCGCACCGACGAGCGGCTGTACACGGTGGACGGGGAGGTGGTGCACGGGACCGGCGAGCCGATCCACGTGGCGCTCGGGCCCGTGTTGAAGCTCGCCATCAGCCCGCGCGGTGACCTCATCACCCAGCCCCTCCGGTTTGCCAAGGGCGTCAAGGCGCCCGACGCGGATTGAGCATCCAGGGACGCGGATTGACGTCACCCATTTGGGGAGTGGGATTCGTATGTGTTCACGGGGGTGCTATTTGCCGCACCTCCCGAGCGCAGCGAGGTTCCCCCGGAGGGGGCGGAGGGGGAGAGCTGAGCCGCGAAGCGGCGGATCGATCTCCGGCAGGTGCCAGCCTTCGCACCGCGCCGAAACCAGCCCGACAGCTCCACCGCTCCGCGGCGGGGTACACCCCTGTCGTCCCCTCAAGGGGTAGCCCGCGCTGCGCGCGGGGGCGCTGTGCCGTCTACCACGTGAACGGTTACTGGGATCCGGGCCGTGGGTTGGGGTACACTGAACCGCCTGATCATGGATTGACTGGAAAAAGGGACCTTCGACATGAACACTCTCCGCTTCACCTTTGTCGTGAGCGCGCTCGTCGCGCTGTGCTGCGGGTTCGGCAGCGGCTGCGGCGATGACGACGGCACGGCCTGCTCGTCTCCGGATGTCATCGGCACTCCTCCGGGGGGCGCGTGCGTGGCAGACACCGACTGCGCCGCGGTGGGGACGAACGATGGGGTCTGCGTGGCCGGGGTGTGCGGCGTGGCCAGCAGCGACGGCGGCTGCGCGAGCGACGGCGCGCGGACGGGGTGCCCTTCGGGGTTCAAGTGTCGGCAGCTCGTGGTCGAGTCCGGCACCTACGGCGCCTGCATGCCGGACTGCGGCTGCGGCGCCTGTGAGGGGGCATGCGACGCCGAGCTCTCCTGCCTGCCCACCGCCACCCAGAGCTGTGACCCCCGGGTGTGCACCGTGGCGCGCGGTCCCGTGCCCATCTGCAAGACCCCCCCCGCCCTCGGCGCGGGGCCCTATTACACCAACGTGACCGTGGAGGCCAACCTGGCCGCGGACGGCGCGGACGTGGTGGGCAACCGCCTCGCCGTGGCAGACCTCAACGAGGACGGCTACCCGGACGTGGTCGTGCACAAGACGGGCGGCATGCGCTTCGACCTGCAGGGCGAGCCCGGCACCTGGAACAAGCGGGTGCTGATCAACGCGGCCGGCACGGGCGGCGCCCGGCAGTTCGAGGACTTCACCGAGGCGTCCGGCCTCACCGCCACCCGGGACGGCTCCACGTTCGCGCGCGCGTCTCACCTCTCGGTGTTCGCGGACGTGAACAACGACGGCCACCTGGACGTCTACAGCGGGACCCACGTCAAGGACGACGCCACCGACGACCCCGGGGACCGCTCGGAGATCTTCCTCGGGAACGGGGACGGCACCTTCGAGCTGGCGCCCCAGAGCGACACCACCCCCCCCAACGGCGAGCGGCGCGCGCCCACCTCGGCCGCGTTCCTCGACTACAACCTGGACGGGCGCATCGACCTGTTCGTGGGCTTCGACTACGGCATCTACGGCTATCCCGGCTCGGCGCAGCAGGACCGGCTCTTCCGCGGGGACGGCACGGGCGCCTTCTCGGACGTCACGGGGCCGGCCGGCCTGACCACCACCCCCGGCGCCTACGGCAGCGGCATGAACCCGCGCCCCACCTGGGGCGTGACGGTCTGCGACGTGGACTCCGACGGGGATCCCGATCTCATCACCAGCTCCTACGGCCGCCAGACCAACATGCTGTGGAAGAACCTGAACGGGAGCGAGTTCGAGAACGTGGCCCCGCAGGTGGGCTACGCCATGGACGAAGGCGTGGACTACAGCGACAACCAGTTCTTCCGGTGCCACTGCCAGCTCGCCCCCAACTCTCCGGACTGCGACCCGAACCCGGGGCCGCCCTCCATCGTGTGTAGCGCAGACTACTGGGGCACGGGCACCGACGACCAGCCCTGGCGCCTGGGCGGCAACACCTTCACCACCCTGTGCGGCGACATCGACAACGACGGGGACATGGACCTGTACACCAACGAGATCCGCCACTGGCACATCGGCAGCTCCTCGGACCCTTCGGAGCTGCTGCTCAACGACGGCAACGGCGAGAGCTGGCGCTTCGAGCGGCCGGGCAACTCCATCATGGGTCTCGAGCGGTCGTGGCCCACGGACTGGAACGAGGGCGACATCACCTCCGTGTTCCTGGACTTCGACAACGACGGCCTGCTGGACATCTACCTGGGCTGTTCGGACTACCCCTACACGCACGACTTCCTGTTCCGCCAGCGCGGCGGTCACACCTTCGAGGACGTCTCAGCGGCCTCGGGCGCGGACCACTACTACGGCAACTCCGTGGCCACGCTGGACTACGACCGGGACGGCGACCTGGACCTGCTCGTGGGCTCGTCCACCATGCGCTGCAGCAGCGACCCGGCCTGCACCTGGACCCGGGCCGAGGTGCACCTGTATCGCAACGACGTGGGGCAGGACTCCAACTGGATGGCCGTCCGCCTCGTCGGCGCGGGGGACGGCGCCTCCAACGTCTCGGCCATCGGCGCCCGGATCGTGGTCACCGCCGGCGGCGTCAGCCAGACCCGCGAGGTGCAGGGGGGCTATGGCCACTTCGGCCTGCAGCAGCCCCTCACCCAGTACTTCGGCCTCGGCGGCATGTGCCTCGCCGAAACGGTCGAGATCCGCTGGCCCAACCTCTCCCAAACCGTCACCACCCTCTCCTGGGTCCCGGCCAACTACTTCATCACCATCCACGAGGCCGACGGCTCCATCACCTACGAGCCCGCGCCCTGACGCCCATACGTCACTCCTCTGACGCGAAATCCCGTCACTTCTCGCCAAACAGAACCACATTCGTCTACATTTATTGATATAGTGTTTGATCATAAGTGGTTCTGTGTTTTTACTCCATCAGGCCAGTAGATTTCCGTCATTTCCGTCAATGACGGAAGTTTGAAATTCACAGGTCAGCCCGCTGACATCAGAAACCACTCCGACTGATTTCACATACCCGCGACCCAGCAGTCATCCTCTGCCAATACTCCACCTTGTCAGTAGGAATTTAGTGACTATATTGCACCTGTCTCACGGGAACCCCCGTATCGCCGGGCCGCTGGGAGCGGCTGAGGAGGCAGCAGATGATCAAACTTACCGCACGCAAGAGCCTGGAGCTGGCCGTGGAGGCCGAAAAGGCCGGCGCCCGCTTCTATGAGCGGCTGAGCCGCAGGTATGCCCATCGCCCGGAGCTGGCCGAGGTGTTTCTCACCCTGGCCGCCGACGAGCTCGAGCACGAGGCCAAGTATCGCGAGATCCTCGAGGAGACCCCGGACACCGAGCCCATCGTGGCCCACCAGTACGGCCGGAGCGAGTATCTCCGAGCCATCGCCATCTCAGAGTTCTACCGAGGTGACGACCTCAAGCACATCGAGGGCCTCACCTCCATCTCCGACGTGCTCCAGGTCGCCATCTCCCTCGAGCAGTCGAACATCGCCTATTACCAGGGCCTCCGCGACGAGATCGGCGCCCACGACGCGCTGCAGCAGCTCATCGAGGAAGAGAAGCAGCACGTCGTCCGCCTCGTACAGCTCCTGGAGGGCGAGGAGGGCAATAACGTTCTGCTCAGGAAGGCCGTGGGCATCTGAAGCTCGCCCACAGATCCTCACCCCGCTTCTGAGCTCGGTTGAGCCGGTGCCGGGGCCAAGCTGGCCCAGCTAAAGGCTGCATTCAGGCTTGCTCTCCTTTCCGCACCCCCTTAAACTGCGCGAGTGTGCCGCGTCATCAATAGGCACTCATTTCCAGCGGCCCTTTCGGCCCCTGGCGGCGTCGCTCATCGGTTGGATATTCCCGATATCCGCCCTCTTCGCTCCGTGCCAGGAGCCGAAATTGCTCGCTGGAAATTGAGCACGTACTTATAACGCGGCACCCTAGCATGCAGACCGCGGCCCATGAATAGTTGGTGGTCTAGAAACGAACGCTGGTTTCGGCGGGGCGCGATCACGGCGATTCTGCTAGTTTTTGGGGGCTATGCGCTGTGGGGGATCGCGGCGCCGTTTGCCTGGGGTCACTACGGATATCACGCCGGCTTCCACGGCGCGGCCGCGCGCAATTTGGTCCGCCACGGCACCTTCACTCCGACCCCCCACATCGGCTGGGAGGCGCCGCCCGAGGAGGCCCGCTACCTGCACCATCCGATTATTTTCTACCAGTATCTGGTCCCCTTTCAGGCGGTCTTTGGCGAGGGCGAGTGGGTGATCCGCGTCGTGCCCGTGTTGTTTACCTTGGGGATCATCCTGCTCGTTTTGGCGGTTGGCCGACGCTTCTGGGGCCCCTGGGGCGGCATTTGCGCGGCCGCGGTGTTCGTGCTGTTGCCCCACAATCTGGTGTTCTGTCACCTGCTGGACCACGAGACGCCCGGCATCCTGTACACCCTCCTCGGCGTTTTCGGGCTCTTGGCATTTCTCGAGGAAGCGAAGCTTCGGTGGGCCTGCGCCTGCCTGGCAGGATTCGCCCTGGCCGGCCTCACCGATTGGCCGCCTTACTTCATCGCCTTTGCCGCGGCCTGGGCGGCCAGCGGCTGGTTGCTGGCGGCGTCCTTTTTTCCCCATCGACCCCACCGGGTGGGCCTTTTTGCCGCGGGGATCGGTGGGCTGCTGATCGCCTTCCACCACGTGTTCACCCAGGTCTTCCACTGGCCGGAATGGCAGGTGTCGGTGGTGGCCTTCAGTCTGTTTGTAGGTGCCCTGCTCGCTGCGGGTTCGGCGCCCACTACGCCCGCCACGGAGTACCAGTTGACCACCCGCTGGGGCGCTCACAGCGGGCTCGGAGCCTTTCGCCGGGTCATGCTCCTGCGCTGGGGCCTGGTGGCCGGCTTGACGCTGGTGCTCGTATTCACACTCTGGTTTCACTTCAAGTACACCGAATGGGTCGGCATGCGAGACGACCTCAGCAAGGCCTTCTCTGTCCGTTCGGGCCAGATCGACTTCTACCCGTACCTGAAGAAGTACGTGGTCAACGTACGCTACACCCTGTCTGATCCAGTGGTCCTGGCCTGCAGTCTGTGGGCCCTCAGCCTGCCGCTTCGCCTGGCCTTGGGGCGACCGCTCCTGCGGGCCGTCCTGCCCCTGGCCTTTTTCACCGGGCAGCTCTTTTACAACATCAAGTTCCCAGGCGCGGCGGACGTGCATATCTACCGGACCTACTTTTTTGTCATCTTTGCCTGCTTTGCCACGGTGGACGTTTTCTGGGAGCTCGGCGCGCTGCTGGGCTGGGCCTTTTCCCGAGTGCCCGAGCCCCGGTTCTCCCGGCTGGCCCCACACCTCGCCGCCGGTTTGGTCGGCGCGCTCCTGTTCGGCCTCCTCATCTGGGAAGCCAAGGCCGCGCTGCCCGTGGCCCAGGAGGGCCGGAGACGCTCGGGTACCCTGCGTTTCTTTGCTCCCTACCGTCACCAATTAGACAAACAGCGGTTTTTCGCCGAGGTGAAACGCCGCACCAGCCCCCGCACCATCGTGTTGTACCTCGCGGGCCTGCATCCCCGGTACGAGGCCAAGTGGTACCTCGATCGGGACAACTATCGGGTCTTCTCCGTGCCTCCCAGCAAAAAGGCCGCCGTGCGCGCGGCGCGCCGGGTCCGCCGTCGACTGGGGCAATCACAGACTGGTTTCGAGAACCGCCCCATTGTGCTCATCGCCTCTGCCTGGTCCGGCCGCCACGGCCCCGCCTTGCATCGGCTGCTGCCCCAGTTTCGGGTCTCCCGGATCGGGGATTGGTTCCTGGTGCACTACGACAGCGAGGTCCCCAACTACCGCTCCTATCGCCTGGTCAGGGAGCGTTACCGCTCGTGGCTCTCTCGCTACCTACGGGGCCCCTACGAGCGCCACTTCTTTGTGCGCGACCTGTGGCAGGAGTGGCGGACGGTGACCCGCTATGGGCTCCCCCCGGGCGGTCGACCTCGTTTGCCGCGTCCCCCGCGCGCGGGGGCCAATGCGTACGACTGGGCAGCCTGGCAGAACGCCAGCGTCATGGCCAAGGCGCATCGGGACGCACGCAAGGCGCTCGCGCACCTGCGGTCCATGCTTGGGCGGCCCAAGACCACCCGCCTCGGTGCCGAGCTGACCCTGGTGGGCTACCGCGCCGGTCGCAACATCGTGGACCTGTACATCCGGGCCAGCCGTTCTCACACGCCTCGGTGTCGTTTGCGCCTCGACGCCGTGCCGGCGCAGGGCCGGCGGCGTCCCGGACGCCCCATCCACCTGGGACACGAGGTCCGGCACTGGCTTGAGGGGATCGTGTACGTCATCAGCTACAAGCACCACCTGCGTCGGGGTGTCTGGCGGATTGAGCTGCAACCCTGTGGCGGCGATGCCGGACGAAAAGACAACGGCAAGGCAGCGGCGGAAACGAAAATCGATTTGGGAGCCCTGAAGATCTAGCGACGCTGAGCCGTTCCTTCGGGATCCGACGGGCTTAGGGGTCGCGAATGGACAACTCGATCGTTCAGGACGCTGATCCATCCCGGCTCGCTTTGTTGCCAGG
>JBDRSE010000062.1:0-8585 GCA_043825095.1 bacterium
CTTGCAAGTGACGCGCGACAAAGCCGTTGATTTCAAGTGCGTGCCTGACTATGGGAGGTAATGGGGGACACCCCCTAGTCTACAAAGTCGACTCGTTGTAGCGCTCCAGCGCGAAGTAAGAGACGAAGATCCGGAGGGGGCCGGCCAGGGCGACGAAGGCCTTGCCGAGCATGAGATCGTCGTTGTCGGCGTAGAGCTTGACGATGTAGTCTCGGAGCTTCCGGCTGGGATCGATGAAGGGGTTCTTGTCGCAGTCGTAGTTGATCAGCAGGGCGTTGGGGTACTTGTTGTCCACCTCGTTGAGGTTCACCGGGTAGCAGTTGTACCAGCCGTGCTTGACGGAGCGGCCGCGCTTGATCTTGTCGAACCAGTCGTCCCCCAGGCCGTTGGCCACCGTCTGCACGTTGTAGCCCTGGATTCCCTGCTGAGGGTCGGACACGGGGTCCGCCTGGTAGAAGCCCTTCTTGAACTTGCGGATCCCGGCCAGGGCGGTGAGGTCGAGGGTGTTCCAGCCGCGGAACTCCCAACCCAGGATCTTCTCCGGATCCGGCCGCACCCCGCAGCGCATGATGTTCTCGAGCTCGGCGTTCGTGGCGAGGCACAGCGAGACGTAGTCGTACCGCTTCCCGTTGGGCTGGAGCGGCTCCTTGTTCTGCTTGGCCATGGTGGCTCCTCCTTCCATCCGGCTTACATCCAGCCGTTGCGCTGGTACCACAGGATGGTGTCGGCAATCCCGTGCCGGGCATCGGGGTAGGTGAACTCGAACCCTGTCTCGAGCAGCTTCCGGTTGGAGTAGGCGAGGTCGATGCCCATGTACTCCACCACCGGCGCCTCCAAGGGGGGAAGCTCTCCGGTGACGTTCCTGGAGAGCCACCCCAGCCCCGAGGCCAGGGGCCGCAGGATCTTCTTGAGCGCGTCCATGTCGACCGCCGGCAAGGCCACGAAGGGCTTGCCGACGACGCCTGCGACGAACCGGAAGAACTCCACGTTGGTCAGCTCGCTCGAGTCATTGATGTTGTAGGCCTCCCCGTCGGTGTCCCTGCGCTCGGCCAGGAAGAGCGCGGCCCGGCAGACGTCGCGCACGTGCACGAAGGGAATGCGGAACTGCCAGTTCCTCGGGCACAGGGACACCGGCCCCGCGGCCGCCGCCTGGAACATCTGCCCGGTGCCGTACACGCCGCGGGGCCCGTACACGCTGGTGGGCCGCAGGATCGAGTACCGCAGCCCCAGGTCGGCGCCGTAGTCCATCACCAACTGCTCGGCCATGGACTTGGACCGCAGGTAGTCGTTGCCGGGATCGATGGGCGACTCCTCGGTGAGCGGCATGGGGTTCGCCAGGCTGTAGACCCCGCCCGCGCCCCAGTGCAGGAGCTTGGCGAACGTCGGCTGGTCGAGCAGCCGATCCACGAGCTCCCGGGTGCCGTGGTAGTTCACGCGCTCGAGCTCTTCAAAGGGCGCGGAGTAGTTGAACACCGCCGCGAGGTGAAAGCAGTACACCGTGTCGGACACCACGGCGTCCAGAGAGGGCGGGTCCCGGAGATCCGCGGGCACGAACTCCACCCCGAGCCGCTTGAGCACGCTGGGAAAGCGCCCCCTCCGCCGCTGATCGGCCAGGTATTGATCCGCGAGGTCAGTGGCGCGAATCTCGAAGCCGGCCTCGTGCAGCACCTCCACCATATGGGCTCCGATGAATCCACAAGCACCGGTCACCAAACACAAAGGCTTGCTCATAATCCCTCACTGTGAACGCTTCAAGTGCGACGGCTGAAAATGACGCACTGTGGCAAACAAGATAGGCGTGATGACGCAGTGTGGCAAGGACAATGGGTCTCGTCGAGTTCCTCCACAGAACCACCCGGGGATCGTGTATTCTCTGCCAAGGGACGCCAAACCCGGTGCCCAACCCATGGGCACCCGCACAGGAGTGGATGACGAACGTGGAGCTGCAGCTGAAGAAGCTGACCGACCTCGAGCCCCCCGACGGGCCCCTGGTCATCGTGGTCATGGACGGCGTCGGACTCGGCCGCGGCGACGAGGGGGACGCCGTAGCCCTGGCGAGGACACCGACCCTGGACCGCCTCATGGCTGACCACCCGCACACGACCCTGCGAGCCCACGGCTTGGCGGTCGGGCTCCCCTCCGACGACGACATGGGCAACAGCGAGGTCGGCCACAACGCCCTCGGCGCCGGCCGGGTGTTCGCCCAGGGGGCCAAGCTGGTCAACGCCGCCGTCGCCTCCGGGGACCTCTTCCGCGGGGCGGTGTGGCAGCGCATCGTGAAACGCTGCAGCGGCGGACGAGGGGCGCTGCACCTGATCGGCCTGCTCTCCGACGGCAACGTGCACAGCCACATCGATCAGCTCTTCGCCCTGATCCGGCAGGCCCACGCAGACGGGCTGCGCCGCGTCTTCGTGCACCCGCTGCTGGACGGCCGGGACGTGCCCGAGACGTCGGCCCTCGAGTACATCGACGCCCTGGAGGCGCTGCTCGCCGAGCTCGGCGGAAACGGCCGGACCTACCGCATCGCCTCGGGCGGGGGTCGCATGCTCGTCACCATGGACCGCTACGAGGCGGACTGGCGCATCGTAGAGCGCGGCTGGAACGCCCACGTGCACGGCATCGGCCGGCCCTTTTCGTCCGCGCGGGAGGCCGTCGAAACCTACCGTGCCGAGCAGCCGGGGACCATCGATCAATTCCTCCCCGAGTTCGTGATCACCCGGGAGAACACGCCGGTGGGCCGCATCTGTGACGGAGACGCGGTGGTGTTCTTCAACTTCCGCGGGGATCGCGGGCTGCAGATCAGCCGCGCCTTCGAGCAGGACGACTTCGACGAGTTCGACCGCGGCGCCCGGCCGGAGGTGCTCTACGCCGGGCTCATGCAGTACGACGGCGACCTGCTCATTCCCAAGCAGTTCCTGGTGGAGCCGCCCGCCATCAACCGCACCATGGGCGAGTACCTGGCGCGGAGCGGGATCCCCCAGTTCGCCTGCGCTGAAACCCAGAAATACGGCCACGTCACCTACTTCTGGAACGGCAACCGCGGGGGCAAGTTCGACGACGCGCTGGAGACCTACGTGGAGGTGGGATCGGATCGCATCCCCTTCGAGCAGCGACCTTGGATGAAGGCGGCAGAGGTGACCGACGCCGTGGTGGAGGCCGTGGCGTCCAACCGGTACCGGCTGATTCGGCTCAACTACGCCAACGGAGACATGGTGGGACACACAGGACACCGCGAGGCCGCGATCCTCGCCGTTCAGGCCGTGGATCTCGTCCTGGCCCGCCTTCTCCAGGCCGTGCGAAAAGCCCGGGGCATCGCCCTGGTGACCGCGGACCACGGCAACGCGGATCAGATGTACGAGATCGACAAGAAGACCGGCAAGTCCAAGCGGGACGCGACCGGGCATCCCATCTCGAAGACCGCACACACCCTCAACCCCGTGCCCTTCATCCTCGTGGATCTGTCCGGCAGGCAGCGGCGGCTGGAGCTCCGCGACCTGCCCGAGGCCGGGCTGTCCCACGTGGCGGCCACCGCGCTCAACCTGCTCGGTTTCGCAGCCCCCGAGGACTACGACCCGTCGCTGCTCAAGCGCTGACCACAGGCCCCGAAATCGGTGGAAAACCACAAGGTATCTGGTATGATTTTGAGAGGTTTCTCAGGCCGGCCCGGGAGCGCCTAGCGTGCGGTCGGCTGGGACAATCCTGAGCGCACCATGCACGACCAAGACTCTCCGCGGGCCGTGTCCCTGGACACGATGACGATCCAGCTCGGGCTGTTGGATCGCCTCCCTCCCGCGTTCCTGCGCAGGCACCGCGTGCTCCCGCACGAGCTGCTGGGCTCCACGCTGCGCCTTGTGCTCCCCAACCCCGACGACCGCGAGCTCGTGGAAGAGCTCGCATTCATCACGGGACTCACCGTGGCGGCCGAGACGCTCACCGGGGGCGACCTGGACAAGGTCCTCGAGGCCGCCATCGAGGCCTGGCAGAAAGGCGAGCAGACCCTGACACCGTCCCACGGCCCGAGCGTCGGCTCCGAGGACCTGGTCTACCTCGAGGATCTCGGAGGCCTGGGCGGCGGCGGCGCCGGCTTCGCCCCCAAGGCGGGCCAGGGATCTGGCGGCGACTTCTCTTTTGGCGGTGGGCTCGTCGACGTGGGCGACTCCGCGGGGCTCGTCGACGTCAGCGCCGCCGCCGGTTTCGCCGGGCTCGTCGGGGCCGCGCCGCCGTCCATCCCCGAGCCCTCCTCCGGCCGCTCTGACTCGGCTGACTTCCCGGCCGTGGTGGATCTGGCTCCGATCCAGCGCAGCGGACCCCAGGGCCGGAACACCGCGTCGGAGGACGCCCTGTCCACCGCGCGGCTCAAACCCATCAGCGGCCTGGAAACCACCGAGCTGGCCGACGACGTCGAGCTGCTCGACGACGTGGACCTGATGGTCGACGTGGACCTGGTGGACGACGACGGCATCGACACGACACCCGCCCTGGGCGAATTGGAGGTCGAGCCGGACGTGCCGGAACGTCGGCCCGCCGCGGGCCTGAGCGCGCTGATCGCGCACGGAGAACGGGATCATCGCGAACGCATCGCGACCGCGCTGTCGCGGCTCGGCTTCTCCACGCTGCAGGCCGGCGACACCCTGGACGTGCTGCAGCACCTGGAGCACGACGCGCCGGCCCTGATCCTCCTGGACGCGGAGCTCCGCGGCACGCACCCCTTTGCGTTGGCCCGGCAGCTCCGGCAGGAGCCGCGATTCGCCGGCGTGGCCATCGTGGTGATGACCTCCCAAACCGCCGGCTGGGCCCTGAACGTGGATCTCCAGACGACTTACGGCGTGGATGCAATCCTCGGACGGACCGCAGACGTGCAAACCACGATCTGGACCGCGGAGCGGGCCCTGGCGCGTCAACGGTCCGAACCGCCGGAGCTGCGGGACCCGGAGGTGAGAGCCGAAGCGGAGGAGCTGGTGCGGCAGGGCACCGCCCTGTTCCGGCGCGAAGCCGTCGACGAAGCCATCGCCCTGTTCCGAAAGGGGATTGCGCTCGACCCCTTCCAGCCCGCCCTGTTCGTCAGTCTGGCCGTCGCCCTGGTGAAGCAGCGCCAGCCCTACGAGGCGATGCGGTTGTTCGAACGCGCCATCGAGCTGGATCCGACCCTCGTGACGCCCATGAAGAACCTGGCGGTCCTCTACGAAAAGAAGGGATTTCGTCACAAAGCGGTCGAACTTTGGCTCAGAACATTGCATGCTACTGACGAGGAGAAAGTGCGCGTAGAGATCCGTTCGCGGATCGCACGACTGCTCTGATTGCGGATGAAGTTCGTCTGTTCAAAGTGCAAGACCAAGTACACCATCTCCGACGAGAAGGTGCACGGGAAGGTCCTCAAGATCCGGTGCAAGAACTGCTCGAGCGTCATCGAGGTGCGCGAGCCGACCTCTGGACCGACCACGCAGAGCGCGGCCAGACAGACCGCCGGACAGGGGGCCCTGAAGGCCCTCAGCCGACGCGGGGGCAGCGCCGCGATCAAGCGCCCCACCCCGTCGTCCATGCCTGCGGCGAAGACCGCCGGACAGGGACCGGTGCCGGGCACCAAGGCCCCGCTGAAAAAGACGAGCACCGGAGTCGGCGCCCGCCCGGATCTCTCCAAGCCCTTGGACACGGCTCGTTCCGCCCGGTCGGCCGGGGGGCGACAGAGTGCACAGTCCCGGACACCGCTGTCCCGTCCCACATTCAAACCGCAGCCGAGCCGCGAGGACGAGCAGAAGACGCAGATCGCGGCCATGCCCGCGCAGCTCCTGGCCGAAATGCAGCGGTCCCACCGGGGGGCCGCGGCGCCGCCTCCGGCCGCGCCCGCTGACCAGGAGGCCGCCTGGTACCTCGGCGACGACCGGGGGGAGTACGGCCCCATGACGTTCGCGGAGCTGGCGGCGCGCTGCAAGCGCGGCGAGCCCAGCCCGAACGCGGAGGCCTGGCGCGAAGGGTATTCGGACTGGCTGCCCCTGGAGGAGATCCCGGAGCTCAAGCCCTACGTGAAGCGGGCCCCCCCGCCCCGTCCCCAGACCGGTATCCGTCCCGCCCCCGCGTCTCCGTATCAGAAGACGCCCGGCAAGGACGCGGCCGTGGGCCACGCCGACGCGCCCATGAAGCGCCCCCTGGCAGCCAAGGTGACCCTCGCGTCACAGCAGCTCCGGGAGCCGGATCTCATCAAGTCCCCGGCGCCGCCGCCAACCATCGAGCCCGAGCCCGCCGCGACGCCGGTGACCGAGGACTCCTGGCCCGGCGTGCCGGCCCTGCCGGCCGCTCCCAGGCCCAAGGGACTCGCCCAGCTGGACGCCTCCCTGTCCGGGGACCTACCGGCACCCAGCGCCATGGATCCGGCCGCCCAGAGCTATCCGTCCGTGCCGGCGCACGTGAGCGTCGGCACCGGGCAGGCCGATCTCTCACCCCAGATCGCCGAGCTGAAGCGGGCCCGCCGACCGACGCTGCTGATCGGCGCCGGGGCGCTCCTTGTGGGCATCGCGGTCGTGGCGCTCGTGGTGTGGCTCATCTCCTCAGGAAAGAAGCCGGGCACCGACGCCTCGGACAGCAAGAGCGCCCAGGTGGAAGACAGTATGAAGGGCCCGCCCCGTCCGGCCACCATGGCGACCCCCCTGCCCGCCATGGATGCCATGAACCCGGCCGGGGACGGCGACGACACAGAGCTGATCGAGCTGGACATCGACGTCAGCACCGGCATGACCACCCGGACGCGGCGCCCACGCCGTCGCAAGAAAAACGGCACCACGCCGAAAAACGGCATGGACACGCCGGCAGCCACGAGCTCCGGCAGCCTCTACGGCCTCCCCACCATGCGCGCGGGATTCGTGGGGCTGATGGACTTCGGCTCGACCTCCACGTCCGGAGCCATCGCCTCTGGAGGCGCCCGACCCGGCGACCTGGGATCCATGGTCCGCCGCCACTACAATCGACTCAAGCGCTGCTACGAGAAAGCGGCCCGCCTCGACACTCGCATGAGAAACCCTCGCCTCCGAATCGCCATCCAGGTGGGCGCCTCGGGCCGGACCAGGTCCGTGTACATCACCCCGACGCGGTACCAGGCCGACACCATCGGGATCTGCATCCGCCGCTCCATCATGCAGTGGAAGTGGCCCTCCTTCTCGACCTCCTACAGCTACAGCTTCAACGCCCGCTTCCACGGCGGTTGAACCAAGTCGCAGTGGCCACGGCCCAATGCTGATCAGATCGGACGATGTCCGAGTGAACGGCTGGGTTCTCGGATTTCCGATTTCCGATTTCCCCCTGGTTGGAGCGGATCTTCGATCTCCACCACCTCGGAGGAGTCGATCAGCTGCTGGGCGGTGGCGTCCACGTCCCCGAGCCTCTGCTCTGCCTCGAGCACGGGATCGAGGGCGGCCCTGGTTTCGGGGTGATCCGGCACGAAGAGCGAGCAGCAGTCCACGTGGGGTCGGATGGAGATGTCATAGGTTCCGACTCTCCGGGCCAGCTCGATGGTTTCCGCCTTGTCATAGGTGAGCAGCGGGCGAAGGATGGGGAGCGACGACGCCTCGGCGATGCAGGCCATGTTCTCCAGGGTCTGGCTCGCCACCTGGCCGATGGACTCCCCCGTGGCCAGCGCCAGGCATCTGTCCAACGCGGCGGCCTTCTCGGCCGCCCGGACCATCATCCGCCGGTAGAGCACCACGGCCAACCGACCGGGGCAGAGCCGGTGGATCGCCAGCTGGGCCTCGGTAAAGCGGACAATACGGAGGCGCATGGGGCCGCCGAACCGGGCGAGCCGGGTGCAGAGATCGATCACCTTCTCCCGGGCATCCTCGCCGGTGTAGGGCGGTGATTCGAAGGTCACCGGGGCGAGGGTGCAGCCCCGCTTGAGCAGCAGAAACCCGGCCACCGGCGAGTCGATGCCTCCGGACAGCAGGAGCTGCACCTGTCCGGAGCTGCCCACAGGGAGCCCGCCGAGTCCCGGGTGGCGCGTGGTGGTCACAAAGGTGCGCTGCGCGCCGATCTCCACCTCTACCCGCAGCTCGGGATCCCGCAGGTCCACCGGCAGGCCGAGGACCTCGAACACCGCGCTGCCCACCTGGCGGGAGATCTCCGGCGACTTCATGGGGAACGACTTGTCCGCGCGGCGGGTCTCCACCTTGAACGTGCGGGGGCCGTCCCCCGCCCAGCACTCCACGGCGCGCTGCGCCGCCGCGGCCGCCGCCGCGCAGAGGGCCCCGAGCTCCGGCTCCACGGCCGTCGCCGGACTGTAGGAGGTAAGACCGAATACACACCCCAGGCGCAGCACCGCCTCTGCCTCCCGGTCCGCGTCCACGTGCACCGCCACCCGGCCGTGCAGCCGCTCCACGCGGCCGCCCAAGGGCGCCATGACCCGGCGCACGCCATCGAGGAGCCGGCGCTCGAAAAAGGGGCGGTTGCCCCCCTTGAGGAAGATCTCGCCGTACCGGAGGATGAACAGGGAGTCACTCATGTCAACGCGTACCTCTCCACGGTCTGAGCCAGCGCGGTCACGGCCCGCCGCACGTGGTCCAGGGTCGTGCTCTCCCCGAAGGAGATCCGCACCGTTCCCAGGC
>JBDRSE010000063.1:0-5417 GCA_043825095.1 bacterium
GTGCGACGACGGGAACACGGTGGATTGCGACGGCTGCCGGGGGGACTGCTCTGCGGTGGAGACTGGCTGTGGGGATGGTTTCGTGTGCGGCGTCGAGGAGTGCGACGACGCGACCGCAAACTCGGACGTGATGCCGGACGCCTGTCGGACGACGTGCGTGGCCGCGGGCTGCGGCGACACGGTCATCGACACGGGGGAGGAGTGCGACGATCCCGACCTGGGTGGGCAGACCTGTGCGCTCCTGGGACACGACGGCGGGCCCCTGGCGTGCAACGGAATCTGCAGTTACGACGAGACGGCCTGTATCGACTGCGCCCCCGGCTTGACCTTCTGCGACGGGGGCTGCGTGGACACAAAGGCCGACGATCTGCACTGTGGCGGCTGCAACAACCCCTGTGGTGCGGACATCTGCGTCGGCGGCCTGTGCGAGTCCGTAGCCCAGCCCTGGTCCATGGTGGGCACCAACCCGGTGAGCGACGTGAGGAACGCCCTGGCCCATGATCTCGGCACGAACGGCAAGACGCCCACCGTGGTGTGGCTGGCGGAGATGGGTGGCGGCAACCGGGCCGTGACGGTCTCGGAGTACACCAGCGGGCCAGCCTGGGATACGCTGAATCCGTCGCCGTCAGGCATCGGTTGGTTCAACGAGACTGTGTCCATCACCTTCGACGCCACCACGGCCTGGGTTGCCTGGAGCAGCGGGGGCGCTGGGGCGATCCATGTGGCATATCGTAACGGCGCCGGTTGGACCGAGGTCGGTGCGCCGGGCTTCCCGTCCGCCTGCGGTTCGCACTGGAACATCGACCTCGTCCTGGATGCCTCAGCGAGGCCGCACCTGACCTCCTTCGGCGCGGGCGGCTGCGCCGTCTCCATTGACTACGGCTGGTGGGACGGGCTCCTGTGGCAGAGTCATCCGAGCGCGACGGGCTTCCCAGCCGGGATCACCAGCGAAGGCCGCGGCAACCCGGCCATCGTGTACACGGACCAGGCGTACATTGCCGTGCCGGACACCAACATCGACGGCACGAGCATCCATTCCGTGAAGTACTGGGATAGCAATGCCGGAGCCTGGGTGGATCTGGGTTCGCTTCTCGATATGAACCCTGCCTCGGATTGGATGGAGCCCACGGCCCTCGTGGCCGACGCCACGGGCAACTTCTATGTGGCCTGGGCCGAGAGCGACGGCGGGGCGCCCGCGACCTATGACATCTACGTGAAATACTACTCGTTTGGCAGCGGAACCTGGACCCTGCTGGGACCGGCCGAGGTGAATGGGGCGGGCAGCGCCACCTCGCCCTCCCTGGCCCTCATCGGCGGCGTTCCGTGGGTCGCCTATATGGAAACCAATGGCGGTGTGGACGAGGTGGTCGTGCGGCGCTACGACGTGGTGAACGACACCTGGATCCAGGTTGGACCGGCCCTGAATGTCAACCCGGCCGCGAACGGAGTCGCGCCCGTGATCATCGGTATTGACGGAATCCCCACTGTATCTTTCCGCGAAGAGACCGGTCCCGGTACCTACGCCCTGTACGTCTTCACGTTCCCGTAACAGACCGGAAAAACAAAAATATAGTTGCTCTTTTGCGGTTGCTGGCGTGACGCGCTGCAGGTCGCAATAATGTGCAATATTCCTCTGGTTGGGGGGTGGCACTGTGGTTAATTACAACTATAATGAAACCAACTTGGCAGAACTGATATTTGAATTATACTATCTAATTGGCAGGTTTTAAATCATCTGCAACGTACCGCCTCGCGGGACAAATAAAAAGGAGACTCGAGCATGATACGCAGACTGGCCGTATGGACACTGTTCGTGGGGCTCGTCGTCGGACCTTCGGCGACGGGTTGCGGAGATGACGATGCAACCGTTGATCCGGTGTGCGGGGACGGGGTTTGCGAGGGCTCGGAAACCGAGTCGTCCTGCCCCCAGGACTGCGTCGTCGGGTGCGGAAACGGGATCGTCGAGGCGGCAGAGGAGTGTGACGGCACCGACTTCGCCGGCGCGACGTGCGACTCCGAGGTGGGCGGCGGCGGCGAGCTTCACTGCCGCCTGGACTGTACGATCAACACGGACTTCTGCTGTCAGCACAGCTGCGACACCGCGGGTGACACCCAGTGCGACAGCACAGTGGTGCAGGCTTGCGAAGTGGATTCAGACGGGTGCCGCGCCTGGATCGACCAGGCGGACTGCGCCGACAACAGCGAGATCTGCCTGGTGCGGAGCGACGTGGCGGCGTGCGAGACGGCCTGCGTCGACGAGTGCATGGCCGTGGATGACACGCAGTGCAGCGGCAGCATGATCCAGACCTGTACCTTGGACACGATCGACGGCTGCCTGTACTGGGTGGACGGCAGCGACTGCGCCGACGGCGGCCAGCTCTGCGAGGACGCGACGGGCTCGGCGCTCTGCGTGGACACCTGCACCGACGAGTGCACCACCCTGGCGGAGGTGCAGTGCGGCACCAACGTCATCGAGGAGTGCCAGCAGGGTGGTGACGGCTGCAACGACTGGGTCGTGACCGAGAACTGCGCCGCCAACGGCGAGATCTGTAACGACAACATGGGCACGCCGGCCTGCTGCGCGAACCAGTGCCCGACCCTGAGTGAGACCCGCTGCGACAGCGGCAACACGGCCGTGGAGGTGTGCGGCGTGGGCACCGAGGGCTGCACCGAGTGGCAGGTTCAGACCACCTGCACCGGCGGTCAGGTCTGCGGCCTGAACGGCGGCAATGCCGAGTGCATGAACGGCGGCGGCGAGGACTGCACGGACGTCTACGGTCTGACCACGGGGACGAACTCCGTGGCGTGGACAGCGTCGAACAACGACTATCTGCTCACGACGCCTTCCTGCGTAGCTGTGGGGACGATTGACGGTCCGGACGTGGTGATGTCCTACACCGCCACCAGCAACGGATTCCTGGACATCCTGGTGACCAACAAGCCCGTGAACACCCGTTGGGTGACCATCGTATCGAGCGGCACCTGCGGAAACCTGACCCCGGAAGAGGCGTGCATCTCGGAATGGGCGCCCACGGAGATGGGTGGCACCATCAGTGTGGCCGCGGGCCAGACCTATTACTTCTACATGGCCGACACGTCCTCTGGGACCGGCCCCTTGGACAACCCCTTCACGATCACCCTGACCGAAATCGACTGCGCCACCTACGCCGCGGCGGTGGTGAGCTCCACGCCGACGGACGGCGCCTCCAACGTGCCGGTCATCATGCCGCTGGTGGTGGACTTCGACTCGGCGGTGGACACCGCGGTGGGGGTCATCACCGTGACGGGCTCCCTGGGCACGAGCTACAGCTATGACCTCTCCACGAGCCCGACGGAGGTCACCTTCTCCAACGGCGATCGGACCATGACCATCGACACCGGCGCCTGGTTCAACCTCGGAGAGACCGTCACCGTGTCCTGGAGCGGCGTGGAGGATTTCCTGTGCGGCAACGCCGTGCCGCCGATCCAGTGGGTCTTCGACGTGCAGAGCCAGGTGGACCCGGGCGAGGACTGCTCGAACCCGCTCGCGCTCGCCACGGGAAGCAACCTGTACTCCTGGTTCGGCGGGGTGGCTGACTACTTCACCGCCGTGCCCTGCGGCACCTCCACGGTGAGCGGCCCGGACGTGGTGGGGGAATTCGTCGCCAGCGTGAACGGCTTCGTGACCCTCACCTGGACCAAGCCGGCCAGCCAGCGCATGGTGATGGCGGCCTACGACGGGACCTGCGGCGACACGACCGCCCAGCTCGGCTGCATCAGCGACTTCACGCCCACTGCCCTGGATCTGGAGTTCCCGGTGCAGGCCGGGCAGAGCTACTTCGTGTACTTCTTGGACACGGCGTCCGGGACCCAGCCGCTGCCGAATCCGCTGGATCTCAACATCGTGGAGACGAGCTGCGCGACGTTCCCCGCGGCCGTGGCGTCCAACGAGCTGCCGGTGGACGGCGCCACCACCACGAGCCTGGCGCCGGTGCTCACCGTGGACTTTGACAAGGCCGTGCTGACGACCCTGGGCACCGTGACCCTGACCGGTGACATCAGCACCAATGTGACGTACGACCTGAGCACCAACCCGGCGGAGATTTCGTTCCTCAGCGGCAACATGACCCTGGAGATTACCCCTGGATCGCTGCCCCCCGGCGAGAACATCACCGTGACCTGGAGTCTCGGCGACGCCCAGTGCAACAAGCCCATCGCAGTGATTCCCTGGACCTTCACGGTGCTCACGCCCGCCTGCGCCCCCGGCTCCGGCGGCATGGTGGGAAGCACCCAGACCCCGGTCGCTTCCGGCCTGACGACTACGGCAGAGTACTACGTGGTCGCGGACGAGGATCCCAACGGCTGGGTGTACGTGGGGGGCACGACCTTGCTCTACCGGGTGCCCAAGGCAGGCGGCGCCTACGAGGACGTGGAGGCGGCGGCCGGGCTGCTCGCCAACCATCTCGGCTACGCGATGCTGATCAACGGCCAGGACATCTTCACCATCGAATCCGCCACCACGGGCACCACGGGGCGCATCTGGAGGATCTCCAGCGACGGCGGCGCCACCTGGAACGTCGAGGACTTCGCGACGTTCCCGTCGGTGCCGGGCGACGACTTCCGGGCGGCCACGGTGTGGAACGGCCGGATCTACCTGGCGACCGCGGAAGGAACCACGACCACCGGCACCGAGATCTGGTCGGTCAGCGCGACCCCGGCGGCCGTGCCCGACACGGCCGCGTTCGAGGGCACCATTGCGAACGAGGTGAACTGCAGCGCCTTGGCGGCGGACGACTACAACTTCTACCTGGCCTGCTCCACCGGCGACAAGATCATCCGGGTGGCCCACGCCGACAAGCCGAACTACGTGTCCACGCTGGTGACCGACATCGTGGACGCGTCCGGAACGGTCAACGCGCTCCACGCGCTCGACGGAGACTCAGACGGCGTCGCCGACTTCCTGTACATGCATGGCTGGACGGAGACCGTCTGGTTCGTCTGCGATCCGTCCGGCACACCCTACGCCGACGTGCTCGCCACGGTGACCGGGGTCGACTACGGCGGGATGGGCTTCGACAAGACGGCCAACGCGCTGTGGCTCTACGAAGACGTCTCCTTCAACCTCGTCCGCATCGACTAATCCCCTTTCAAACAAAATGCGTAACCGTTCACGTGGTAGACGGCACAGCGCCCCCGCGCGCAGCGCGGGCTACCCCTTGAGGGGACGGGAGGGGAGTCTTCCGCCGCGGAGCGGCGGATCTGTCGGTCTGGTTTCGGCACCGAGCAAGGCTGGGCCCCCTTCCGGAGATCGATCCGCCGCTTCGCGGCTCAGCTCTCCCCCTCCGCCCCCTCCGGGGGAACCTCGCTGCGCTCGGGAGGTGCTGCAAATAGCACACCCGTGAACACATACCCTGCAGCTAACCTGCGCCTCTGCCTGT
>JBDRSE010000064.1:0-6916 GCA_043825095.1 bacterium
AGTTGTCCGGTTTCAGGCTGCGATTGGTCCTCCAGGCGCTGGGATGAAATAACTGCACTGCCTGGAGGATGCGAGGACATAAAGCCAAGTGATTCAGTCATCGGGCTCGCCGCGAAGGCACCTCGGCGGATATGCACCCCGGTTGCCAGCGTCTCGGCCCCCCCCGTGAACACATACTCACTTTCTTTTGGGAGGGCGTTTGTCGCCGGCCGGCAAAAGACTATACTACCGTTTAAGTATGAGTTCTCCAGAGAATCGCCCTGCCGTGTCTGTCACGCGCCGCCTGTTCCCCTTCCTGGATTGGATGAAGAGCTACAGCCTCTCAACCTTCCGGCACGACGGGCTCGCCGGCTTGACCGTGGCGGTGGTGCTCATCCCACAGTCCATGGCGTTCGCCATGCTCGCCGGCCTGCCGCCGCACTACGGGCTCTACGCAGCCGCTGTGACGCCGATCATCGCCGCGCTGTGGGGCAGCCTTCGGCAGCTCGCCACAGGCCCCACGGCGATCATGAGCCTGCTGACCCTGACGGCCATCGGCCACCACGCCAAGCCGGGCAGCCCCGAGTTCATCCAGCTCGCCTTTCTGCTCTCGATCATGGTCGGCACGGTGTTTCTGCTCATCGGCGCGTTCCGCCTCGGCATCGTCATGTCGTTCATCTCACACTCGACGGTGCGGGGATTCACCGCCGCGGCCGCGCTGATCATCATCTCGACCCAGCTGCCCCATGTGCTCGGAATCCACGTCACCCCGCACGAGAACGCCATCGCGGGCTTTTTCGAGACGATCCGCAAGCTCCCCCAGCTCAATCCGTACACCCTGATCATCGGCGCAGCGGCCTTTTTGATGATCTACGGAATCGTTCGCAAATGGCCCCACTTTCCGGGGGGCCTGGTGACCCTCGCCGCGGCAACGGCCGCTGTCTATCTACTGGATCTGGGGGCCTTCGGGGTGGAGGTGTTGGGCAGAATCCCCCACGGACTGCCGCACCCCCATGTGCCCGCGGTCCACCTGTCCGTCGTCGTCGACCTGGCCGGTCCCGCCATTGTGCTGGCGCTGGTCTGCTTCGCCGAAACCTACGCCGTGGGCCAAACGATCTCCGAGAAAACCAAACAACGGGTCGACGTCAACCAGGAGTTCATCGGCCAAGGCCTTGCCAACGTAGTCGGTGGGTTCTTCCAGAGCCCCCCGGTGGCCGGCTCTTTTTCGCGGAGCGCCATGAGCTACGCGTCGGGGGCCCGCACGGGCGCATCGCACATCGTTTCGAGCCTGGCGGTCATCCTGGCGCTGCTGTTCCTGACGCCGCTGCTACAGCACATCCCGAAGTCCGCGCTGTCCGCCCTGGTCATCAGCGCGG
Source organism: bacterium (assembly GCA_043825095.1). GTDB lineage: Bacteria > Myxococcota_A > Polyangia > HGW-17 > JAJRWW01 > JBDRSE01. The sequence continues at coordinate 1,356 of JBDRSE010000064.1, forward strand.
TCCTGCTGCTGTTTCATCCCAGGGCGGTCTTTGTCCTGTGGCGAAAGAACCGCCACGACGGCATTGTCGCGGTGACCGTGTTCGTGCTTGCCCTGCTGATCAAGCCTGACTACGCCTTGCTGATCGGCGTCATCACCTCGCTGGCCCTGTTTCTGTATGCGTCCATGCACCCGCGCATCGTGGTGGTTGTCAAAAAGCCCGGGGAGCAGGTGTATCTGAGTGACACGGGGCAGGATTTGCCACGATGCCGACAGGTGGCCATGATCCGCATCGACAACGCGATCTACTTCGCCAACGCCTCCTACACCGTCGACCGGTTGCGAAGTGAGCTGGAACAGCAGGGCCCCCACGTCAGGTACCTGCTGCTGGACATGAAGGGCGTCGGCTTCATCGACATCACCGGCATCGACGAGCTTCGGACGCTGATCTCAGAGGTGCGCAACCGCGGCATGCGCGTACAGCTCATCGGCCTGCACCAGCCGGTGTTCAAGGTCTTCGAAACCTCCGGACTCCTCGAGGTGCTGGGCCGGGAGAACATCTTCCTGAGCTTCCAGGATGCCCATGACGCGTTGCTCGAGGACCTCGACGAAAACTTCTGTCATGAGCACTGCCCGACGGACTTCACCGATCCCTGTTGCACGCTCAGGCAAACGACAAGCGACGGCCCGTAGAGTCAGTTGGCGCCGGTCCTGGAACCTCCTCGGATCTTGGATCTCCGATCTCCGATTTCCGATTTCCGATTCTGTGTCCTCGGATCTCCGATTTCCGATTTCCGATTTCCGATTCCGTATCCTCGGGGTGAAGAAATCGGAGATTGAAAATTGAAAATTGAAAATTGAAAATTGAAAATCGGAAATCGGAAATCGGAAATCGGAAAACCCGGCAGTCTTGGCAGGACATCACCCGATTTGACCTCCCGCTATTGCTTGACGAGTACCTGGGAGGTCCAGGCGGGGAGGTCCAGGGAGATGGTCGCGCCGGAGATGGGATAGACCTGGCCGCCGGACTCGGGGAGGGCGTCCACCAGCACGTCGCCGTCGGCGAGCCCGAAGCCGGCCTGGATGGGCAGCTCCACGGTGCAGCCCTGATCCCCCGAGAGCACCACGAGGAGCGTCTCGTTGGCGTCGACCTTGGCGTAGGCGAAGCAGGAGTCGTCACCCCAGAAGGCCGCGTAGCGCCCGGTGCGCAGGGCGCTGTGGGAGCGTCGGAGCTGCCCGAGCCGGGCCACCGTGGCCCGGAGCTCCTGCTGCGCCGGCTGCAGACCCGCGAGGTCGAACTCCATGTCCCGACGGTTGTCCGGATCGTGCACGCCGGCGAGGCCGATTTCGTCGCCGTAGTAGATGACCGGCAGTCCCCGCACGGTGAGCAGGAAGGTGAAGGCGAGCTGCATCCGACGGTAGATGTACTCGTCCGTGGGCTGCGGCGGGCTCCCCGCGAAAGCCTGGCACAGGACGTTGCCCGGGTCCTCCTGGCCGGCCACCATGGAGCTGAACCGGGTGACGTCGTGATTGCCGAGGAAGATCCCCACCAGCGTGTTGTTCGCGGCGCGTCCCTGGGCGCCCCAATCCAGATCCGGGATGGCGTGGTTGTCGATGAAGCTCTGGTACACGAAGGTGTTGAGGTCCGCAAAGTGCGTGGTCGCGTCTCCGAAGGCCCACCGCACCGAGCCGTACAGCGGGAAGTCGAACTGTCCCTGCAGCTCGTGGGCTGAGATCTTGTCGGCGATGAGCGCGTAGTCGTAGATGAAGTTCTCGCCGACCATGTAAAAGGGCGTGTACCAGGTCGCCACCTCGCGATCGAGCCGATGGCGCAGGTAGCGGAGATAGGTCGAGCGGATGTGCTTGGTGGCGTCGACCCGGAACCCGTCCAGGTCGAACTCCTTGATCCACCAGAGCGCGTCCTCGGTGAGCAGGCGCACCAGCTCGTGGTTCCGGTGGTTGTAGTCCGGCAGATACTCTGTGAACCAGCACTCGAGGGCATAGGTGTTCCAGCCGTCCGGCAGGACGCCGCACTTGTTCTGCCAGAGCTGCGAGGGATCGGTGGTGGCCGGATAGTTGAACCAGCGCCAGTCCCCGGCGTGGGCCTGGTAGAGCGGATGGTCCACGAAGATGTGGTTCGCGGCCCAATCGATCATCACCCGGATCCCCTGGCGGTGTGCCTCCCCCACCAGCTCCTTGAGCTCGTCCGCGGTGCCGAAGTGATTCTCCACCTCCCGAGCAGACTGGGCCCAGTAGGAGTGATACCCCGAGAAATTCTGGCCGCAGTCCCCGGGCTGCGCCGTGTCCGGGTTGTCGTGGGGCGTGGAGATCCACAGGGCCGAGACGCCGAGCTCGGTGAAGAAACCCTCCTGCAGCTTCTGGGTGATCCCTGCCCAATCCCCGCCGTGCCAGTCGATGGCGTAGTCCACACCGGCCGGCGCGTCGTTGGTGGAGTCGCCGTTGTGAAAGCGGTCCACCATGATGTTGTAGAGCGTCAGGTCCTCCCAGGTCCGGGGCTCGAGCTCCATCCAGACCGGCACCCGAAGGGTGGACCGCCGACCCCCGTTGTCCAGGGCGCCGACCTCGAAGGTGTACTTGTCCGACGGCAGCCCGGCCATATTGATCTGCACGACGCCCGTGGTCAGATCCGCGACGACCTCTCCCGCATCGAGGAGCTGGCCGTTCTGTGAGGCGTCCACGGTCTGCAGCCCGCTTCCTTCAACGCCATCCCGGACCTGCACGTCCAGCACGATCTCCTGCTGGTCGTAACGCACGGTGACGTTCGTGAGCTCCAGGAGCGGAGGTCGGCAGTCGGGCGCGATCAGCAGGGAGTTCTCGTTGGTCTGCTCATCGTCGAAGCGCGTCAGCGGGTTGGAGGGGTCGAGCCACCACTCGGTGCTGTCGACGACCAGCTTGTACTGGTGCTCGCCGGGGTCGATGAGTCGCGCCCCGGAGGTGTTCCCCGGATCGGTGGTGAACCGGAGCTCCCAGTGGGAGCCGTTCTGGGAGAGCGGCCAGCCAACGGCGTCCCAGCCGTTGAAGGACCCGGCCACTGTGACACTGGACGCCGTGGCGTGCTCCAGGCCGATGGAGAAGACACACTCCCGCACCGGCAAGCTCCCGTTTCCATTGCTGTTGTCGTTGCCGTTCGTGTTGCCGTTCGTGTTGAGGTTGCTGTTTTCGTTGTTCAGGTTGGCGTTGTTGCCGTTTTCCCCGCCCCCACCCGGGCCGCAGCCCGCCACCAGAAAAACCAGTAACCCCAACGAGGTAACGCTTTGTAATCGCATATTCTAGTCTCCGAACAACAGGCACACCTGGGCGCACCTTATAGTGTATCTCCCCCCGCTGGTGAACCCAAATAATAAGGAACAGGGCGTCGGGCGCCTACACGGCCCTCATCCCGCGCGCCTCCGGATTGAAGCCGCGGGGGAAGACCGTGGTGTCGTCGTAGCTGGCGCCCAGCAGCTTCGCGTCGTCGAGTCGGGCTCCCTGGAGCGTGGCTCCCTCCAGGCGAGCGCCGCCGAGCAGGGCGTCCCGGAGGTCGGCCTGATCCAGGTTGGCGTACCGCAGGTCCGCCCGCTCGAGGTTGGCGCGGGTCATGGAGGCGCCCACGAACCACGCCTCGCGCGCGTCGACGGCGATGAGGTTGGTCCGGTTGAGCTGGGCGTCTCGCAGATCGGCCCGCCGCAGGTCCGCGCCGTGCACATCCACCCGTTCGAGGTTGACCCCGAAGAGCACCGCGCCGCGGAGGTCAGAGCTGAACAGCTGGGTCTTGCGGAGGTCCGCGCCCGAGAGATCCACTCCCACCAATGTGGTGTTGGGCGCGACGAAGCACCCATTGATGAAGCTCCCGCCCACCACGGCATCGGTGCCGCCGACCTGGGTCTTCACGGCGCGCTCGCTGCCCCAGGGATCGTCTGAATGAGGGCCCGCCGCGGGAGGATTCTTCGGCCGCCCTTTCGAGCGCTCGCGATCCGACATCTGCGTCAGCCTCCGATACCACCGGCTCCGCACGGGGGCCGGTCACAGCACAGATAGCACAACCGACACCTGCTTCCACTCTAATGTTTATAACTCCAACGCGAGCTTGAGGAAAGCGCCGGGCACCTCCTTTTCTCGGTCCTGAAATTTCCCCCGGGCGCCCGACTGTGCGAAGATGGCCTCCAAGGAGAAGATCCATGAAGCGATTCAGAGCCTGGTGGGTTGGACGATATTGGGGCGCGCTGCTGGCGACAATCCTGCTGGCGGGTACCCTGCCGGCGTGCGGCCCCACCGCGGACGACATCCGGTCCGAGATCGCGGCCGCCGGTTACTGTGATGTCCCCGCGGACTGCGTCTCGGTGGGCGCCTACTGCCCCTTCGGCTGCACCATCCCGGTGAACGACGCCGAGGAGGAGCGGATTCGAAACCTCATCCTGGACTTCTACGACGCCCATCCCGGCGAGCAATGCATGTACGACTGCCTCCCCACCAACGGTTTCGACTGCGTTGAAGGCAGCTGCGCCACCATCGACGCGACGTGATCCCACCCTCCCCGCTCCCCTGGACCCAGCCGACGGTGCTGGCGCCACTGCAAGGCGTCGGACATCCGGTGTTCCGCGCCCTCGTGGCCGAGGCGGGGGGGATTGGGCTGATCTGCGCCGACTTTCTGCGCGTAGGGCAAGGGCCGCTCCATCGCCGAACCGTACGCCGCCACATCGTGCGCGTCCCGGGGGTGCCCCTCAGCGTTCAGCTGCTCGGACAGCACCCGCAGCGCCTGGCCGACGCGGCCGCGCTGCTCTCGGAGCACGGCGCCGACGTCGTCGACATCAACGCCGGCTGCCCGGTGCGTCGCATCGTGTCCAAGGGCGCGGGAGCCGCCCTGCTGCGGGATCCCGACGGGCTGCACCGGCTTCTGTCCCACGTCAGGGCCGCGGTGGCCGGGCCGCTCTCGGTAAAAATCCGCACCGGCTTCGAGGATTCCCAACGACTCGACGAGCTCGGGGACGCGATCCAGGCGGCGGGCGTGGACTTCGTCACGGTGCATCCGCGCAGCCGTGAGCAGCAGTACCGCGACGTCGCCGACTGGCGGCTGATCAGCCACCTCAAGTCGCGGCTCCGGATCCCCGTGGTGGGGAACGGCGACTGCTGGTACGCGGTGGACGTCCAACGCATGCGGCAGGAAACCGGTTGCGACGCCGTCATGCTCGGGCGTCCGGCGCTCCGAAATCCCTGGATCTTCTCCCAGGCCGCGGACCTGCGAGCGGGGCGCACACCCTGCACGCCGAACGGGGCGCAGGTGGTGGGCTTCCTGGAGCGGGCTGCAGCCGCCTATGGCGAGCGCTTCGGCGAGCAGCCGTGGCTGGTGACCGGTCGGCTCAAGGAGCTGATCTCCTACCTCGGCCGCGCGCTCCCCCGCGAGCACCCCTTCCTCCACGCGGCGCTGCGCGCCTCGGACGCGTCCGAGATCCTCCGGCTCGCCGACAGCTCTGTCCGCCCACTCCCGTCAGAATCCCTCGACCTCGACGCCTACGGTCGCCTCGGGTTCGAGCAGTCGGGATCGGTGTAGGACCCCCGTCCCTACAGCCAGCCCACTGCGCGCCC
>JBDRSE010000065.1:0-2119 GCA_043825095.1 bacterium
ACGCTCGAGGAGGCCCGCAACGCGACGCTGGTCCTGCACGTGGTCGACGCAGCGGATCCGGAATGGCGCTCGCAGTTCCACGTGACGCGGACAGTGCTGGGCGAGCTTGGCGCCGGGGAGCGCCCCTCGCTGGTCGTGCTCAACAAAGCCGACCGGCTCGACGCCCAGGCGCGCGACGCCCTGGCCGCGGAGCTGCCAAACGCCCACGTCATGTCGGCGCTCCGCCGGGAAGACGTGGCGGGCCTGCGCGACCGCATCGTTGCCTTCTTCGAGCGAGACATGGTCGACGCGGAGCTCTTCGTCCACTACCGCACGCAGCGGCTGGCGCACACGGTATACCAGAGCTGCAGGGTGCTCGGTGAGCTGCACGAAGACGTGGGAACGCGCCTGCGCGTGCGTGCCCCGAGCGCGGTGGTCGACGAGCTGAGGCGGGTGCTCAAGGCCGCTTCGGACGCGACCCCGGCGCGCTGAATCCCCCCCCCGAAGGCAGCGCAATTCGGACCAGCCCTGTCGAGGATTATTCCAGACAGACGGTAATTCACTTGACGAGTCCGCTGCTTCGGGCATAGGTGTGTGCGCCATGACCGCGCTGACCCAGGCCGCCTCGACCGCTGACGAGCTGCTCCAATCTGCTGCCCGGGAGATCGAGAGCTTCCTCGCCGAGATTCGTCGGCTCAACACGCAGGACGACGCCTGGCGCACCCTGATCGACGAGCAGTGCCATGCGCTCAACGAGCGGCTCGCCAAGCTGCACCGTCGTCTGGAAAACCAGGTGCAGGGCGCTCACACGGCGATCGCTGAGCTGCGGGGCGCGCTCACCGCGTACCGGGAAGAGATCCGGAACGGCGCCGGCATCCCCAGCCTGCACGACCTCCAGGTCGCCGTGGGACAGCGCTACGACGTGGTCGTGGAGACCCTGCGCGCGCGGCGCATCACGGCTCCGCTCGAGCTCGCGTCCGAGCTCGAAGGGAACCGGTCGCCCAAGCTCACCCGCGCGATCTTTCACGTCCTCATGGGCGTCGCCTGCGCGGGGCTGTACCAGTTCGTGGTCACGAAGAGTACGGCCCTGCTGCTGCTCGCGGCCTTTGTGGTGTTTTTCGGCGCGGTCGAGCTCCTCCGGCGCTTCTCCAAGCCGATCAACGATTTTTGGACCGATCGCGTTTTCGGGGCTGTCGGGCGGCCCCAGGAGCGCTACCGGATCAACTCCGCCTCCTACTATATGTGGGGCATGGCCGTGGTCACCATCGTCGCTCCCAAGACCATCGCCTGCGCGGCGCTCCTGGTGCTCGCCTTCGGTGATCCCATCGCGTCCGCCGTCGGCTACCGCGTCAACCTCCTCCGCTTCCGCAACGGCAAGAGCCTCGGAGGCACCCTCTCCTTCGTCCTCGCCTCGGGGCTCGTCGTCGCCCTGTATCTCGGCCTCTACGGTGGAATGAGCGCGGCCGGCTGGATGGGGCTCGCCGCCGTCATGGCCCTCGCCGGCGCCGCGGCCGAGCTCCTGAGCGGCAAGCTCGACGACAACCTCGTGATCCCCATCGCCTGCGCCGCCGCCGGCATGCTCTTCACCTACACCATTGCGTAACAACAGTCGGGGGCCGGACTACTTGAGCAGGTCCAGGGCGGTCTTGTCCTTGTTTTCCGGCGGCGATCCGGTTCAACAGGCTGGCCCATAGACGGCTAGGAACAATGAACCGGAGAATCGGAGAACGGCTAGGAACAATGAACCGGAGAATCGGAGATCGAGGCATGTACGAAGCGAGCGTGGTGGGTCGTGCAATCGGTGCTCCCCCTCAACCAGAGCGTATCGTCATTTGATTCTGGACGCACTGCTCCCCGGGCTGCTCCCCGGGCTGCTCCCCGGGCTGCTCACCTGGGCGGCGGTTGAGCGTGGCGACAAGCAGGGCTTCGATTGTCGGCGGGGCTCGAGCTCAGCGTGAGGGTGGGCTTCGGGCCTGGCCCAAGGAGGTCTCCGGCTGGGCACTGGAAGCCGCTGCGTACGCGTCGCGGTCGCCTTCGGGTCCGGGCTCGAGCACGTCCAGCACGGTTCGGCTGTGCCGGGGCCAGGGCCCGTGGGCGAGCGGGGCTGGGACCACCTCGGTGGGGATTTTGAGATGGTCCA
>JBDRSE010000066.1:0-11101 GCA_043825095.1 bacterium
AGTTGTCCGGTTTCAGGCTGCGATTGGTCCTCCAGGCGCTGGGATGAAATAACTGCACTGCCTGGAGGATGCGAGGACATAAAGCCAAGTGATTCAGTCATCGGGCTCGCCGCGAAGGCACCTCGGCGGATATGCACCCCGCCCTCCGGCGCCGGCGGGCCCTGGTGCCCTGGCGATCCGACACCCCGCCCTGTACCGAAACTGCGCCGAATCAGCTCCTGCTCGCACGAACTCTGTTGCGCCTCAAGGCGTGCGGCATGAACAAGATTGGATCGGGTTTCGCGGGTCAGCGCAGTTCGGTGAAGTGTCTTGAAGTGTCACGGTCGGGCTCCTTCCCAGGCGTCGGCGCGAGGGCGCGCCTACTGGCAGGTGCCGGCCGCGCAGAGCTGGCCCGGCGCGCAGGTCCAGCCGTCGCAGTCCGGATCCGCGCAGTCGACCAGGCCGTCGCCGTCGTTGTCGACGCCGTCTTCGCAGAGCTCGTCCGGGGTGCCCGGGAACTCGTAGCGATACTCCCAGGTGTCTCCCAGCTCGCCGTTGTTGTCGCCCCCGAACAGCAACAGGGAGCGTCCGAGGGGGAACCAGGTCATGCCGAACATGACACGTCCAAGGGGCGGGGCCGGAGGCGAGGTTTGGCGCCAGTTGGCGCCGTCGTACTCCCAGGTGTCCGCGAGTGACCCGCTGTAGTTCGCGCCCCCGAACAGCACCACCCTGCCCTGGGTCTGGTGGTACGCCAGCATGAGCCCGAAGCGGTCGTCGGGTGAGCTCGCCGTGGTCACCTCGGTCCAGTCCACGCCGTCGTACTCCCAGGTTTCTCCGAGGATGGCGCCCTGGGCCATGCTCAGCCCGCCGAAGATCACGGTCACGCCCCGCTGCCCGTCGTACACCATGCCGTGAGTGACGCGGAGGGTCGGCTCGTGCGCAGTGCTGACGAGCGACCAGTCGCTGCCGTCGTACTCCCAGGTGCCGGTGGCCTCGGTCGTGTTTTCGTCCACTCCACCAAAGACCACCACCACCCCGCGCGCGGCGTCGTAGGCCATTCCGTGGCCCCCGCGCGGGCCCGGGTTGTTGCTCGGGGTCGCCTGCGACCAGCCGACCCCATCGAACTCCCATGTGTCCGCCAGGACGACACTGTCCCCGCCGCCGTAGAGCACGATCCGGTCGCGGGCGGCGTCGTAGGCCATGTTGTGCCCCTCCCGCGCCGAGGGGGGTGAGGTCCCTGTCAGGCGATGCCAGCGCAAACCGTTAAACCGCCAGGTTTCGTTCGCGGCCGCGCCCGCGCCGCCACCGAACAGCACGACCTCGTTCCCCATCCGCGCCAGGGGGGCGTTGGCATTGGGCAGCGGCGCGAGCTCCGGTGTGATTTCACTCCAGGTCCCACCAGCCAGGGACCAGGCGTCCCCATATTCCAGGGAGCCGGTGGCCTCGCCGCCATAGACGACCATCGCGCTGTCTGCCTGGGAGTAAGCTGCCGCGTGGTGGAACCGCACCGGCGGAGGCGACGCCAGAGAACGTTGGGTCCACGTGGTGCCGTTCCACTCCCACAGATCGTTGAAGTAACCGCCCCCGTTCCGGAAGCCGCCGAAGAGCACCACGCGGCTCCGGTCCGGGTCCCAGACCGCCGTGGATCCGCGCCGCTGCTGTGGGGAATTGCTCACCGTGCGCAGGGCCCACTGGCTGCCGTCGAACTCCCAGGTCTGGGAGGAGTCCAGCCCGGTGTTGAGCTCTCCGCCGAAGAGCACCATGCGCTGGGCCACGGGGTCGTAGGCTGCGCCGGGCCGCGCGCGGGGCGTGGGCGCGGTCGCGGTGGTCACCTGGGTCCACGTGGCGCCGTCGTATTCCCAGGTGTCATCGATCAACCCGGTGCCCACCGCGAACCCCCCGAACAGCACGGTTCGTTGCCGATCCACGTCGTACACCATGGCATGACCCACGCGTGCAGCGGGTGCTGACGGGGTGGTCACCTCCACCCAATCGACGCCGTCGTACTCCCAGGTGTCCGCCGTGTAGCCGAGGTCCCCGAACCCGCCGAACAGCACGATCCGCTGCCGCGCCGCGTCGTACACCATGCTGTGGCTCCGTCGGGCCGACGGCAGGTGCGACGTGTGGATCCGCGTCCAGGTCGTGCCGTCCCACTCCCAGAGCTGGTCGCGGTAGCCGAGGCTGTCGGACACGCCCCCGAAGAGCACCACCCGGTCCCGGGCGACGTCGTAGGCCGTGGCCGCGTCCCAGCTGGGCGCCCACCCGAAGTCGACCTCCCGCCAGCGGGGCCCCTCCACGTTGCAGGTGCTGGAGCAGCCGTCGTGGCTGGCAAAGTTCCCGTCGTCGCAGGACTCGAAGTTCACCGCGTCCACGAAGCCGTTGCCGCAGGTCTCGTCTGATCGACAGTCCGAGCCGCAGCCGTCGCCGGGCAGGTAGTTCCCGTCGTCGCACACCTCCCCCGGATCGACGATCCCGTTGCCGCACACCTCAATCAGGCAGTCGGGGCCGCAGCCGTCTCCGGCCTCGGTGTTTCCGTCGTCACAGTTCTCCCCGGCCTGCACGTCCACCACGCCGTCTCCGCAGGCGGGCGACGTACAGTCGCTGCGGCAGGCGTCAGGGACCTCATCGCTGTTCGCAGGCCCCTCGTCGCACTCCTCGCCGGTGTCGGCCACGCCGTCCCCACAGTGCGCCAGCAGACAGTTGGCGCGACAGGCATCCGGCACCGTGTCGCTGTTGTCCGCGCCGTCGTCGCACTCCTCGAGCGTGTCGAGCTCGCCGTTGCCGCACGACATCGCGGTGTTCTGGTTGTCGTTGGTGTTGTTGTCGCCCCCGTCGTCGTCGCCACACCCCGCTCCGAGCAGCGCGAGCAGACACAGCGCCGACAACGCCTGGGCGGGCATCGTGTTCCTGATCATGGATTTCCTCCGGTGCAATCCCGGTCGGAGCATACCACCAGGCGCCGTCCGGTTCACGCGACAAGCGCAGCCGCACCGACGCCCTGATCCCCGTCCCGGAGCGTGGGGGCACGGCTACGCTTCCTCGGCGGCACGTCCTTTCGGTGAAGGGCGATCCGGTTGACTTTTTGGGGGGTTGCGCTATATGGCTTGCTGAACCGGAGGCAGTGCCATGTCCATCGTCGGCTCGGAGATCAAGGAGCAGTTCCACGGACTCGTGCAGAAGCTCGAGATCCTTCGAGGTCATCTTTGACGTCGACCACAAACGCATCCGCATGGCCGAGTTGGAGAAGCTGAGCGCCGCCGCGGATTTCTGGAGCCGCCAGGAAACGGCGCAGGGCGTCCTCCGGGAGAGCGCCTCCCTCAAGCGCGTGGTGGAGGTCTACGACCGCCAACGCTCCACCCTGGACGACGTGGAGGTCCTGCTCGAGCTGGCCGCCGAGGAGGAGGACGAGGATTCGGTCCGTGAAGCGCAGCAGCAGCTCAGCGAGGTGGAGCAGGCCGTGGCGCAATTGGAGTTCGAGCGCATGCTCTCCGGAGAGATGGACCAAGCCCACGCCCTGCTGTCCATCAACGCCGGAGCGGGAGGGATCGACGCCCGAGACTGGGCGGAGATGCTGCAGCGCATGTACTTGCGTTGGGCTCAGCGACGGGGCTACAAGACCGACCTACTGGACGTGCAGCCCGCCGACGAAGCCGGGATCAACTCCTGCGAAATCCTGGTGGAGGGTGACTACGCCTACGGCTACTTGAAGGCGGAGGCCGGCGTGCACCGGCTGGTGCGGATCTCCCCCTACGACGCCAACGCCCGCCGGCATACCTCCTTTGCGTCGGTGTTCGTCTATCCGGACATCGACGAAACCATCGAGATAGACATCGACGACGACGACCTCCGGATCGACGTCTACCGCGCCTCGGGCGCCGGGGGACAGCACGTGAACAAGACCGAGTCGGCGGTGCGCATCACCCACCTGCCCACCCGCATCGTGGTCCAGTGCCAGAACGAGCGCTCGCAGCACAAGAACAAGGCAACCGCCATGCGCCTCCTCCGGTCGCGCCTCTACGAGCTGGCGCAGCGCGAGCAGGAGGAAAAGATGGGCGACATCCACGCCCAGAAGATGAAGATCGACTTCGGCAGCCAGATCCGCTCGTATGTGCTGGCGCCCTACCGGCTGGTGACCGACGTCCGCACCGAGCTGAAAATCGGCAACGTGGACGCCGTGCTCGACGGCGCCCTGGACCCCTTCATCGAAGCGTTTCTACTGAAAACCGGCGGACCGGGCAAACCGCACTGAACCCTCGCCCCATCGAGAGTCGCACATGGAAGACGAAAACAGACTCATTGCGCAACGCAGGCAGAAGATCGAGGACCTCCGCGAGGTCGGCCTGAATCCCTATGCCAACGATTTCGAGGTGCGCCCCGAGGACATGGTGACCGTGACCGAGCTGGATCCCGAAACCCTGTCCGGCGAGGGTGAGGTGGCCGACGGCGCCGCGGAGTATCGCATCGCGGGCCGCGTCATGGCGCTGGCGAAATTCGGCAAGGCGGCCTTCGCGCTCATCCGGCAGCAGGGCCGCGAGATCCAGATCTACCTGAAGCGAGACCTCCTCGGGGTCGAGACCTACACGGCCTTCAAGAAGGTGGAGCGCGGGGATTTCGTCGGCGCCGTCGGACCCGCCTTCGTCACTCGGCAGGGCAAGGTCGCCGTGCGTGCGCGGGAATTCCGCATCCTCACCATGGCCGTGCGCTCGCTGCCGGAGAAGTGGCACGGCCTCAAGGATCACGAGCTTCGCTACCGACAGCGGTACGTGGATCTGGTGGCCACGCCGGGTGTGGCGGACGTGTTCCGCGCCCGGGCGCGCATCGTGGCGTACTTTCGGCGTTATCTCGACGAACGCGGCTTTGTGGAGGTAGAAACCCCCATGATGCACACCGTGGTGGGGGGCGCCGCGGCCAAGCCCTTCCTCACCCATCACAACGCGCTCAACCTGGACATCAAGCTGCGCATCGCGCCGGAGCTGTACCTCAAGCGGCTGGTGGTGGGCGGCCTGGAGCGGGTGTACGAGATCGGGCGCTGCTTCCGGAACGAAGGGCTCTCCCGGCAGCACAACCCCGAGTTCACCATGCTCGAGTTCTACATGGGCTACGCCACCTACGAGCACCTGATGAAGCTCACCGAGGACTTGATCTCGGGGCTGGTGATCGAGCTCCATGGGGAGCCCAGACTCGTCTACCAGGAGCAGGCCGTGGATTTCACCACTCCCTGGCCCCGTCTGACCGTGGCCGAGGCCGCCCTCCGCGGCTTGACCGCCGTGGCAACGGAGCAGGGGTTCACGCCCCCCGCCGAGGCGGATCTCGAAACCGAGGACGCCATCAACGCCTACGTTGAGCGCGAAACCCTGACGGACCGGGACGAGGCCTTTGCCGAGTGGTGGAAGACCACCGCCGGCTGGGGGGAGCGGCTGGCCGCGCTGTTCGAGTTCTTCGGCGAGAGTCGGCTCCCTGCCGAGCGGCCGGTGTTCGTGATCGACTATCCGAGCGCGGTCTCGCCCCTGTCGCGCCGGAAGGACTTAAACCCCGCCCTCGTGGACCGCTTCGAGCTGTTCGTCTGCGGCCGCGAGATCGCCAACGCCTTCTCCGAGCTCAACGACCCGGAGGATCAGCGCTCCCGCTTCAAGGCGCAGCTCGAGGCCCGGGAGCGCGGCGCCGAGGAAACCATGGACTACGACGAGGACTACTGTCGCGCCCTCGAGATCGGCATGCCCCCCACGGCCGGTGAAGGCATCGGCATCGACCGTTTGACCATGCTGCTGTGCGACCAGGTGTCCATCCGAGACGTGATCCTGTTTCCGCTGCTCCGGCCCGAAGGCGGGCGCCCGGACAGCACCACCGAGGGGCCGGCGAAATGAGGGGCTTCAGCCCATGAACGGCCGATTCGAATGGCTCGTGGCCTGGCGCTACCTCAAGGATCGGGACCGCCCGAACTGGACCTGGCTGTTCGTGGGGCTGGCCATTCTCGCCACGGGCGGGCTGCTGGCCCTGGCCGGCTACGGCATGCCGCGGCCGGAGCCCGGGGCGACGAACATCACCCCCGCGATGCTGTACGGCCGGATCGTGTTCATCATCGGCGTGGGCCTCGGCCTGCTCGGGATCATGATCACCGTGTTCGGGCTGTGCCTCACCATGTTCCGCCTGTTCACGACGATCTCCATCTTCGGCGTGTTCTTCGGCACCCTGGCGCTCATCGTCGTCCTCTCGGTGATGAGCGGCTTCGAGGGAAACCTGCGGCGATCCATCCTGGGCAACAACGCCCACGTCGTGATCCGCCAGGGGGAGAAGCCCTTCAAGGTCGACAAGGCCCTACACAGGAAACTGTTCGATCAGCGAGGCAAGCCCCGGGTGGAGGGTGTCGTCGCTGCGTCGCCGTACCTCAAGGACGAGGTCATTCTGTCCGGCCCCAAGGCGCATTCGGGCGTCTATCTCAAGGGCATCGATCCCCACAACTCCTACTCGCGCAAGCTGGTGGGCGGAAACATCCGCGTGGGCACCATGGACAACTTGATCCATCCCGAGCGGCTGCGCTACCTCATGTCCGCCACGATCACCCTGGCGCCTTCGGAGCCGCTGGATTCCCCGGAGCCGCCGCCGGCGCTGGACTGGAAGAACGTGGTGCCGCCCGCTCCACCCCCCCCATCGCCCCCAACCACCCGCAAATCTGCTCCCCGGGCGACGGTGGCCCCCCGGGCGACGGTGACTCCCCGGGCGACGGTGGCTCCCAAGGCCCGGCCCCTCGAGCCCGCCCCCGGGCCGCGGTTGGCCCCGCGCGTCGAGCCCCCGATCGTCTCGCCGCCGACGCTGGATGACGACCCCCCCGCGGACGTGCTCGCGCCGGCTCCCCCGCCGCACCCGGGCATGCCCCAGCCGTTTCAACAGAGGGTGCTGCCCGGGATCATCATCGGCAAGGAGCTCGCCAAAACCCTCGGCCTGCACCTCGGCGACCAGGTGGATATCATCTCCACGAAAACCCAGGACATCGTCGTGCAAGGCCCCATGCCCCGACTCAAAGCGTTTCGCGTGGCGGGCATCTTCTTCAGCGGTCACTACGAGTACGATCAGAAGTATGCCTACGTCACCCTCGACGAAGCGCAGAAGTTCCTCGAGAAGGCCGGGATGATCTCCGGCATGGAGATTCGCACCCGCTCCCCGGGGGACGCCGTGAAGGTGGCCGGTAGGATCCGACGGGTCCTCGGCGCCGGCTCGGGCTACACCGTGCAGCCGTGGCAGCAGATCCACAAGGCGATCTTCTCCGCGCTGGAGCTCGAGAAGATCATCATGTTCGTGGTGCTGGTGATCATCGTGTTGGTGGCGAGCTTCTCCATAGTGGCCAACCTGATCATGGTGGTCACCGAAAAGGCCGGAGAGATCGCGGTGCTCCGCTCCATGGGCGCCAAGGCCCGCAATATCCTGCAGATCTTCCTGTTCGAAGGGCTGTACATCGGGATGATTGGGTTGCTGTTCGGGATCGGCGTGGGGATCGGACTCAGTCAGCTGGCGCGCGCCTACGGCCTGGCGCTCGACCCGGAGATCTACTACATCCAGAGCCTCCCCATCGCCGTGGATCCCGTCGAGGTGGTCATCGTGGCTGGCGCCGTGCTGCTGATCAGCCTTCTGGCCGCGCTCTTTCCCGCCATCAGCGCCATGCGGAAGCAGCCGGTGCAGGGCCTCCGTTACAAGTAGCCGCCCCAACCCCTGCTTTGACACCCGCTCCCTAAACAAGATAAAATGCAGGCGTTGACGTACGTCCGGGATGGGAGTCCCAGGAGGCCCGGCCAGATGTCCAGCACCCCGCGCCCCCGGGCGCCTTGTTGTGCCCTTATCGCCGCTTTGGCGCTCCTGGCGGCTTGCGCCACCGGTGTCGGCCAGCAGAACGGGGACGGCGGCGGACCGGGGCCCGACGGCAGCGTGGGCGGCGACGGCACGACCAACGGGCCCGTCATCGGCGTGAGCCCCTATGCGTTGACCTTTGCCGACGCGGCGCAGGGCGCGCCGCAGACCGAGACGGTGACCATCACCAACCTGGGCCAGGGGACCCTGAACCTCCTTTCCATCTCGCTGACGGAGAACGATTCCAATCTCGAGTTCACCTACGTGGATCCGAGCAGCACGACCCTCGCCTCCGGGGAGAGCGCAACCGTGGACGTGACCCTGACTCCGACTGACGACGAGCTCGACCTGGGAACCCTCGTCATCGAGAGCAACGATCCCGCCACTCCCGTGGTCACGGTGGATCTGTTCTCCTCGTGGATCGGCACTCCCGACCTCACGGTCTGCATCGAGACGGGACAGCCCGCGCCGGGCAACTGTGAGGATCCGCTGGTGGTGGACTTCGGCCTCGTGGACTACGGCGCCCAGACCCAGCGCACCTTCTTCGCCCGGAACGACGGCGACGGAAACGTGACCATCACCGTACAGGAGGCGCTGGTGGAAACCGGGAGCAGCTCACACGATCCGCTCTACACCATCGATCTGTTCACGATGGTCGAGACGCCGCCGGGCTCGGGCAACTGGGTGGAGACCCCGGCGATCCTGCCGCACCCCCTCGTGGCCTCCACCGGAGCGGTCCCGGATCCGGACGCGCTGTACGGGCGCATCACCTTCACGGCGAACACGGACGGATTCCTGATCCTGTCGGGTGACATCCTGAAGATCACGACCACGGAAACCGGCGACGAGACACCCCGAGACACGGGCGTCCCCATCACGGCGACGATCAACGGCTGCCCGCCCGGCCTGTACGATCAGAACGGCAATCCCACCGACGGGTGCGAGTACGGCTGCACCGTCACCAACGGCGGGGTGGAGGCCTGCGACGGGCTGGACAACGACTGTGACGGCACCACCGACGGCATGACCGAGCCGTGCTACACCGGCGGGGACAACGGGTGCGACGCGAACGGCCAGAACTGCGAGGGCATCTGCCAGCCCGGCACCCACACCTGCACCGCCGGGAGCTGGGGCATCTGCCAGGGACAGGTCGTCGGGCAGACCGAGGTCTGCGACGATCTGGACAACAACTGCAACGGCCAGACCACCGAGGGACTGGACGAGGGCGGCAACTCCTGCGGGAGTGCGATCCCCGTGACCGCTGTGTCGGACACCTCCTGTCAGACCCAGTCTTTCTCCGGCACCATTACCACGCACGACAACGACGTGGACTGGTACAACGTCACCTTCAGCTCCGGCTCGAACAACTCCCTGACCTTCAACGCCAAGCTCGAGTTCACCGCCCCCGTCGGGGGAGGCAACTTCCTCATGGACATCTTCAAGGCCGACTGCAGCACCACCGCGGATTGCGACCAGGGCTCCTACCTGGGACGGACGCTGTACCAGTGGGACATCAACTCCGCAGGTCGATGCCCGGGCAACCAGTCCTGCAGCCACGCCCAGTACCTACGGGTCAAGGTGTACAAGGTCGGGGGACCGGCCTGTGAGTCCTATACGATCCAGGCCTCCAACGGCTGTCCCTGATCGGCCGACCTCAATCCAGACCCAGCTATCTCACGGGCGGCGCAGCCCCGCCAGGCTCGGGCACCACCGCTCCGGGGTCAGCCCGGCGCGCCACCGGAGGCGGCAGCGCGGGCACCGGGAACAGGTCCGCCTGTCCGAGGAGCCGATCGCGCTCGTCGGACCCGAAGATGCCGACCTGCCCGAACTCTCCGTCGTACCCCGCCTGGATGTGCAGCTCTCCGGCGCGCACGCGGCGGATCGCCTCGCCGAGCAGCGGCGTCGAGGCGCAGCGCAGCGCCTCGACGGGCAGCGCGCGCAGGATGGTCAGCTCGGGGCCGAGCTCGCCCAGGAGCCGATCGTACTCCCGCTGCACGCGCTTGGTGGCGGGACCCTGCCGGAAGCACTCGCCGAGCACCTCCTGGAGCGGTACCAGGGACGAGAACTCCAGCGCCGAGTCCGGACGCGCCCCCGGCGCCCGGTCTGCCAGCTCGTCCACCCGGCTCAGGACGCCCACGGTGATCTTCTTGCCGCACTCCGGACAACGCCCTCCGATCCCCCGGGTTTCGTCAGGCAACAGCCGCACGCCGCAGCGCCGGCAGCCGTCCAGGTGGTACTTGCCCTCTTCGGGATAGAACTCCAGCGTGCCGCCACAGCGCTTCGGATCACCGCTGCGCAGCGCGTCGAACACGTCGTCGTAGGCGACCGCCGTGTGAAACAGATTCGCCTCGCGCCCCAGCTTGGCCGGGGAGTGGGCGTCCGAATTGGACACCAGCGTGAGGCCGTCCAGCAGGCTCAGGCGCCAGTTCATGGGCGGGTCCGACGAGAGTCCGGTTTCGACCGCGAAGATGTGATCCGTCAGATCGCCGTAGCACTCCTCGAGGGAGTCGAATCCGCTCTTCGAGCCGAAAACACTGAACCACGGGGTCCAGACGTGCGCGGGGATCAGGGCCGCACGGTCCGAGCAGCCCAACACGATCTCGAGCAGATCCCGGCTGTCCAGGCCCAGGATGGGTCGGCCGTCCGAGCCGATGTTCCCGATGCGCCCGAGCGCCTCGCCCAACTTCCGCGCCGCCTCGAGATCCGGCATGTACACGAGGTTGTGAACCTTGCGGACGGCGCCGGCCCGCTTGTAGATCGAGCTGATCTCCACCTGCAGCACGAAGTCGACGGTCGACCGGCAGGCGGCGGGAACCTGAGCGGCCACCTCCCGGGTCAGGTCGGGCCGGAGGCGAAAAAAGCCGTTGTCACCCGGGACCAGCTCCTCCTCGATCCGGGCGAACCACTCGGGGTGCGTGAAATCGCCCGTGGCCAGCAGCCGGATGCCCTTCCGCTGGGCCCAGAGCGCCAAGTGCGGCAAATCACATTGCTTGCTGGTCGCGCGTGACAGGTACGAGTGGATGTGCAGGTCGGCGACGAAGCTCTTTCCAGCGTCGGTCATGTGATCCCTCTGCCGAGCCAGGCAGGTCGTGCCACATGGGTACCACAAAATAGACTGTCAGGGATTCGTCTCAGAAAGCTGAGGCTCTCCGCCGAGGGGCACGCGACTTTTCGAATCCCAGAACGACGGGGTGCGACATTTTTGTCAACGGCGTGAGGGGTTTTGAGCGTTTCTCGTGACAGGTTGACATGGGCGCCAGGCCCTCCGGCATGCGGTCTCGAG
>JBDRSE010000067.1:0-23950 GCA_043825095.1 bacterium
GTGATGCCCTACGAGTCCACGGTCTTCTCCGCCATGACCACCGCCCAGCTCGCCGCCTACCGCGCCGCCTGGCGAAACCACGTACAACGCGCCCTCGACGACACCCAACCAGACATCATCCACTCCCACCACATCTGGCTCCTCTCCGCCCTGCTCCGGGACCTCGCGCCCCACACCCCCATCGTCACCCAGTGCCACGCCACCGGCTTCCGCCAGCTCGCACTCTGCCCGCACCTGGCCGACGAGGTCCGCACGGGCTGCGCCCGAATCGATCATTTCGCCGTGCTCCACAGCGAGCACGCCGCCCAGCTCGCCGAAACCCTGAACGTCCCCCGCGCGCGCGTACACGTCGTAGGCGCCGGCTTTCGCGAAGAGCTCTTCCACGCGCGCAACCGCCACCACCGCAACGCCGCCGAGCCCGGACGCCTCGTCTACATCGGCAAGTACAGCGCAGCCAAGGGCCTGCCGTGGCTGCTCGACGCGGTAGAACGTCTCAGCGAAACCCGACCCGGCCTCACCCTGCACGTGGCCGGAAGCGGCGCCGGTGAAGAGGCCGCGGGGCTCCGCCAACGCATGGAGACAATGGCCCCACTGGTCGTGCTCCACGGCCAGCTCCCCCAGCCCGAGCTGGCCGAACTGCTCCGCACCGCCACGGTCTGCGTGCTGCCCTCCTTCTACGAAGGCGTGCCCCTCGTGCTCGCCGAGGCCTACGCCTGCGGCTGCCGACTCGTCTCCACCGCCCTCCCCGGAGTCGAGGACCAGCTCGCGCCCCACCTCGGCGCCGCCCTGCACCTCATTCCCCCACCGCGGCTGCGCGGCGTCGACACGCCCGAGCCCGATGCCCTGCCCGCCTTCGTGTACCAGCTCACCGCCGCCCTGGACACGGCCCTCACACAAGGCCCGGTGACCCCGACGTCCACAGCCCTCGAGCCCTTCACCTGGACCGCCGTGTACAGGCGCGTCGAGCAAATCTGGACGCGCGCCCTGACCGATCACAACGACGCAAAGCGATCACGATCATGACCGACGAAAAGATCCCCCTGCCCCAGCTCCAAGGCCACCACTGCTTCGGCTGCGGCACGGCGAATCCCCACGGCCTGAAGCTCAACTTCTACCGCCAAGGCCGCACCGTACGCTCCGACGTCACCCTGTCCCACGACCACGAGGGCTGGCAGAACATGGCCCACGGCGGCATCATCTCCACCGTGCTCGACGAGATCATGGCCTGGACCGTCATCGCCTTCAAACGCGTCTTCTTCGTCACCGGCCGCATGGAGATCGTCTTCCTCCACCCCGTCCCCATCGGCGAGCCCCTCACCGCCCGCGGCGAGATCTCCCCCGAGCCCTACGACCGCGGCTGCATCGCCTGCGGCGCCCTCGTCAACGCCGACGACCGCATCCTGGCCACCGCCCGCGCCGAGATCGTCTTCCTCCCCGAGGAACGCCTCGACAAGCTCCCCCAACGCCTCAAGGACGACATGACCAGGCTCTACGTCCAAATGAAGCAGCTCTGCGCCGACGTGAAGTAACGTGGGGTAGAGAGTCGCTTCCACGCCCCGCTGCCGGCCGGCCCCAGTACCCAACTGCGCGCCCCGCCCAAGCAGCACCGTCGGCCCGCCACGGAGCTGGCCCGCGAAGCGATCGCGGCCTGGCTCGATCCAGGAAGTAATTACTTCCGAACTAGGAATAGAACACAATGCAAAACAGGAATACGTTCCTATTTAGGAACCACACCCAATCAACACCGATCAACTCGACTTTGTGAAAGGAGGCGGAGTGATGAAAAAGAAACTGACCAACAACGTCGGCGCGCCCGTCGCAGACAACCAAAACGTCGTGACTGCCGGGCCGCGGGGCCCGATGCTGCTGCAGGACGTATGGTTCCTGGAGAAGCTGGCGCACTTCGACCGGGAGGTGATTCCTGAGCGCCGCATGCACGCCAAGGGCTCCGGCGCCTACGGCACCCTCACCGTCACCCACGACATCACCCGGTACACCAAGGCCAAGGTCTTCTCCGAGATCGGCAAAAAGACGGAGCTGTTCGTCCGATTCTCCACGGTGGCCGGCGAG
Source organism: bacterium (assembly GCA_043825095.1). GTDB lineage: Bacteria > Myxococcota_A > Polyangia > HGW-17 > JAJRWW01 > JBDRSE01. Next base: position 2,071 of record JBDRSE010000067.1, read on the forward strand.
CGCGGGGCGGCAGACGCCGAGCGCGACATCCGCGGCTTCGCCATGAAGTTCTACACCGAGGAGGGCAACTGGGACCTGGTGGGCAACAACACGCCGGTGTTCTTCTTGCGCGACCCGCTCAAGTTCCCGGACCTGAACCACGCCGTGAAGCGGGATCCCAAAACCAACCTGCGCAGCGCCAGGAACAACTGGGACTTCTGGACCTCGCTTCCCGAGGCCCTGCACCAGGTCACCATCACCATGAGCGACCGGGGCATCCCGAAGTCCTATCGCCACATGAACGGCTACGGCAGCCACACCTACAGCCTGATCAACGCCAAGGGCGAGCGGGTGTGGGTCAAGTTCCACCTCAAGACCGCTCAAGGCATCGAGTGCCTCACCGATGCCGAGGCCGAGTCGATCGTCGGCAAAGATCGGGAGAGCCACCAGCGGGACCTCTTCGAGGCCATCGAGCGCCGCGACTTCCCGCGGTGGAACGTCAAGCTCCAACTCATGACCGAGGCCGCGGCGAAGAAGCTCCCCTTCAACCCCTTCGACCTCACCAAGGTCTGGCCACACACGGACTATCCGCTGCAGGACCTGGGCGTGCTCGAGCTGAACAGGAACCCGGAGAACTACTTCGCCGAGGTGGAGCAGGCGGCTTTCAACCCGGCCAACGTTGTGCCAGGAATCGGCTTCTCTCCCGACAAGATGCTCCAGGGGCGGCTTTTCTCCTACGGCGACGCCCAGCGCTACCGCCTGGGGGTCAACCACCACCTGATCCCGGTCAACCGCGCCCGCTGTCCGGTGCACGGCTACCACCGGGACGGCGCCATGCGGGTGGACGACAACTACGGCGGCACTCTGGGATACGAGCCCAACAGCTACGACGAGTGGCAGGAGCAGCCGGATGTCCGGGAGCCCCCGCTCGGGCTCGATGGCGCCGCCGACCACTGGAGCCACCGCGAGGACGATGACGACTACTACTCACAGCCTGGGGCACTGTTCCGGATGATGAGCGCCGAACAACAGCAGGTGCTGTTCGAGAACACCGCCCGGGCCATGGGCGACGCGCCCGCGGAGATCAAGAAGCGCCACATCGCGAACTGCGCGAAGGCCGATCCGGCCTACGGCGCAGGCGTGGCCAAGGCGCTGGGCATTTCGAAGTAGGAAGGGGCACGAGCGACGCAATGGCGCTTGCGACCAAAATCCACCGCCGTCGGCGCCTGCTCGAGGGGCGACGCGCGGTGATCGATTAGCTGAGGCTCCGGCGGAGCACGAAGGCGGCGCTGGCGTAGACGGCGAGGCCCATGCCGGCGAGAGCGGCGAGCTGGGCGGAGATTTCCCAGAAACCGGCGCCTTTGAGGAGGACGCCGCGCATGATCTCCACGAAGTGGCGGACCGGGGTGAAGCCGGAGAGGGGCTGGAGCCACGGGGGCATGTTTTCGACCGGGGTCATGAAGCCGGAGAGCAGGATCGCGGGCATGATGAAGAAGACCGCGCCCATGAGGGCCTGCTGCTGGTTGCGGGCGACGGCGCTGAGCAGGAGACCGACGCCGAGGGTGGTGAGCATGAACAGGGCTCCGGCGAGGAAGAGGAGCCACAGCCGTCCCTGGATCGGCACATCGAAGATCCAGGCTCCGAGGCCGACGACGAGGCCGAGGTCGAGCAGGCCGATGAGGCCGTACGGGAGGGTTTTGCCGAGGATGAGGATTTCGGGGCGGACGGGAGTGACCATGACCTGCTCGAGGGTGCCCATCTCTTTTTCGCGCGCGAGGCCCATGGCGGTGGTGATCAGGGTGACGACCAGCAGGAGGGTGGCGGCCACGCCGGGCACGAAGTAGATCTGGCTGTCGAGGGTTGGATTGTACAGGATGCGGGGCTCGACGCGAACCCGGGGGACGGCGGGGACCTGGCCCCGGGCGGCGGCGAGCTCGGCGAAGCGTTGCTCGGCTTTTTCGGACGCCCGCTGCATGACGAAGGTGAGCACCGCGTTCTGGGCCACGATGGCGCGGTTGGAGTCGCTGCCGTCCACCAGGGTCTGGATCGCGGTGGGTTTCCCCTGCACCTGGCGGCGGCCGAAGCCGCGGGGGATGATGATTGCGATGGGCACTTTGCCGCGGGCGATCATGCGCTCGGCCTCGGCGCTGCTGGTCACCGTGGCCACGCGATCAAAGGCGTCTCCGGCGGTGAGGGCCTGCGCGAACCGACGACTCTCCGGCGTGCGGTCCTCGTCGGCCACCACGGTGGGCACGTGCTCCACCTCGAGGTTCACCGCGTAGCCCAGCAGCACGAGCTGGATCATGGGCGCCATCAGCAGCAGGGCCACCATGCGCTTGTCCCGGAAGGTCTGCCGGAACTCCTTGGCGATCATGGCGAGCAGGGAAGTCAACATCGTCACACCTCAGACCGAGTGGTTACGCCACGGTCCTGCGGAACTTCTTGGTGGCCACCACCAGGAGCAACAGGAAGAAGCCGGCTAGGGCCAACACGTCGAGCCAGATCACCTCCAGGCCGTTGCCTCGGAGCAGGATCGCCCGGAGCGCCCGCACGTAGTACTGGGCCGGGAGCACGGCGGCCACGCCGCGGAGCACCCAGGGCATGTTCTCCACCGGGAACACGAAGCCGGACAGGAGCAGCGCCGGCATGAAGGTAGTGATCATGGCCGCCATGGAGGCGACCATCTGGTTGCGGGTCACCACGCTGATGAGCAGGCCCTGCATCAGCATGGCCAGCAGAAACACCGAGGAGACCACGAACAGCAGCAAGAGGCTGCCCCGCACCGGCACGTCGAAAAAGGTGACGCCGAGGGCGAGCACCAGCAGGACCTGCACCAGGCCGATGAAGAAGTAGGGCGTGAGCTTGCCGAGGATGACCTCGACGCGCCCCACCGGGGTGGCGAAGAGCTGCTCCATGGAGCCCCGCTCGTATTCCCGGGCCACGGTGAGGGAGGTGAGCATCACGGCGATCATCACGAGGATCACGACCATGAGGCCCGGCACCAGGAACACGCTGGACTTGAGCTGCGGGTTGAAAAACACCCGGACCCGGGCTTCGAGGGGGAGCTCGATCTTGCCCACGATCTTTTCGAGGTGCTCGCGCGAGGCGGACAGGGAGACGGCGTTGGCGTAGCCGAGGGCGATGGAAGCGCTGGTGTTGTCCGCGCCGTCGAGCAGGAGCTGGGCTTTGGCCTCCTCGCCCCGGCGGAGCTGGCGCCCGAAGCCGGGCGGGATCACGAGGGCCGCCTTGGCCACCCCCGAACGGAACAGGGTTTCCACGTCCTCGGCGTTCTTCCGATAGGCCACCACCCGGAAGGTGTTGGACGCGGTGAACTTGTCCACCAGGGCGCGGGACTGAGCCGTTCGATCCTGATCCACCAGCACCAGGGGGACGCGCTCGATGTCGAAGCTGACGGCGTAACCGAACAAGAAGATCAGCACCACCGGCATGCCCAGGGCGAACACCAGGATCTGCGGATCCCGCTGGATGTGCACGACCTCCTTGTGCGCGATGGCCAGGGTCCGGATCAGGAAGCGCCGGAGCATCACGCGGCCTCCCCGGTTTTGGCGGCGGCAGGGGCGGCGCCGCCGCCTTCCACGAGCTGTAGGAACACGTCCTCGAGGGTGGCCTCGGCCGGCCCCACCGAAAACCCGGCCAGGCCCTGGGACCGGAGCAGCGCCTCGAAGCGCCCCACCCGGCCCAGCTCGCCGGAGACGCGAACGTGGATCGTGCGGCCGAAGGGCTTGATGGCCAGCACGTCGGCGCGGTCACCGAGCAGCCTGGTGAGCTGCCGGGCGGACACGTCTCCTTGCACCGCGTGGATCGTGCCGGGCACGTGCTCGGCCTTGAGACCTTCGGGCGTGTCCAGGGCCACCAGCTCGCCGTCCACCATGAGCCCCACCCGTCCGCAGTACTCGGCTTCGTCCAGGTGGTGCGTGGTCACGAACAGGGTGGTGCCGCTCGCGGCGAGGCGCCGGATGATCTTCCAGAACTCCCGCCGGGACACCGGGTCCACTCCGGCCGTGGGCTCGTCCAAGTACAGGACCTGCGGTTCGTGCAGCAGCGCAGACGCGAGAGCCAGGCGCTGGCGGATCCCGCCGGGGAGGGTGCGGGTGAGCTCGCCTCGCCGGGCCACGAGCCCGGCCAGGTCCAGGGCCGCATCGATGCGCTGCTGGCGATGTCTTCCCCGCAACCGATACACCCCGGCAAAGAACCGGAGGTTCTCCTCCACGGTGAGGTCGAGGTACAGCGAGAACTTCTGCGACATGTACCCGATGACCCGCTTGACGAGCTGGGGTTTCTTGCGCACGTCCACGCCCGCCACCTGAGCGGCGCCCTCGGTGGGCCGGAGCAGGCCGCACAGCATCCGGATGGTGGTGGACTTGCCCGCGCCGTTGGCGCCGAGGTAGCCGAAGATCTCGCCGGGCTGCACCTGGAAGGACACGCGGTCCACCGCGGTGAACTTGCCGAAGCGCTTCGTGAGCCTCTGCACGTCGATGATGGGTTCGACGGTCACGCGGTTTCCTCCGGCTCACCGGTGCCGCTGCCGGTGCTGGTGGCCAACAGGCCCAGAAAGACGTCCTCGAAGTCCGGCTTCACCGGGGTCACGCTCTCGGCCAACGCCTCGGTGGCGAGCCAGTCGTGAAACCTGGTTTCGTCCCCCTGGCGCACCACCAGCCGCAGCGACGCGCCGTGGGGGGTCAGGGCGAGCACCTCCGGCCGCGCCTCGACCGCCTCCTCCAGGGCTTGTCGGTCCAGGCCGCCGACGAGGAAGGCCTGGTGCGGGAAGCGCGCGGTGAGCTCGGCGGGCTCCCCCTCGGTGAGCAACGCGCCCTGGTGGATGAGACCCACGCGGTGACAGCGCTCCGCCTCGTCCATGTAGGGCGTGGCCAGGAGCACGGCCATGCCGTCGGCCACGAACTCGTAGAGCAGGTCCCACAGCTCCCGCCGGCTGACCGGGTCCACGCCGTTGGTGGGCTCGTCGAGCACGAGCACCTGAGGCCGGTGCAGCAGGGCGCAGGCCAGGGCCAGCTTCTTGTACATGCCGCCCGACAGGGCGTCGGCCCGCCGATCCCCGAACCGCTCCAGCCGGGTGATGCGCAGGAGACGCTCGCGCCGCTCGTCGTAGTCGCGGCGGGCGAGGCCGAACAGCCGGGCAAAGAACCGCAGGTTCTCATTGATGGAGAGATCGCCGTACAGGCTGTACTGCTGCGGCATGTACCCGATGGCCTCGCGCACGAGGTTGCCAGAGTCTGTGGACTGCCCGAGCACCCGCGCCTCACCGCCGTCCACGACCATCAGCCCGGTGAGCATCCGGATCGTGGTGGTCTTGCCCGCACCGTCCGGGCCCACCAAGCCGTAGAGCTCCCCCGGATGGACCGCCAGGGACAGCCCGTTCACCGCCACGTTGTCACCGAACTTCCGGACCAGTCCCCGGCCCTCGAGGACCGGCTCGGGCGGTGGTGCCTGGGGGGCCGGCTGCGCGCTCATCGCGAGCCCTTGCCCGTGCCGGGGATGGTGATCTCCACCGGCATGCCGGGACGGAGCAGCCCCTTGGGGTTGGGCACCGCCACCTCCACGGCGTACACCAGGCGGTCGCGATCCTCCCGGGTCTGCACGTTGCGCGGGGTGAACTCCGCCTGAACGCCCACCCGGAGGATCCGGCCCGTGAAGATCTGACCCTTGTACGCGTCGGCCTTGACCTTCACCTCTCGACCGGGCTTGGCCGCGCTCAGCTCGGCGTTGGGCAGGTAGAAGGTCGCCTTCACCTCCCGGATGTCCACCAGGGTGAGCACCCGGCTCCCGGGCAGCACCACCTCCCCCGGCTCGAAGTTTCTGGTCAGCACGTACCCGGCGCGCGGCGCGCGGAGGGCGCACTCCCGCACCGCCACCCGGGCCCGGTTCCGGACGGCCTCGGCCGCCTTCACCTGCTGGATGGCTCCGCTGATGCCGATCAGGGCGAGCTGGGTCCTGATCAGGGCTGCGCGTTCGCCGCTGGTGGCGGCAAAGGTTTGCGCCTGGGAGGCCACGATGTTCTGGCTCAGGGCCTTGAGCTGCTGGTCCAGGCCGGCCACCTTGGCCTCGGTCTGGTCGAGGGTCTGGTCCGACACGGCGCCCGCCTTGTGGATCTTCTCGAGCCGCTTGGACGCCCGGTACACCGCGCCGCGCTGCACCGTCACCGCGCGCTTCTGCGCCTGGGCGGCACGGCTCGCCGCGTAGGCCATCCAGAGCTGGCTCTTGGCCGCCTTCACCCCCTGCTTGGAGAGCAACTGCTGGGTCTTGGAGGCCTCCAGGGCGATCTCGGCGCCGCGCACTGCGGCCTCGGCCTGGGCGAGCAGGGCCTGCTGATCCTCGCAGTCGAGCTCCACCAGCACCTGGCCCTTCTTCACGGCCTGCCCGGCGTTGACGTGGATCTTCAGGATCCGCGTGGGCAGCCGCGCGACGACATCCACCTCGGTGCCTTCCACCGTGGCGCTGCCGCCGGAGGGCCGCTCGGCCGCGAGCCGCTGCTTCCGCAGCTTCAGGTAGAGCAGGATGGAGAGCGCGGTCACCAGCACGACAAAGATCGGAATGGCTCGTTTCATCGGTTCGACTCCTTCCCCAGGGCGAGGAGGCGGGCGGCCCGGGCCAGCGCGCCGTCGAAGTAGGCCTTGATCTCCCCGAGGCGGGCCTGATCCACCGCCTCCTCGGCCTTGCGCAGCTCGAGGGCTGTCCCCGTCCCGGCCTTGACCGACACCCGGGCGGCGCGCAGGTACACGTCGGCCGCCTCGAGAGTCTGCTTGGCAGAGCGCACGGAGCTGGCGGCGATGCGCACATGGGCCCCGGCGTCGACGAGGGTGCGGGAGATCTCCTCGTCCGCGGCGCGGGTCAGCGACCTCACCTCGCTGACCTTGGCCCGGGCCTCCATGCGCTGGCGCCGGATCAGATCGCCGTCGAACACGTTCCAGGTCACCATCACGCCCACCGAGTAGAACAGGCCCGCCCGGTCGTTCTCGAAGTAGTTCTTCGGGTACTGGTACTTGAGCTGCCCGATCACATCGATGGTGGGCCACCAGGTGCGGCCGAGTCGCTTCACCTCCAGCCGCGTGGCGCGCTGCAGGGCGGCGAGCTTCATCCGCGTGGGGTGACGCTTCGGTTGGGCCGCGGGCAGGGGGGCGCTGCCCAGGGCCTTGAGGCTGTCGGTCAGCCGCAGCGTGGTGGACGACTTCAGGCCCAGGAGCAGCCTGAGGTTCACCAGCGCCCGGGCCCGCTCCAGGCGCGCCCGGGTCACCCGGGATTGCAGCTCCGCGATCCGGATGTCGGCGCGCGCGAGGGAGAGGTCGTCGCCCACGCCCGCCTTCTTCCGAAGGCGCTGCTCCCGCTGCTCGGCCAGCGCGACGTTCAGGGAACGCTGGGTCACCTTGGCCAGCTCCTCGAAAAAGAGGGTGGCCAGATAGGCGGCGCGGGCGGCGTAGGCGATCTTGGCGGCCCGCTCCCGGCCCTCGGCCTTGCTCGCCGCGGCCGCGGCTTGGGCCGCCGACGCGAGCACGTCCCGGGCGCCGAAGTCCACCGCGCGCCAGGCCAAGGTCAGCCCCACCGAGGCGTTGTGCAGCGAGCCGAGCTGGTTGTCGATGACGATGGGATCGATGCCGGGGATGCCGGGATCCAACTCCATGTGCAGGCGCTGCACCGGGCCCATGAGCATGTAGCCCCCTTCGATCCTTGCCCGGGGGAGCCAGCCCGTCTTGGCCATCTCGACCCGGGCCTTGGCCCCGGCCGTGGCGTGGCCGGCCGCCTTCACCAGCGGGTGGCGCGCCACGGCGTGCCGGGCGGCCTGCTCCTGGCTGAGCGACAGGGTCTCTGCCGCAGCCGAGCCCGCTCCTGCGGTACAGAGCAGCCCGGCAAGGAGTGGCGTGATACTTCGGAGCATGTCGGTTCCTCTCGCGCGAGACGGCGCAGCGGCTCGTTTTGCAACGGATGTGCCACCAAAAGCTCAGCGCCGTTGGCACAATGATCGCACTGAGAAACTGCCGGCAAAGGCTCATGGAGACCGGAGTAATGAGCGCAAATACTCGAAATAACACTATTTGGTGCGTTTCGACCCACCGCGCCCTCCCGCTGGGGAGCAGTCTTGACACAGGAGCACCTGTAAAGATCATCGACAGGCCTGTCGGGTTTCTTTACAACGGAGGGTGGCATGTCCCCTAACCAAGTAGCCGGCAACACCAACTTCGTTGGGCTCACCGGGCCGGAGATCGACGCCCTCACCTGGCAGGAGGTTGGAGGCTTGGCCAGATCCATTGCCCAGGCCCGGGTGATCATCTTCCCTGTGGTGTGTCTGCTGACCTTCGGGTTCGTGCTGCTGCAGCCGGACCCGTGGCGGGTCTGGCTCTTTGCGGGCACCTCGGCCCTGGTGGCGATCATCCTGGTGCGGGACTTCATCTGGTTGCGCCACCGCGAGCTCAAGCCCGCGCAGGTGATGTACGTACTCACCGTGGTGCTCGTCTTCCAGACCGTGGTCATTGCCATTACCGGCGGCGCGGAGAGCCCCATCCTGGTCATCTACGTGGTGATGGGCATCGTGCCCGCGGTGGTGCTGGGTCGCCCCCGGCCCTTCTTCGGCTACGCCGTCATTCCACTGTCCCTGATCTGGTTCTTCACGCTCACGAGTGTGACGGCGCTGCTGCCCCGGCTGACCCCGGACTACTGGGGCCCGGGAATCGCCTTCGGTAACAACGGCGTGTACGCCATCACCCGGGCGACGATCTTCTCGGTGTCGATGCTGCTGGGAGGCACGGTGGGGCTCGGCCTGCGTCAGGCGCTGTCCCGGGCCGTGCACCGGGCGATCCACGCCCGGCAGGAGCTCGTGACGACCATGCGAGAGCGGAACCGGGAGCTGCTGAGCCTCTCGGGGGAGCTCGCCCACGAGCTCAAGAACCCGCTGGCATCGATCCAGGGGCTCTCCGCGCTCATCGCCAGGAAGCTCCCCGAGGGCAGCAAGGAGGCCGAGCAGATGTCGGTGCTCATCGACGAGGTCAAGCGCATGGGCGCCAACCTGGACGAGTTCCTGACGTTCTCCCGCCCCATCACCAGCCTGGCCGTGCGGGAGGTGCACCCGGCCGAGCTGCTGGCCGACGTGGCGCTGATGCACGAGGGGCTGGCGCACCAGCAGCGAATCCGGCTCGAGATCGATCCCGGAGACGCCATGCCCATCCACTGCGATCCGCGCAAGGTGAAGCAGGTCCTGATCAACCTGCTGCAGAACGCGATGGAGGCCACGCCCGCGGGCGGGCGGGTTGACATCGGCACCGCCCACGGCCCCGGGGGCGCGGCCAAGTTCATCATCGACGACTCCGGCCCGGGCCTGGCGCCGGAGATCCGCGGGGGCCTGTTCTCCCCGGGCGCCACCACGAAGGATGACGGCACGGGCCTCGGACTCACCATTGCCCGCGCCATCGCGGAGCAGCACGGCGGCACCCTCACCCTCGAGGAGCGCGAGCAGGGCTGCCGCGCGGTCCTGACGCTGCCCAGGCGCCCACAGGAAACCAGCGATCCCGACGAGGATCTACCGCCGAATGGAGACGCTTCATGAAACCCTGCGTGCTGGTCGTCGACGACGAGGCTGCGCTCCGCTACACCCTGCGCGCCATCCTGGAAGAGGAGGACGAGCTCGAGGTGGAGGAGGCCGAAGACGGCGCGGCGGCGCTGCAGCGGATCGACCGCGGCGGCGTGGACCTCGTGCTGACCGATCTCCGCATGCCCCGCATGGACGGCATGCAGCTCCTGGCCGAGCTCGCGGAGCGTCCGGGGGCGCCGCGGGCCATCATGATCACCGCGCACGGCTCGGAGCGCATGGCTGTGGAGGCCATGAAGCGCGGCGCGCTGGACTACTTTGCCAAGCCCTTTGACGGCGACGAGATCATGCGCGTGGTGCGCCGCAGCCTGGAGACCGTGCGGCTGAACCAGGAGAACCGCGCGCTCCGGGCCGCCCTGGCCCTGCGGGAAACCATGGTGTTCACCTCCCCACCCATGCGGCAGGTGGCCGAGCTGGTGGAGCGGGCCGCGCCCCGGGACGTGACAGCGCTCATCACGGGCGAGAGCGGCACGGGCAAGGAGCTGGTGGCGCGAGCCATCTTCCGCGCCTCGGCCCGGGCAGACAAGCCCTACGTGCGGTTCAACTGCGCCGCCCTGCCGCGGGAGCTGGCCGAGGCGGAGCTCTTTGGCCACCGCCGCGGCGCCTTCACCGGCGCGGAGCGGAACCGCGCCGGCCTGTTCCGTGAGGCCGACGGCGGGACCCTGCTCCTGGACGAGATCGGCGAGCTGGACCTGCTCACCCAGGGCAAGCTGCTCCGGGTGCTCCAGGAGCGCGAGGTGCGTCCGGTGGGCGAGGACGCCACGATCCCGGTGGACGTGCGGATCCTCGCCGCCACCAACCGCAACCTCGCAGACGCCGTGAAGAGCGGTACCTTTCGCGAGGATCTCTTCTATCGACTGAACGTGGTGGCGATCCACGTGCCCCCCCTGCGCGAGCGACCCGAGGACATCGTGCCCCTGGCCGAACACTTCGCCGCGCGCTTCGCCGACCGGTACGGCCTCGGGGCGATTCGCCTCGCTGATCGGGTGCTCGCCCGCCTGCAGCAGGCCGCGTGGCCCGGCAACGTCCGGGAGCTGGCCAACGTGGTGGAGCGGCTGGTGGCCCTGGCGGACGGCCCGGTCATCGACGAGGATCCCTTCGCGCAGGCGGTCGGCGCGGCCGTGGACGCGGCCGGTGATCACAGCCTGGGTCGCAGCCTGGGTCTGCGGGACCGCATGGCCGCCTTCGAACGCGGCCTGATCGCCGCCGAGCTCGACCGGTGTCAGTCCAATCAGTCCGAGGCCGCCCGCCGACTCGGCGTCAGCCGCCCGGCGCTGATCGACAAGATCAAGAAATATGGCCTGCGGTAACGCTTTCTTCCATGGCCTGACATCCCAGACGCAATACGCTATTAATGGTCGTCGCGGCGAACGCGGGCGAGACACCATGGCAGCGAGAGCAGACCGATTCGAGCAGCTGGCCGAGGGGATCTTCGATGTGCTGATCCTCGGCGGCGGAATCAACGGCACCGCCGCCGCGCGGGACGCGGCGCTCCGGGGGCTCCGGGTGGCGCTCGTGGAGAAACGGGACTGGGCCTCGGGGACGTCCTCTCGCTCCGCCAAGCTGGTGCACGGAGGGTTGCGCTATCTGGCCACCTTTCAGCTGGGCCTGGTGCGGGAGTCCACCGCGGAGCGGGCCGTGCAGATGAAGGTCGCGCCCCACCTGGTCAAGCCGCTGGAGTTTCTGTTGCCCGTGTACGCCGACCACAAGCACGGCCTGTGGTTCATGAACCTGGGGCTCTGGCTCTACGATACCCTGGCGCTGTTTCGGGTGCCCAAGCGGCACCGGATGTACCGCGGAAAGCGCACGCTGAGCCTCCAGCCGAACCTGCGCAAGGAGGGGCTCAAGGGCGCGCTCACGTTCTGCGACACCGCCACGGACGACGCCCGGCTCACCCTGGAGAACGCGCTGGACGCCGAGGCCCTGGGCGCGGTGACGCTCAACTACGCGCGCGTGACCGGGCTGCTGCGGGGCGACGATGGGCGGGTGACAGGCGCCGAGGTGACCGACGAGCTCACCGGGCGCTGCGTTTCGGTTCACGCCCGGGTCACCCTGAACACGACGGGGCCGTGGACCGACCGTCTGCTCGCGCTGACCGGCGATCACGAGCCTCTGCTCCGGCCCACCAAAGGCGCGCACCTGGTGCTGCGCGCCGAGCGGCTCCCGGTGCAGTACGCAGTGGGGATGATCCACCCCCAAGACAGCCGCCCCCTGTTCGTCATTCCCTGGGGAACGCACGTCTACGTGGGCACGACCGATTTCGACACCGCTGCCGACCCGGACGAAATCTACTGCGGACAGGACGATCGCGACAACATCCTCGAGGCGATCAACCACTACTTCCCAGAGGCGGAGATCACGCCCAAGGACATCGTGGGCACGTGGTGCGGGCTGCGGCCGCTCGTGGCACCCGCGTCCGCGATGTCGGCCAGCAAAGTCAGCCGCGAGGAGGTGGTGCAGGAGGCCCCTCCCGGCCTGATCACCATGGCCGGAGGCAAACTGACCACCTACCGGCTGATGGCGCAAAGGCTCGTCGACCGCGCCGTGACGACGCTTCGGCGCAGCGGCGAGCTCCCGGCCAAGGTGCAGCGCTGCCAGACCCGCAACCGACCGCTCCCCGGCGCCGTGGGGCTCCGGGGCCGAAACGATCTGGATGCGATCGCGTCGCGGCTCACCGCCCGGGAGCAGCTCACGCCCGCCGTGGCGACGCACCTCGCGCACACCTACGGCGCGCGCGCTCAGGCGGTGGTGGAGTGCGCCCAGGACGCCGACGACCTCCTCCCGCTCTGCCCGCCGCTGCCCTACGTCTGGGCCGAGGTGGACTTCAGCGTCCAACAGGAGCAGAGCTGCACCCTGGAGGACTTCTTCGCCCGCCGCACCCAGCTGTCCCTTCGCGATCCGGAAGGGTGCTTGGACGTGGCCGGCGAGGTCGCCACGCGCATGGGTCACCTGCTGAGATGGGACGATGAACAGACCCGAGCCGCGGTGGAGGCCTTCCTGGCGGAGGTGCGCCGCACCCTCCAGTGCCGAGAGATTGCTCGCGACACTTGAACTCACTGGAATGCCAGGAAAAAATACTGTAAGATTCATCTCATCGGTTGGACCGGAGTACCCCGTTGAAGCTGAGTCTGCTCATCATTGATCCCGAGGGCCAGGCGAAGCAGTGGCCCCTTGCATCCGGCATGGTGCGCCTCGGACGGGGCAAGGCGAACGATCTGATCATCGTGGGACGCGGCGTCTCTCGAAATCACGCCGAACTGACCGTGGCGGAGGACACCCTGCGGATCGAGGACCTGGACTCCACCTACGGAACCAAGGTGAACGGGCGCCAGATTCGCACCGCTCAGCTGGCCGTGGGGGACCACATCGACATCGGGGTCTTCCGACTGGTGCTCGTCCCCCTGGCGGAGCCGCTCAGCTCCGGGCCGGGGCGGGGACGCTCCAAGCGGCAGGACTTTCTCACCGAGCCGCCGGGCGGTGGGAGGTTCGACGAGGTGACGACCAGCGTGGTGACCTCCGCCGAGGAGGTGGTCATCGGCCTGCTGCCCGGCAGGGAAACCACGCGGGAAACCGATCCCTCGGGCTTTTCGGAGGAGATCTCCGGCGTCCATCAGGTCCGGGAATCCCAGCTGAACGTCCGCTTCGTGCGCGGCGGGCTCGCCCCCGCGTCCCAGTCGATCGATTTCTCGTCCCCCCTGGGAGGCAGCCCGGGCGAACGCATGGTGGACCGCGTCGAGAGCCTGGCCCGCGCCCTGGCCGGACAGCAAGTGCGGGAGTCCCAGGCGGAGTCGTCCGACCTGGCCTCGCTGCTGCTCGTCTACCGCGCCGCCGAGCTGATGCCGCGGGCGATCGATCTGTCGGCCTACCTCGATCAGGTGCTCGACCTGCTGGTCACCAAGCTCGGGATCACCACCGCGGTGCTGGTCCGTCGCGACGAAGTCGGCCAGCTCCGGGCGGTGAGCGTGCGCCATCAAGACCCCCTCAAAAAGGGCGAGATTCCCGTCAGCCGGGCGGTAGTGGACGAAGCCCTGGAAACCGGCCAACCGGTGTTCAGCTCGGATCTGCGCACCGATCCCTCCTTCGGCCACCGCGACTCCGTGATGGCCTACAAGGTCGGTGCGCTGCTGGTGGTGCCGTTGATGCTGCGCGAAAAACCGGTGGGGGCGCTGTATCTCTCCCGCGCGGCGGGCAGCTCCTTCGACCGGACGGAAACCGAGACCGTACTCGGCATCTCCGCCCTGCTGGCCAAAGCCGTCTCCTTACAGGAGATGGAGCACGAGGCCATGGAGCAGCGCCGCCGCTGCCGGCTCCTGGAACGATTTCACGCCCCGGAGGTGCTGGAGGCGATCTACGCCCCGGAGGGCTCGGTCCTGGGCCTGGAACACCAGACCGGCACCGTGCTGCAACTCCGGATCGACGGCTTCGACACCCTGGTATCGGAGCGCGACACCGCCGCCGTCGCCGACGTAGTGGTCGCCATCCGTTCCCTCGTGCACGAGGCCGTGTTCGGAAACGGCGGCACCATCGTTTGGCTGCACGAGTGCTCCGGCATGGCAATCTTCGGGGGCCAATCCACCGCCGAGAGCGACGCCGCCTGGGCGCTGAGCGCGGCCATGGAGCTGCAGCGCGAGTATCGCAACCTGAGCCGCCAGCTCCGCCTGTCCGGGGAGATGGAGCTCCGCATCGGCCTTGATCGAGGCGCGCTGGACGTGGGGGTGCTCGGCCCGAGCGATCGGCTGCAATACAGCGCGCTGGGCGAGGTCGTCATCCGCGCGAAACGCGCCTGTGAGCTGGGCCGCGCCGGGGTGATCCACGCCACGCAGGAGGCGCTGTCGCAGATTCCCAACCCCCGCGGCACCGTGACGCAGGTGGACTCCGCCGACCCGCTCCTCCCCCACGCCGTGTTCGAAATCACCCTCTGACACGAGCCCGCGGCCCGCGTCCGAGATCCGTTCGGTCGGTCCGGAACCCGCACTCTGCGTGCGATTCTCAGGCGCCCGACCGGCTCCGGGTAGGCGAATGCACTGGCACGGATCGTGTACTGTTCCCCGCCTATGCTCGTCAAGGTCAACACCGGCAACATCCTCGGAGTGGACGCCAACCCCGTGGTGGTCGAGGTGGACGTCGCCAGCGGCGGCATGCCCGGCTGCAACCTGGTGGGGCTTCCGTCCACCAGCGTCAACGAAGGCAAGGTCCGGGTCAAAGCCGCCATCGCCAACGCCGGCTTCAAGCTCGAGTCCCGGCGGATCACCATCAACCTCGCGCCGGCCGAAATGCGCAAGGACACCGCCGCCTTCGACCTGCCCATCGCGCTGGGCATCCTGGGCGCCTTCGAGCTGCTTCCGAAGGCGTCACTGCGGGGGATCTTCGCCGTGGGGGAGCTGGCCCTCGACGGCCGGTTGCGGGCAATCCGAGGGACCGTTCCCATCGCGGATCTGGCCCGGCGCCTGGCGGCACAAGAGCTCATCGTTCCCCGGGACTCGGCCCGGGAGGCGGCGGTGGTGACCGGGCTCAAAGTCCGGGCCGCTCACCACCTGCAGGAAGTCGTGAGTCACCTGCGGGGAGAGACACTCCTGCCCCTCTCCTATCCACTCTCCACCGCGGAACAGGAAACGATCCCCGACGTTGACCTCGCAGACGTGAAGGGCCAGCAGGTGCCGAAGCGCGCGCTGGAAATCGCGGCCGCGGGCGGCCACAACCTGCTGTTCGTGGGCCCCCCGGGGGCCGGGAAATCCATGCTCGCCCGGCGGCTCCCCACGATCCTGCCGCAACTCGAGCTCGAGGAGGCCCTCGCGGTCACGAAGATCTTCAGCGTGGCCGGGCTGCTCCCGTCCGCCGGGCTGATCCGCAGTCGCCCCTTTCGCGCCCCCCACCACACCGTGTCCCAAGTGGGGCTGGTGGGGGGAGGCCCGAACCTGCGGCCCGGGGAGCTGACCCTCGCCCACCACGGCGTGCTCTTTCTCGACGAGTTGCTCGAATTCCAACGGGGCACCCTGGAGGCCCTGCGACAACCGCTGGAGGACCGGTTCATCACCATTACCCGCGCGCGCGGAACCGTCACCTTTCCGGCGAACGTTCAGCTCGTGTCGGCGATGAACCCTTGTCCCTGCGGACACCACGGCGATCCGCGGCGGAGCTGCGTCTGCTCCCAGGCGGCCATCGAGCGCTACTGGAGCCGCCTGTCCGGACCCCTGCTCGATCGGATCGATCTGCACGTGGAGGTGGGCGCCCTCACCTTCGCGGAGATGACCCGCGCGGCCGACGAGGAGTACAGCCGGGACGTGCGGACCCGAGTCCAGCGCGCGCGCCGGGTACAGCTGGCTCGACCCTCCACCCGCCGGTGCAACGCGCGTCTCACAGCGGAGCAGGTCCGCCGCACCTGCGGGTTGGACGAGCAGACGCGACGGCTGGTGGAAACCGCGGTGGATCGACTCGGCCTGAGCGCTCGCGCCGTCGGACGGCTGGTCAAGGTGTCGCGCACCATTGCCGACCTGGCCGGCGAAGAAGCGATCCAGGCGCACCACATGGCCGAAGCCCTGGCCTATCGTCAGCTCACCTGCGCGTAACTCACTCCACGTCGTCGGAGCCGGAAACAGTCACCCGGGTGCGTCGGGGCAGGTGCACGGCCTGGGTGGGATCCTCGGGGAAGAGCACGTCCCCCGGCTTGCGCTGGTAGTCCTCGAACATGAACACCTCGTCCACGCGGCCCGCCACGTCGTTCCACCGGAGGAGATCGATCTGGTGGTCCCGCAGCCGCGCGAAGGTGAACCGGCGATTCGACGGCCAGAGGGCGTCTCCCGCGCCGGAGATGGACGTCCAGGTGCCCGTGTCCACAAAGAGGGTGCCGCGGTCGTCGAGGGGACGAACCTCGGCGAGATGGGTGTGCCCCATCACCACGAAGGGAACCTGCGTCTCCTGGGCGATGGTGCGCGCCGCGGTGTAAACCTCGGGTGGGACCCCCGAGGGTGCCTCCCGGATGCGGCTGAAGAACCGGTTGAACAGCACGAAGAAGGACACCAGCGTCGCCATCGCGAGCAACGCCGTGAAGGACGCCTTGGTGAACACGCCGGCGGCGACCCAGGGCGTGCTCTGAATCAGACTGAAGATCAAAAACCACACGAACACGCCCAGCAGCGCGAACAGCGCGTACTTGATGACCTTCGAGATCACCGGCCGCAGAATGGACTCGGCCAGATGATACTTGGTCATGCCGTCCGGCATGGCCCGGCGATCCTGGATCCGCTTCAACGTTTCGGCGGGCAGCGCTTCGTGCTCGGCCAGCTCCGCCAGGCGATACTCGTGGATCCGCCGGCACCGGTGCTGCGCCTTGGTGGCGAAAAGGCGCGTGGCCCGGAGCGCCTGGAAGAAGAACGGAACCCGGCGGAAGAGCACGCCCAGCATCTCCACCAGGTTCAGCCGGGCCACGCCGCTCATGTACTGTTCCATGGACACCATGTTCGACAGGTACGGGCTCCGCCTGCGCACGGCGTTGTAGATGTGCTGCACGAACATCGAGCCCACCGGCAGATCCAGCTGCCCGGCCGGGCTTCGGCTGCGGCCGAGGTACTCCGGACACAGGTTGTAGCGGAAGCTGTTGGACGCCTCGTACTGGTTTCCGTGCTCGAAAAAGATGCGGCCCTTCTCGTAGTAGAACCACTGGCGGTACTCGATCCGCTGCGCCACGGCCTCCAGGTCCGCGTCGGGATCGACGTGCTCCACCGCCGCCAGCAGCACGTCCGACAAGGTGCTCCGGACCCGGCCCCAGTAGAGCTCGGCGTCGTGGTTGCCGGCGATCACGACGATCCGGTTCCCATTTGCGAGCAGGCGCCCCAGCGCCTCGAAGAACCGGGGGTGGCCCTCGACGATGCGCTGGAGCTTCCAGTTGGCGTGCCGGGAGGAGGAGCTCAGCCCCACGCGCTTCATCACCCCGGAAACGACGATCCCTTCCTCCAGCGCCTCCTGCCGGGACGGCACCTCGGTGACGGTCAAGAAGTCCAGGGTGTCGCCGCCCAGAATGAGCGTCACGCGCCGATCCCGCCGCCGGCGCTCCCGCAAGATGTGATCCACGAAGCGAGAAAACTGCGCGTCGTAGAAAAAGCTCTCCAGCCGCTTGTAGGTCCACTCCCCGGGGGACCGCCCCATGCTGAGGTGCAGATCGCTGACGATATAGAGATCGTCGGGCGCCGAGGCGCTGTCATCAACCGGATCGTTCATTCCTACCCGCCAACGCCCAATACAGCACAGTTTCCGACGAAAGAGTCAAGCCCCAGCCCGCCTCCGAGGATCCTGCCCCCACCGACCTTGGTAGACGGATCGCTGATTCCGGTTAAACTGCGTGCCATGGATCTCGTGCTGGCCTCCACCTCCCGGTACCGTGCCGCGCTGCTCTCCCGGCTGGGCACCCCGTTCGTCACCGCGGCCCCGCAGTGCGACGAGCAGGCGCTCCAGGCCAGGGGGTGGCCCGTAGAGGCCCTGGTGACCGAGCTGGCCCGGCGCAAGGCCCAGAGCGTGGCGGACCGCTTTCCGGACGCTCTCGTCATCGGCTCGGACCAGGCCGCCGAGCTCGACGGCCGGATCCTCGGCAAGCCCGGGACTCGGGCGGCGGCCCGCGCGCAGCTTCGCCAGCTCCGCGGCCGGGAGCACCGGCTCCTCACGGCGATCTGCGTCCTGCAGACCTCCGCCGGCCGGCTCGCCGAGGACCTCGACGTGCACCGGCTCCGGCTGCGCGACCTCACCGACGCCCAAATCGAACGGTACGTGGCCGCCGACAACCCGGTGGACTGCGCCGGCGCCTACAAGGTGGAGGGCCTCGGCGTCTCGCTGTTCGAGCACATCCGCGGAGACGACTTCACCGCCGTGATCGGCCTCCCGCTCACCCGCCTGGTCAGGCTGCTGGCCGGCTTTGGACTCGAGCTGCCGTGACCGGGTTCCAGACCGTCTGCCTGTTCGCCTCCGGCTATCTGGTCTCGCGCCTGGTGCTCCGCGCCGACGCCCACCTGGTGTTCGTGGAGTGGCTCGTCGGCCGCAGCCGCGGCCGGGTGTCCCGCGTAGTGCTCGGGGTCATGCTGGCGGCGTTTCTGCTCTCCACCATCGTGCCCAACGCCCTGACCGTGCTCGCGCTGATCCCGGTCATCACCCGACTCCGGGCTTGGGCCGGTGACGCCGGGGAGGGCGCAGGCTTTGCTTCCCTGCTCGCAATGGGGCTGATCTACGGCGCCAACCTGGGCGGGGTCGGGTCGCTGCTCGGCAGCCCGGCGAACCTGTACCTGCTGTTGAACCTGAACCTCTACGCCGTGCCGGGTCGGGAGTCGCTCCACTTCGTCTCCTGGCTGGTGTTCGGCCTCCCCATGGCGCTGCTCTTGCTCCTGCTCTGCTGGGGGCTGCTGCACCTGACAGAGCGGAGCGCCATGGCCACGACCCTGCCCCTCCGGGAGCTCGAACCCGCGACCCGCGGGCCGCTCTATCGAAGAGCCGTGCGCTGGACCTGGCTGTGGGCCCTCGGGTGGGCCGTGTTCCTCGCGGGCAGCCTGAGCCTGGGCGGAGGGGGCGCTCGCGGCAACGCGCCGATCAAGCTCCTGGGACGGTGGCCCCTCACGGGCTGGGATCTCGGCGCCCTCGCGCTGGCGCTGTTGTTCACCGCGGCGCTGTTTGTCTGGCCCGTGCAGACAGCCGCCGGGAGGGAGCGACTGCTCCGGCCTCGGGATCTGTGGCGCGAGGTTCCACTGCGGGGGATCGCGCTCGGCGTCGGAGTCCTGATCCTGCTGGTGGTGATCGCCAAGAGCGGCGCGGTGGACGCACTCCGGCACTCCCTGCCGCAGCTCCTTCCCACCGGGGGCGGGCGCTTCGTCGTGACGCTGGTGTTGATCCTGATTGCGATCTTCGCCACCGAGGTGCTGAACAACACCACGGTGTCCACCGTGCTGTTTCCCGCGGTCGCCAGCCTGGCCCTCGGTCTCGGCGCCGATCCGCTGCTCCTGATGCTGGGCGTGTCGCTGGCGTCGACCTGCGCCTTCATGACGCCGGTGGCCACCCCGGTCAATGCCTTGGCGTTCGCGGGCATCGGGGGCGTCTCCCTGCGCACCTTCCTCAAGAACGGACTCCTGGTGAATCTCCTCGCCGCGGTCTGGATCACCGCCTGGCTGACGTGGCTGATCCCCCCCGTGCTGACGCTCTTCTCTCCCTGACGAAGGGACCGCGCGGCCGTTCGGGCTTGGTTTCAATCGGAGGGGCGACTATGATGAAAACTGTCTCCGCCAGCCGACGGCCGCGCGGCAGGCGTGAAAGGCCAGCGATCGAAAATGGGCAGCGACCAGAGGATCACCGAGCCGGGACAACGCCGCTCCACCACCTCGGAGGAGCGCGTTGGCCTCACGCCCCTGCCCGGGCCCCACTCCATCTCCGAGGTCGAGGTCCGGATTCCCGAGGCGCTCACCCTCGGAACGTCCGACGAGGACGTGGTCTTCACAGACCGAGCCGGGCTCACGCCGACCACCGAGCAGCCGCAGATCCGCCGGCAACGGCGCGTCTCCGAGGACGTGAACACCGGCGTCTGGGAGGGGCAACGACGCGCTCGCTCCACGACGGCGGACGTCCAGATGCGAACCATCGCCGATCGGTATCGCGTCCTGGAGCGCATCGCCACGGGGGGCATGGCCCGGATCTATAAGGTCCGGCACATCAACCTGGGAAAGATCTTCGCGCTCAAGGTGGTGGACCGGCAATCCGAAGCGGCGAAGCGCCTCGAGCAGCTGTTCTTCCGCGAGGCCCAGGTGGCCGGAGTCATGGACCACCCCAACCTCGTCGGGGTGACCGACTTCGGACTCGACGACGAGCTCGGCGCCTACATCGTCATGGAGTACCTGAAAGGGGAGACGCTGCACGCGCGGCTGCGGGGACTGGGGGACAACCGGCAGCCGCTGCACCTCTCCGCCGCCCTGGAGATCGGCTTGCAGATCGCCGAGGCGCTCCACTACATGCACTCCCAGAACGTCATCCACTGCGACATCAAGTCGGAGAACATCTTTCTGTGTCAGCAGCAGAAGGAGCATCGGCAGCGGATCCTGGTCAAACTGATCGACTTCGGCCTTTCTCGCTCTCGGTCCTCCGGCCTGCAGCTGGCCAAGGCCGAGGTGGGCGGGACACCGGAGTACATGGCCCCCGAGCTGATCAAGGGGCGGGCGCCCCAGCCGAGCATGGACATCTACAGCCTCGGCGTGCTCTTCTACGAGATGCTCACCCGCCGCTTGCCGTTCACCGGAGCGCTCGAGGAGGTGGTCGCCGCCCAGCTCATGCACGAGCCCATTCCGCCCTCGCAGATGCTCGGCGAACCCTTGGACGAGCGGGTGGAGGCGTTCATCATGAAGGCCCTGGCCAAGGACCCCACCCAACGCTCCGAGTCCATGGGCCAGGTGATCTTCGAGCTGCGCACGCTGATGGAGATGCTCGACTTCCGCGACGGCCGCACCTCCCGAGGCAAGCCCGGCCCCCGCGCCGCGGATCCCCCCCTGGCGCACTTTCGCGGCTTCTTCGACCGCTCACCCTGCCCCATGTTTCAGCTGGATCCGCAGGCGCGGATCATCACGGCGAACCGGGCCTTCCGACACTTTGTCGGCGTGTCCAAGCGCGAGATGGTCGGGCGGCTCATTGACACCACGCGGCTCGCCTACGTGTACCCCAACGTCGTCGCCGACATCGCCGACCTGGTCGGATCGAAGCACCGGACGCCGGTGCAGCGCATCCTCTCCTTCACGCAGCCGGACGGCAAGCGCATCCCCATGATGTGCTGGCTCACGGCCGACGTCGACGACGGCCAGGTCGCCAGGATCTACGGCCTGGTCCACCCGTTGGAGTCCTAATGCCAGTCTCCGCGGTGGCTCAGCAGTACACGCGGTAGTCGAGCTCCGGGAAGATGTTGTCCAGGGTTTCGACGCGGCGCAGCCACGTCTCGTCCAGCGTGTCTTGCCGAAGGTCGTGGTAGAGCCGGGTGAAGCGTCGCAGGTGACTGTCGGTCCGCCGCCGGGCGTACTCCACCATGGTGCCGGCTTTCATGATGAACGCCCAGTCCGAGCTCTGGGCGAGCAGCAGCTCCCGGGCCGCCTGATTGAGCGCCCGACGCTCCACTCCCACGGCCTGCGGTCGGCTCCGCGCCAGCTCGATCATCCGCTCCGCTGCCTTGTGCAGATGCGGATAGATCCAGGCGTTGGCTTCATCGCACCAGAAGGAGTGATAGCCCTGATCCCCCCAGCTGGACTCTGCCACCTGCGCCACCGGCTGCGTGGGATGGGCGCG
>JBDRSE010000068.1:0-4251 GCA_043825095.1 bacterium
ACGTCAGCCCCTGTCCCCCTCCACCCAGGAACAGCGCGCCAGCGCCCGGAGCTCCCAGAAGGCTCAGGGGCGATGGCGCGCGCCGTTAGTGGCCCGGAGCTCCGTGCGGCGGTCATCGTGCTCTTCGGCTTCGTCGCCCCAAGCTTCGACCAGCTCGATTATCCGCGCTGGGCATCTGCCTCACTGAGACTGACCATTCTCCCAATAATCTCAGCCCGTCCCAAGGCCTCCGAGTTTGACGCGTCGCGCCATTCTCAGGGATTGGTCGTTATTATGCGTCCTTTGATGCCCGCCTCGCCGGACAGGGGTGGTGCTCGCCGCAGGAAAAGGCTTGGGGTATGGCTTCGCCTAAGGTAAAATTGCCAGGATGCTTTCTTAAACTGGTGAAGGTGTTATGAGAATATTCACGAAGTTCATTGTGGGCAGTGTCTGGGTTCGGTTCGGCGCCTCTTCGCTGTTTTGCCTGATGGTGGCCTGCGGAGGCAGTAGCACGGGAGGGAACAACAACTCGCAGTATTGCGAGCAGGACGAGGATTGCCCACCCGGCTTTCTGTGCTCCGGGAATACCTGCGTCGAAGAGACCGACTCCACCGTCGGCCCGGACGTGCACACCGAGCCCGACATCTCGCTGTCCACCAACATCTTGGATTTCCAGTCCCCTTTGCTGGGCACCGAGGTGATTCTTCCCTTGACCATCACCAACACGGGGAACGCGAATCTGGTCATCGATGAGATCATGATCATCGAGGCCGGCTTGATGCAGGAGTACCACGCCAGCGAGGAGGGAGTGGTCAACATCACGATCCCGCCCAGCGGGCAGCACGTACTCGACGTCAGTATGCTCTCGCAAGACGACGAGTTGGATCTCGCCGAGCTTCGCATCAGCTCGAACGATCCGGACGAAAACCCCGTTTCTGTGCAGCTCGTGAGCTCATACAAAGGGCAGCCCCTCATCCGGGGGTGCGCCACGGACGATGGGACCAACCTCCTCCCGGAGCCACCCTATCTCCCGTTTCCATACGATGCGCAGGACTGCGTGACCAGCGGAGGCGCTCCGCTCATCGACTTCGGCATCGTTCAGTTCGAGGAACCTCAGCGTCGGATTCTCGCGCTGTGGAACAGCGCCGACGGCAACGCACCACTGACGATTTCGTCCATCACGCTCTCCAACAACAGCGGCAACGCGGCGACCTACGACCTGGGCTTTTTCTATCAAGACGATTCCACGGGCGACACGACCCAGGTGTCGCTCCCGGTATACCTGAGCGCCGGCGACTTGACCCAGTCCATCAACCCGACGATCCTGTACGTGGTCGTCGATTTCGATGCGTCGGTGGACGTGTTCCCCACGGAGCAACTCGAGATCATCAGTAACGATGCGAGCAACAGCCAGGTGTTCATCGACGTAGTAGGGGTTGTGACGGGCTGCCCCCCCGACACCTGGGACATCAACCAAGATCCGTCTGACGGCTGCGAGTACTCCTGCGTTTTCGTCCAATCCTTGGAGTCGTGCCTCACCTTGGAGGACGATAACTGTGACGGACTGGTAAATGAGGTGCACCCCGGCGACCCGAATCCAGTGGGATGCACCAACTACCACCGTGACCACGACAACGACGGATTCGGCGCCACGAATGACTACCGATGTCTGTGCGCCCCCGACGGGGAGTACAACACCACCAACGACGAGGACTGCGAGGACAACGAGTACTTCGTCAAGCCGGGGGTCCAGGAGTCGTGCTTCACGCCCTACGACGACAACTGCAACGGCAACACCAACGACGACGGCGCCCAGGGCTGCCAGAACTACTTCCGGGACCTCGATTTGGACGGTTACGGACTGGCCAGTGACGTTCGCTGCCTGTGTGCCACGGAAGGCGCGTACACCACGACGACCGCCGGGGATTGCGACGACGACCCGGCGCAGTGCGGCGCCGCGTGCAACCCTTCGCGGCCCGAGAATTGTGCCAGCCCCTACGACGAGAACTGCAACGGCGTGACCAATGAGCAGAACGCGATGAACTGCACCACCTTCTACCTGGACTTCGATGGCGACACCTACGGCACCACGTCTTCCGAGTGTTGGTGCGCGGCGCACGGCCTGTATTCGGCCAGCAATATCTCCGACTGCAACGACAACGACCAGAACATCAACCCGGCGGCGACCGAAGTCTGTGACAACGTGGACAACAACTGCGTTGGCGGCGTGGATGAAGGGTTCAATCTGCAGACCGACGTGCTGCACTGCGGTTCCTGTAACAACGCCTGTACCAACGCGCACGGCTCGACGAGCTGCGTCGGTGGGTCTTGTACACCCAGCTGCGCCTCGGGTTGGGGGAATTGCGACGGCGATCCGGACAACGGGTGCGAGACAGACTTGAACACGGTGACGCTGTGCGGCAGCTGCACCATCGACGCCAATTGTCCGCCCGGGTTTTTCTGCAATGGGACCGTGTGTGAGAAGAAGTGGAGCAATGGACACGTCTGCACCGGGAACAGTCAGTGTCAGACCGGATTCTGCCGCGACGGCGTCTGCTGTGACGGGGACTGCGTCGGGGACTGTCGGGCCTGCAACATCAGCGGAAGTGTGGGCGCCTGTTCGTACCACTCGACGGGAACGGATCCGGAGTCGAATTGCGCCGTGGACACGGGGAATCCGTGCGGCCAGACCGGGCAGTGCGACGGGAGCGGCGGCTGCCAGCTCGAGGCCAGCGGGGTGGTGTGCGCGGCGGCCCAGTGCCCATTGGGCAACACGTACTTCTTCACAGACACCTGCGACGGGGTCGGCGGTTGCCAGGATGGCGGCACGACAGACTGCTCCCCCTACGTGTGCAATACCGGAGGGGGGGTGTGCCGCTCCTCATGCACCCTGAACAGCCATTGCATCTCCGGATACTGGTGTAGCGGCAATGCCTGCGTCCCTCTGGGAAACACGGGCTCGGCCTGCACGAATCCCTCCCAGTGCACTTCGAACCAGTGCTGGGACGGCTACTGCTGTAACGAGCAGTGTGATGGCCCGTGTCGGTCGTGTGGGCTCACCGGCAACCACGGAACGTGCATCGATCACGCCTCTAACACGGATCCAGAGACAGGGTGCGGGCTCTGCCGGATCTGCGACGGCAACGGCTTCTGCACCGACGCGGCCACCGGGGACGATCCGAAGCTCCAGTGCACCCAGGACTCCCAGGGCTCCTGCGACCAGGACGGCGAGTGCGACGGAAACGGCGGCTGTCGACTCTGGGCGCCTGGCACGGTGTGTGTGAGCCAGACCTGCTCGAACCACACCGTCTACTACAACCGGATTTGCGACGGCACCGGCACCTGTTTGGGCGGCACGAGCGCTGACTGCAACGGTTACGAGTGCCTGGGGACGTCGTGCCGGGTTTCCTGCACCCTGCAGAGCCATTGCGTCACGAGCTCCCACTACTGCAACGCCGCGAATCAGTGCGTGACAAAGATGGGCAACGGCAGCGCCTGCGGCGCCGGCTTCGAGTGCATCAGCGCGAACTGCGTCGATGGTGTTTGTTGTAACACCGCCTGCGGCGGGCTCTGCCAGGCCTGCAACGTCAGCGGCCATGTGGGGAGCTGCTGGAACGTTCCGAACAACAGCGACCCTGCGGGAGAGTGCGGCCCGCTGTGCCGCGTGTGCAACGGCGCCGGTGGGTGTAAATTCACTCCAGTTGGCACTGACCCAGAAGAAGACTGCGACCAGCATCCCGTCTCTACCTGTATGCAGGATGGAAACTGCAACGGTAGCGGCGCTTGCTCCTGGTACCCCACGGGGACTCAGTGTTTCTGGGACACGAATCTACCCGGCTATGGACCCGAGACGCCACCGGCCGAGTGGTCCACCTGCAGCCCGTAAGGAACAAGACATGAAAAAATCATTCCCCGTGGATCCCAAGTCTCCTGCCGCGTTCCTGAACCGCGCAGAAGGCAAGCTCTCACGTCGTGGATTCCTGGGCACGTCCTCCACGCTGCTGATCGCCGGTGGGGTGGCGGCCGGCGCGGCGGGGCGGGCCGAGGCCACCCCGGCGCGCCCCAGCGCCGGACCCGCCGGTCAGGCAGGCCTGGACGGACCGCGCAGGCCGCGTTTCAACAGTCCGTTGGTGGCGCAGCACTGCTCGCACGGCTCGCACGGCTCGCACGGCTCCCACGGCTCGCACGGCTCCCATGGCTCGCACGGCTCCCTGGGCACGCTGGGCTCGCTCGGCGCGCTGTGCTCCCTAGGCGCGCTCGGCGGGCAAGGGG
>JBDRSE010000069.1:0-2490 GCA_043825095.1 bacterium
GGTCCTGTCCCTGCTGGGCTTCCGGGTGCCCGACCCGGTGACGATCTTCCACAGCTACAAGTCGGCCCAGGCCGCCCTGCGGGACGGCCGCGCCGAGCTGCTCCGCCAGGAGAAGGACTTCAAGAAGGTCCGGGTGCGGAAGCCGGCGGCCGCGCGGGGGACGAGCTCCGGCGCGTACAACTATCGCCTGTCGCGGAACGGCCGGGGCAAATCTCGGCCGCGACGGGAGCTGGATGTGGTGAGCCGAACCGTTGCCACCGGCAACGTGGCGGAGAAGAGGGCGGCTGCAGACGCGCCGGCTCCCGTCTCGACTCCCATGGCCGGTGAATTCGCGGCGAACCAGCCGTCCGGCGGGGCAGCGGGCCCGGCCCCGGCGCTGGTGTTCAAGACCCGGGCGAAGTTCGCGTCCACGGCGTACTTCAACGCCGAGGCAAAGACCGACTCCACGGGCCGGGCGGTGCTGTCGGTGAAGCTGCCCGAGAACCTCACGACCTTCCGGATCACCGCGGTGGCCCTGGACCAGCAGCAGCCCGACCGGTTCGGCCGGGGCGAGGGCCGGGTCACCGTGCGCCGGCCCCTGATGCTCATGCCGGCCCTGCCGCGCTTTGCCAACTTCGGCGACAAGTTCGACGCCGCGGTGAAGGTCACCAACGAGACCGGCAAGGCCGGCACGGTGAACGTCAAGGTCCAGGTCGTAAATGGCAAGGTGCTGGGCCAGGCGACCAAGCAAATCGAGCTCAAGGCCGGCCAAACAGAAGAGGTACGCTTCCCCGTGGCCATCGGCAACCCGGGCCGGGCCCGCTTCCGCTTCCTGGCCTTCCTCGGCCAGGAGACCGACGCGGTGGAGCTCTCCATCCCGGTGAACCTGCCGGCCACCACCGAGGCCTTTGCCACCTACGGCGTGACCTCGAGCTCGGTGTCGCAGCCGGTGCTGCCGCCCAAGGACGCCCTGCGCACCTTCGGCGGCCTGGAGATGTCCTTCTCCTCCACGGCCTTGACGGGCATGGAGGACGCGGTGAGCTACCTGGTGAACTACCCCTGGGAGTGCACCGAGCAGACCGCCTCCCGGGTGATGCCGCTGTTCGCCCTGCGCAAGATCCTGCCGGCCTTCCGCCTCCTGGGCAAGCGCACCGAGGACGGGGACAAGTACGCCGTCAAGGTGCCCGAGCACTTCCTGAAGGCGCGCAAGGGCGTGAGCCGGGCCGAGATCGAGCGGCAGTACCTGGAGTACCTGGCCACCACCGGCATCTCGAAGCTGCTCTCCCAGCAGCGGTACGACGGGGGCTTCGGCTACTGGGGCGGCGGCTACCGGAGCTGGCCCTACCCGACGGCCTACGCCACCTACGCCCTGCTGCGCGGAAAGGAGGCCGGGTACAGCATCCCGGACCAGACGCTGAACAACGCGGCGCGGTACCTGTCGAACTTCCTGAACTACCGCCACTGGTGGCAGCAGCACCACTGGTACTACTCCTGGACCATGCGGACCATGGCGGCGTGGGTCCTGTCCGAGATGCGCGACGAGAAGTACGTCTCGAGCTACACCCGGGGCCGGATGAAGCTCAAGCAGCACCTGGCGGAGCTGTATACGAACCGCAAAAAGCTCCCCCTGTTCGCCAAGGCGATGCTCCTCGTCGCGATCCACCGGGTGAACGGCAAGACGGGCGAGCACGCCGAGCTGCGGCGCCTGCTCAACAACGCGGCGATCCAGGACACGCCCTACAAGGTGCACTTCCGGGAGGTCGCCACCGAGTCCCTCCGCCTGCTCATGCACTCCACGAGCCGCACGGACTCCATCGTGCTGGCCGCGCTCATGGAGGTGCAGCCGGAGCACCCGCTGGTGCCCAAGGTCGTGCGCGGCCTGATTGAAGCCCGCGTCCGGGGCCGCTGGGAGACGACCCAGGCCAACGCCTACGCCCTGCTCGCCCTGTCCCGCTACTACAAGCACTACGAAAAGATCGTGCCCGACTACCGCCTCCGCGCCTGGCTCGGCGACGGCTTCATCGGCCAGACCAGCTTCAAGGGCCGCACCATGCGCGTCGTGGAGCAGAAGGTGCCCATGACCTTCCTGCACCAGCAGGGCCGCAAGCCCCTCATCCTCGAGAAGACCGGCCCGGGCAAGCTCTACTACCGCCTCGGCCTGCGCTACGCGCCCAAGTCCCTCCGCCTCCCCCCGGAGGAGCAGGGCTTCAGCGTGCAGCGCGAGTACGAGCCCGTCGAGGGCAAGGACACCGTGGTCAAGCTCGCCGGCGGCAGGTACCGCATCAAGGCCGGCAAGTACGTCCGGGTCCGCCTCCGCATCGTCGTGCCCAGCCGCCGCTACTTCGTGGCCGTGGACGACCCCCTCCCCGCCGGCCTCGAAGCCGTCGACCTCAACCTCCGCACCAGCGCCTCCTCCCGCCTGGCGGGCAAGGCCCAGAACAAGATCTACGACTTCCACTCCTGGTACGCCTTCTTCGCCTTCTCCCACAAGGAGAAGCGCGACGACCGCGT
>JBDRSE010000070.1:0-14411 GCA_043825095.1 bacterium
CTGTCGCCCAGTGATTTCTTGCGTCGGCTGGCGATGCTGATCCCGCCGCCCTATCAGCGCTCTCGTGAAAAAGTGCAGCGAGCTGCCACCCGCCCTCCAGTTCTTCCTGCTCACCTTCGCCGGTTGGGTCAACCGTAGGCAGCAGAAGGTCATCGATTACCTGCTCGAAGAGAACCGCGTCCTGCGAGAGCAGCTCGCAGGACGCCGTCTACGCTTGACCAACGACCAGCGCCGCCGTCTGGCGGCCCAGGGCAAGCTCCTGGGCAGGGCGGCACTGCGCAAGTTCGCCGGTATCTTCACGCCCGACACGATACTGCTTTGGTACCGGCAGCTTTATGCCGACTCCCGGATTATGCCGACTACACGACCCACCTCGCTCGCTTCGTACTTGCCCCGGTCTCCGATTCTGTGGTTTGGTCTTCTTGGCCGTGAAGAAACGACAGGATTGACTAACCTATGGGAGGAGTCGCGATGCGGACGTACAATTGGATTCTGGTCCCGGCCTTGTGGGTCGGATTGATTGGGTTCGGGCTCGGGTTCGGGCTCGGGCTTGGCGGTTGTGGCGACGACGACGGCGGCGTGCAGAACGACGCAGCGACGTGCTTCCCGACCAACTGCCTGTCACAAGGGAAGAACTGCGGCTCCATCATGGACGGCTGCGGGCAGATCATCCAGTGCGGCAGCTGCACCGTGCCGCAGGTGTGCGGCGGGGCCGGCGTGGCGAACGTGTGCGGCGACGGCACGTGCCAGTCCACGACCTGCGTGGCGGAGCTGTCAGAGTGCGGACAGCTCTCGGACGGCTGCAGCGGCGTGCTCGAGTGCGGGGGCTGTACCGGCGCGGAGACCTGCGGCGGCGGGGGAACGGCGAACACGTGCGGCACCGCGGGGACTCCCGATGCGGGCCTGCCGGGCCCCGACGGCGGCACCGTGGGGCTGTGCGATCCGACCTGCATGGCCCAGTCCGGCGCGGTGTGCTGCAGCGAGACCTGCGGCTGCTCCGGGACCTACTGCATGCCGGTGTGCGAGGAGCCCTACCAGTGGGACTGCGAGATGCTCTGCTGCTTCAACTACACGAACTATCAGTGCAAGTAGGGGCCGGCTCCACGGCTTGAATCACGGCTTGAATCACGGCTTGCCCGCGGGTGGCGTCGGCGAGGGCCTGGCGGAAGTCCGGGGCGTCGGCTTCGTCGAGCCGTAGCAGGAATGTGGTCCCGTCGGCGCCGTGCTCCTCGGAGCGCTTCTCGACCGAGTGTTTCTCCAGCAGGGGATACAGGGCCCCGACCGCGTCGAAGGGGAGCTGCACGCAAAGCGTGGTGCGCGGCCGCAGCTCCTGCTGCGGGGCGGTGCGAAGGCATTCGGCGGCGGTGCCTCCGTAGGCGCGCACGAGCCCCCCGGCGCCGAGCTTGATGCCCCCGAAGAAGCGGGTGACCACCACCAGCACAGCGTCGATTTCCTGCCCTTCGATGGCCGCGAGGATGGGCCGGCCCGCGGTGCCGCCGGGCTCGCCGTCGTCTGAGAACCGGTACTGCGACCCCACGCGGTACGCCCAGCAGTTGTGGGTGGCGCCGGGATCCCGGAGGGAGGCGAGCCGCACAAGGGCCTCTTGCGGCGTGGCGATGGGCACCGCGGTGGCGAGAAACCGGCTCTTCTTGATCTCGGCGGAGTGGGTGTGGGGGCCGGTCAGGACGCGCATGGCTCCACCATACCGCAGAGGCACCCCGAGGGCGAACGATTGGGCTTGGCAGGGGGGGTAAAAATGCGTACCTTGAGCGCCACATCGCGAGTGCACTGTTTTTCATCACCCGGAGACGCTGTCCGAGGCCGTCGGATGCAGCGCTTCGCCTACGGAGGAACACCCATGAAACTGATACTTCTCGGACCGCCCGGAGCCGGCAAGGGCACCCAGGCCACCCACATCTGCAAGTCCCTCGACATTCCCCAGATCTCCACCGGCGACATGCTGCGCGCCGCGGTCAAGGCCGGCAGCGAGCTCGGCAAGATGGCCAAGGCGAAGATGGACGCGGGCGACCTGGTGTCCGACGACATCATCATCGGGCTCGTCAAGGAGCGCATCACCGAGCCGGACTGTAAGAACGGCTTCCTGTTCGACGGCTTCCCGCGCACCCTGCCCCAGGCGGAGGCGGTCCGCGACGCGGGCATCACCATCGACGCGGTGGTGGAGATCCAGGTGCCTGACGACGTCATCGTGGAGCGCATGGGCGGACGACGGGCCCACCTCGCCTCGGGCCGCACCTACCACGTGGTGTACAACCCGCCCAAGGTCGAGGGCAAGGACGACGCGACCGGCGAGCCCCTGGTGCAGCGGGACGACGACAGAGAAGAGACGGTCCGCGCGCGGCTGGGCATCTACCACGACCAGACCACTGTGCTCACGTCCTTCTATGGGGACATGGCGAAGAGCGGCGCCGCCGACGCGCCCACCTTCATCGCCGTGGACGGCACCCAGGCCATCGACGGCGTGAAGAGCGCGATCATGGCCGAGCTCGACAAGGTCTAGCCCGAACTTCTCACCTTCCCTGATCAAAAATTTGCCCCTTTGGTCAGCTTTTTCAATACTGGTGACCAACGCGTAACCATCCCTGCTCCGGGACCGGGGACGCCGCATCCGGAGATCCATCGTGACGGGCCTCAGGCCTGCCGTCCAGGCGGGATCGGTCCTGCTCACGCCAGAGGTGTAGACATGTTTGACTCAGGCACGATCATTCTGGAAATCGACGCGGCGGCAGCGGCCCGCCAGGCGCGGATGCTGCCCTCCACGGTTTGGAGGGTACTGCGGCTGTTCGACGGGTATCGAAACCTGTTCGAGGCGATCCACGACAGCCCGCTGGACCACCACACCACCCTCGCGGTGGTGCACCGTCTCGCAGAGCTCGGCCTGATCCGCCTGCCGGGGAGCTACGACGAGGGCCCGAAACGGCTGAGCCGCCAAGCCCTGGAGTGGCTCGAGCGTCCGACCCCCGCAGTACAGGACGCCCCGCACGTGGAAGTAGGCCTCGAAGAAGCGCTCGACGCGGCGCTGGGTATGGAATGCGAAGCGCCTCGACCCTACACGGGCGGCATCGCGAGCATCCCAGAAGCTCCCGAGCGTACGCTCCAAGACGCGCTCCAGCTGCGGATCGCCGACCCGGAGTGGCCGAGCGAGGAGCTGATCCAGGCCCGGCGACTCGCCGACATGGTGCGCCAGCGGCTGGAGGCCGCCCAGCACCTGGACACGGATCCCATGGCGCTGCTGGACGCCCGTGGGGCCAGCTTCACCAACCTGGATCTCAGGTTCTTCGAGTCGTACCAGCCAGAGGTTCCCGACTACGACGACTTCCTGGACCTCGTGGTGGAGCCCGCCGACCCCTCCCACTGAAACCCCTCCGGCCCGACTATCGACTCCAGCACAGGCAATGCCGGGTTGCCTCCGGCTCACTTCTCCGTCACTTTAGATGTTTAGATGTCGGCTCTGACGGCCGGCCTCGGCCGCCAATGAACGGTGATGCATTCGATGATCCGACACTGTCCGCTCCTGCTGCCAACCCTGCTCTTGTTCACCGGCTGCGCGCCCTTTGTGAGCCTCCAGAAGGACGAGGTCTTCACCGCCAAGAAGGTGAAGGCCCTGCAGTTCGACGACGCGTGTCGCCTGCAGAGTTACTTCGACAAGAAGCCGCCGGACCTGCTGGTGATGGACGAGCGTACCGCGGGGCAAGCCAACGCGAACCTCGAGGCCGGCGAGGTCACCCTGGAGATCGCCAAGGGGCCGCAGCTCACCAAGCTCGGCCAAATCCTGAAGCGCTTCTACGCGGACGTGCCACCTGAGCTGCTGACGTCGCGCCTGATCCTCTCCACCAGCTTCGTCCGCCGCGTCTCCAGCAAAAAGACCAAGGACAAACAGGGCAAGCCCGTGGCCCGGCGGGCCATCGGCGTCACGCTCCTGCCGAAGGACGCGAAGATCACCGTTCGGGTCGGCGACGACCGATTTGTGCTGGCGTACCATCCCTGCGTCGGTGAGTTCCTGTTCGGACGCCTCACCTACAAGCTCCGCGGGCAGCTGCTGTCCCCGGCTCCGACGCCCGCACCGCGCGCCAGACCTCGCGAGCGAGCACGCCCAGAACCGCGCCGCCGTGCCGCTCGGCCGGCCCCCCGCCCGCAGCCGGAAAAGCGGCCCGTGACGACTCCGCCCCGACCGGATCGCCCGCCCCTCCGCACCTCACCGCTCCCAGAAATGCCGCGCTGAAAGAGCGCCTTTACAACCCAACGGCGACGGCTGTACCTTGCGGGCATGGTCAATCACAACCCGCAGCCTCCCGGGCACCCCGCTGGGCAGCAGGCCCCCGATTTCCACGACGCGGTGTCCGCGACCACACCGACGGCGGTGGTGAAGGCCGCCGGAGGCCTGCAGGTCGGCGCCGGCCTCCTGCTGGCGCTCTCCGGGGTCCAGCTCTTGATCTCCGTGACCTTCTACAAGCCCTGGATGGAGAAGGTGCCCTACGCGATGATGTTGTTCGGCATCGCCGCGATGCTCACAGGCCTCAAGACCCTCCGCATGCAGGGCTGGGCGGCCCTCGCCGGCACCGCCCTGAACGGACTGATCAGCCTGCTCATGGGCTACTGGGTCATGCTCACCCTGGGCGGCGGCTTCTTCTCCCTCATCGCGTCCCTCGTACCGGCCCTCGCCCTGGCCGGCACGGTGCTCGGCGCCCTGTCCATCAGCCCGGCCCTCCGAGCCGACAAGGCCCGTCAAGTGCTCCGAGACTCCGGCATCGACATGGAGTTCTGACGCGGCGGCGCGGAATCCGTCCTGCCTCCAGATGGAAATCCAGTAAACGGCGCGCCAATCTCTGTTATGATGCGCGCAAATCCACGCGTGCGTCCGGGTTGCGCCCGGACTGGAGGAGAAGCGATGCGTACGGTGCGTGCTCGGATGGCCACAATCCTGACGACGGTGGCGCTCACGATCTCGGCTGGTGGCTGCGGCGACGACGACGGCGGCAGCGGCAACACGAACGACAATCAAGCCAACCAGAACACCAACCAGAACACCAACACCAACACCAACGGCGTGAACCCCCAGCTGATCCCCGGCGGCGGTGTCATGTCTGGCCCCATCGCGGGCACCCTGCACGTCTACGTCGTGCGGGCCGAGGACGACGCCCCCATTTCGGGCGCCAGCGTGCGCGTCGGCGAGCCCGAGAGCGCCTCGCCCCTCGTCACCACCACCGACCAGGCCGGCCTGGCGACCTTTGTGGACGCCTCCCTGACGGGCCCCCAGACCATCACCGCCACGGCCTCCGGGCGCGGGGCCGTCACCTGGCTCGGCGTGCCCGGCGCCAACGCGACCCTGC
This sequence comes from bacterium, assembly GCA_043825095.1. GTDB lineage: Bacteria > Myxococcota_A > Polyangia > HGW-17 > JAJRWW01 > JBDRSE01. The sequence goes on from JBDRSE010000070.1 coordinate 5,349, forward strand.
CCCTGGTGCAGGTACCCGCGCCAACGTTGCAGACCGCCACCGTGTCGGGCACGGTCGAAGGCTGGATGAGCTACTCCAGCCCCGGCTTCGGCATGTACCGCGCGGCCATCGTGAACTACTCGCACACAGACAACATCCTCGGCGCCGAGAACTCCATCACCCAGCCCGTGGATGGTGAAGGCGTGGGCCTGAACCTGTGCATCTTCTCACCCATTGTCGCCGAGGACGACTGCAACTGGTCCCTGGTCACCCGCACGGGTCGGCAGATCATCTACGCGACCATCGTCAACGGCGATCCCAACGGCACGCCGAGCGACATCACCGACGACACCATGACCGTGATCGGGTATGCGGCGCTCACGGGCCTCGACCTCACGGCGGGCCAGAACCTTTCTGGTCAGACGCTGCTCCAGATGAACGACATCACCAACGTCACGGTTTCCTTTCCGGCCGCGCCCGCGGGCCTCGAGGACCTGGTGGCGGTCCCCTACATCGTGATGGGCGTCGACGGGCGGGTGCCCGCCTACATCTTCACCGGCAGCACACCCACCGCCGCGCTCCCGCAGCTGAGCGGTCCCTTTGCCGGCGGCGTGTACGACTTCATCGGGATCGCCAACACCACCGGCGCCGTGGACACCGAGACGAGCCTGTCGTTCCTGCGCAACGTGAACATCGGCGGCGGGGTGTCACTCCCGGCCTGGCTGCCCATCCCCACCGGCGTGACCGCCAACGCGGGCACCTACTCCTTCGGCGCGGTGAGCGCTGCCCAGCTACACACGATCACTTACGTGGACGCCCAGGGGCACGGCGTGTGGGTCGTGCTGCCCCTCGACGGACGCACCTCCTTCACCCTCCCCGCCCTGGCGCAGGATCCGCTGCCCTCCGGACAGATCACCATGACCGTGGCCGCCATGGCCATCCCCGGCTTCGACCCCGCGAACTTCAATACCCCGGCCCTCGCCGACACGGTGTCACAGACCTCCACCGCCCAAACAACCTTCACGCACTAAATCAGCAGCGACGTGATCGCTCCGGCTGCGAGGCCGGCGATCACGGCCGCTCCCAGGATGGCCGGGGCGTTGACGAGCCGGGTGCGGCCCACTCCGACTCCCCACTTGAGCGCCGCGTGGAGGATGCAGAACAGGCAGAAGACCGCGGCGACCAGGGGGAGGTCGTAGGGAATCCACGCGGCGGCCACCAGGAACCCGGCGAAGGAGTCCACCACAAGCTCCGAGGGGCGCTCCGTGCCTACGCGACCCGCCAGGTAGAGCCGACTCATGGCGGCGGCCAGCAGGACCACGGCCGCCACGAGGGCCAGGTGCACGGCCGGCACCAGCCTCCACAGCCCCCACGCCACCGGCACCGCGGCGAGCGCGGCGAGCACCCCCGGAACGAGGGGCCCGTGGCCCGCGCCGCAGACCGTGGCAAACAGCCGCACCGGAAGGCCGAACCGCCCGGTCGCGGCGGCCGGCGCGGCCGGCCCCGGCTGCAGGGTCCGCGGAATCGCCACGAGGGCCGGGAGAAGCACGAGGGTCGCGAGCAGGTTGCAACCCAGGCCGAGCAACGCAAGCTTTGCAAAGGAGCTCAAACCCGGATGGTGCGCCAGGATGAGCGCACCGAACCCCAGGGCCGTGGTGAGGAGCGCACCGGCCACGGCGCGTCCCACCTCGGCCACGATGCCGGGCAGGTCGTCCGACTGCGACTGCCGCAGCACCAGGTGCACACCGCCGTCCACTCCGAGGCCAAACAGCACCGGCATGATCACCACGTTCAGATAGTTGAACTTCACGCCGGCCAACGGCATCAGGCCCACCGCGGCCACGCAGCTCACCGCGGCCGGCACCAGGCAGAGCAGCGCGCGCCCAAAGCCCCCCAACAGCAAAAGGATGGTGAAGAACACCGCGACAACGGTGATGGCCATCACCCGCGGCGACTCGGTGAACACCATGTCGAGCACGTCGGCAAGGACCATGCTGCCGCCGGCGGCAGACACCGTGCGGCCGTCGCCGAGGGGAATGTCCCGCAGCTCCTTGGCCAGGTCCCGCACCGTCTCCCCGTCCGACAGACTCACGTTGGCATAGGCGAGCACGAACTGGGCGGGCTTGTCCGAGTCCTTGGCCTGGAACCGACGGCGCACCTGGGGCGGCAGATCTGCGAATCCAAAGGGTTTGATGTGTTCGTACTTCTTGAGCTTCTGCACGGTATCGCGGGCCTTGCCCTGGTAGTCGGTCTTCTCCACCTGCCGCAGCTCGCGGAGGATCTGGAGGAGCACCTTGCGCTTGGCCTGCTGCTGGCTGGGGAGGAAGTCCGCGGTAATGAGCACGAAGTCGATCCCAGACCCCTCTTTCTTCATTCGCTTGCGAAGCTCGGCGGCCGCGATCCGGGCGTCGGCGACCGTCTCGGTGAGGACCACGAGCCCCGCCTGGGACCGGCCGATGATGTCGTCGATGTATCGATCCGCCCTCTGGGATGGCAGATCCTGGCGGTTGAGGCTGGAGAACCGGTATTCGAACTCGGCCTCCGGCACATTGGAGATGATCAGGAAGAAGCCCACCGCGCTGAGCACCAAACCCAGGGGAGCCAGTCGCACCACCGACCGGGCCAGCCCGGACTTCGCCTCTGTGCGCAGGGCGGGCATCCGCCAGCCGAGGCGCGACACCAACCCCACCAGCGCCGGCAGCAACAGCAGATAGGACACCACCACGAAGGCCGTGCCCGCCGCCGCAATCTGTCCGAACTCCCGGAACCCTCGAAACTCGGAGACGGACAGTCCGATGAACCCGACCGCCGTGGTCGTGCCTGCGATGAGCACGGCCCGACCGGTTTCACCGAAGGCGTTCCGCACGCACTGCTCAGGCTCCCGTCCCTCGGAGTACTCGGCCTGCACGCGCGCCAGCAGATGGATGCCGTGGTCCACCCCCAGACCGAGGAGGATGACCCCGAAGAAGGCGCTGAGCAGGTTGAGCTTGTCCACGAGCGCGGCCGCGAAACCAAAAGTCCAAACCAACCCCACCAGCAGCGGAGCGATCACCAGCGCCACAGCGGTCACACGCCGGAAGTGGACTCCGAGGTACAGGAGCATGAGCGCCAGCGCCACGACGGACGTGAGCCGCAAGTCCTTCTGGATCGCGTCCTGCTGAGCGACGCGCTTGGTGTACCGGCCGCAGAGCTCCACCTTGAGCTTCGGCGAGTACTGCTTCGGGTCCACCTGCCCGAGGACCCTCCGCACGTCGGACACCACCCGACGGGCGAACTCGATCTGCGTAGAGATGCCCTGCGGCCGCACCAGAAGCACGAGCTTGCCGTCCCTGAGGTAGAACAGCTCCGGCTTGCCCGCCATGGACCGCGTCTGCGCGCCGCCCTTGCCCCGGTACTTGTCGAGGATGTCCCCCAGGTCGATGGACGGCTTCGGCGAGTCCTCGAGATCCACGTACAGCGGGTTCGCCTTCAGCTTCTCCCAGCGGGTGCGCTTGCGAATCCGCTTGTACACCTCCCGCAGATCCGCGAGGTCCATGTAGTACATGGCCCGATCGATGAAGAACTGGGTCGGCCGCTGGTACTCCACGTAGCGCACGGTCGGCAGCGCGGCGAGCTTCGGCGCGATCTCTCGGGCGAACCGGCGCAGCACCTCATCCTCGGCGCCGCTCACGAGCACGGTCACGTAACCCACGCCCCCAACCCGTTTCTTGAGCCGCTCGATGTTCTTCACGCTCTCGAAGGACTTGGGGAGCATGTTCGCCATGTCGGTGTCGACCCGGAGGGTCCGGGCCGACCAGCCCCCCAGGGCGCTGACCGCCAGGGCGATCCCCAGGGCCAGCAGCGGGCGACGGAAGAAGAAGGCTGCCGCCGCTCCGAGGCCCGACTCCACGGCGCCAGCGATCCGTCCGGGACTCTTCATGCCTATTTCGACGGAGCCTTTGCCGGTCCACGGCGTACGTCTGCGACGTACTGCTGGATTTCTCGCGCCATGTTCCGCACGGCCTTCTTGTTCTTGTCGCGCTCGAAGCGCTTGGGCAGCAGGGGATTGATCTTGATGTAGTAGCCGTAGGAGACCCGGCACCAGCCGGGGCGGCCCGGGATTCGCCCCACCCGAAAGTGCCCCGCTGCCGCCGTGAAGCTGCCCTCCACCATCTTCCAGTGGCTGGCGTATTTCTTCGGCTCGAACCACGTCTTCTGCTTCAGGTACCAGCCGGCGGCGTGGGACAGCTTCATGTAGTTGAGCTCCCACCCGTCGCCCTTCTCGAGCGTCTTGCAGTAGTGGACGGTCTTCAGCGCCTTGGCCATGTTCCTGCAGTCCCGGAAGATGCGCCACACCTCGTCCACCGAGGCGTCGAGATTGAACTCTGCGACCCACCCGGGGATGCCGTCTGGGGAGTGCCCGGGCGTGAGCTCGATCAGGCCCAGCCGAGGCCGTTGGGACACCGCTGTTTCCGGCTTCGGTTTGTAGAACAGATCGGCGATCCAGTGGTACGCGTTGAACAGCAGCACGATGGCCGCGACGCCGCCGATCAACGAGATCGCTCCGATCTTGAGGCTCCGCCGCCCTCGCTTGGTCTGGCTCTTGGTTGTTGTCATCAGCGCCTTCGTCTCCAGTGCCGGATACTATGACACACTCCAACCGGTACGGGCCAGATCCCGCACCGGCGGTTCGTGCACGGGATCAACCCGCCGGACGGAGAACCCACGGCCCGATCACCCGGCAGTAGAGGTCGGTGGCCATGAGAACCGATTTGGCGGCCCGCCCCATCCAGGGGGCGCCACCGCGCTCCGCCGGTCGGCAGGTGACCAGATCCGGCTCCAGGATCTCGGATTTGAACGCAGCGGCCAGCGCCGGGTCGTCGAAGATTGTGATCAGCTCCTGCTCGACGCGGTAGCTCACGATGTCAAAGTTCGATGAGCCGGCGACGAGATACCGGTCATCGAGCAGCATCGCCTTGAGGTGGGACATCCGCCCTGGCCGCACGAGCAGCTCGAACCCGAGGCGGTCGGCCTCATAGGCCAGGTAGCTCTTGAACAGGGGCGAGTTGAGCTCTTCGGAGCTGATGATCGTCACGGCCACCCCTCGCGAGGCCGCGCGCTGCAGCTGATCAATTAAGGGAAAAGAGACATAGGGCGAGTACACGACGACGCGCCGCGCCGCGCCGGAGATGATCGCGAACACCCGCTCATAGAGATCCGCGCTGGCGGCTCCATTACACAGGAAGACGTCGGTGGTCCCGAAGCGCCGATACCGGGAGTTGTTCCTGCCCTCCCAGGTGGTCCTGAAATCCTGCGCCAAAAACTCGGTCAGCTCAGGGCTCTCCACGCGCAGCATCATGTCGTGCCAAGAGAAGTTGTGCTCGGAGAAATTGATCCCGCCGATGTAGGCGACGTCGCCGTCGATCAACATCATCTTCTTGTGGTTCCGCGCGGGGAAAAACGCCAGCAGGGGTCCGACCGGGTTCGTGTAACGCAGCCCGACCCCCGCGGAGCGGAGGTCGCGGACCGCGTCGAGGCCTGCCCGGTACTCGGCCCGATAGGCCGGATCGAGAAACGATGTCGGCCGCAGCGCAAAGCGATCGCTGATCTTGTACTTCGAAAACGCGTCGACGAGCAGACGCCGATCCGGCGCTCGGCACCGGCTCAGCGCCTCGGCGAGCGCGAGCCCCACCGAGTCCCCCTCGAAGGTCATCGCCTGGATCAGGACGCGCGATCGCGCCGCCTCGATGTCAGCCCGCAGCCGGCTCCAGAATTCGTCCGCCCCGATCAGCAGCTCGACCTTCATGGCTTCAGCGCCCATTTACGCCGTCGTCTTCCAACTTGATAACGTGACGTTCGCACTCCACCCGAACTCGAGCCACCCGCGGCACAATCGGCGCATCTTGTCGGCTCGTCGCTGATCCACTCCCAAAAATACCATTTTAGAAACTCTGCATTCGTCTGCGGAAAATACCACAAATCTCCACGGTGATACTCATTTTGTCCATGCGTCCGACAGCCTCCAGCTCCCCAGAAATTCGCAGAGGGGCGAATGCTGCCGTCTTCTCACATTGACAGGCCCAAAGGCCCGGATCTACAGTCCTGCACCGGAAGCAACGCTGTGCTTAGAATACTCTCCGGCAGCCATGGCGGCCGCGTCATCCGGGCGCCTAAGGGCCGACACACTCGCCCCACAGCCTCGCGCGTAAGAGGTGCGATTTTCGACATGCTCGCCCATCACCCGACGCACGCCTGCCCCTGCGAGGGGACCCGCGTCCTGGACCTGTATGCGGGATCCGGCGCCCTGGGCATCGAGGCGCTGAGCCGCGGGGCGAGCGGAGCCGTGCTCGTGGAGCGGGATCGATCGGCCGCCGCGATCCTGCGGCGGAACGTCAGGGACCTCGCGCTGGAAGAACAGGCCGAGGTGTGGCAGCTCGATGCCCGACGGGCCGTGGCGCGGCTCGCCGCCGCTGAGCGGCGGTTCGAGCTGCTCCTGCTCGACCCGCCCTACGCGGAGACGAACTCCACGTCCGAGATCATCCAAGCCCTGGTCAGCGGCGGGCTCGTCGCCCCGGGGGCGTTGCTCGTGCTCGAGCACGCCGCGGACCAGGAGGCGCCCGACGCGCCGGGTCTGGACGCGCCGCTCGCCCGCCGATGGGGCGACACCGAGGTACTGTTCTATCGCCATGGGGGTTCCTGAAATGCCCAACAAGATTGCCGTCTATCCCGGGTCCTTCGATCCCATCACGAACGGTCATGTGGATCTGATCGAGCGGGCCCTGAACATCTTCCAGGAGCTCGTGGTGGCCGTCGCCTGCAATCCGCGGAAAGAGAGCCTCTTTACCGCCAAGGAGCGAGTCGGCCTCATCAAGGAGGCCTGCGGCCATCCCGACCGGCTCCGGATCACCGCCTTCGAGGGGCTCTTGGTCAAGCACGTGCACGCGCTCGGTGCGCACACGCTGGTGCGCGGCATGCGCGCCCTGGCCGACTTCGAATACGAGTTTCAGTTCGCCCACATGAACCGACGCCTGGCGCCGGACATCGACACCATCTTCATGATGACCTCGGAGGAGAACTTCTACGTGAGCTCCTCGCTGGTCAAGGAGGTCGCGGCCTTCGGCGGTGATGTCACCGGGTTGGTGCCTGACAATGTTCTCCGTGCCCTGACGGCGCGGTACGACGCCCTGCAGGGCAAATAGGAGCGGTCCCATGCATCCCAACCAACGTGGTAGCGCAATCCCAAGCTCGGCGACGCTGTCCATCAGCGCCAAGGCCAAGCAGATGACGGCCGACGGCCTGGACGTGGTCAACTTCGGCGTGGGCCAGCCCGACTTTGCCACGCCGGCGCACATCGTGGACGCCGCCAAGCGGGCCCTGGACGGCGGCGCCCACGGATACACTCCCACCGCCGGCACCCCGGTGCTCCGGGAGGCGGTGGCCGCAGAGCTCTCCCGGGTCACGGGCAACACGTACGGCCCGACCAACGTCTTCGTGTCCAACGGCGCGAAGCAGTGCCTGCACAACCTCATGCAGGTGCTCGTGGATCCGGGCGATGAGGTGCTCGTGCCCGCGCCCTACTGGGTCTCCTACGTGCCAATGGTGCAGCTCGCCGGAGGTGTGCCGAAGCTCCTGCCCACCTCCCTCGAGGACGGCTTCCGGCTCACGCCGGACCAGCTCCGGGAGGCGCTCAGCCCACGCTCGAAGGTGCTCATCCTCAACAGCCCTTCGAATCCCACGGGCGCGGCATACGGCGAATCCGAGCTGCGCGCCCTGGCCGAGGTAGTGACCAGCCATCCACACCTGGCCGTGCTCTCTGACGAGATCTACCGACAGCTCACCTTCGATGGGTTCAAGCATGTGTCCTTTGCCAGCCTCGGTCCGGAGGCTGCGGCACGGACCTTCGTCATCGACGGCGTCTCCAAGGCCTACGCCATGACCGGATGGCGCATCGGCTACGCCGCCGGCCCCGCCGAGGTCATCGCCGCGGCGATTCGCTACCAGGACCACACCACGTCCTGTGCCTCCGCCGGGAGTCAGGCCGCCGCAGTGGCCGCCATCACCGGCCCCCAGGACGCGGTCGCGATGATGCTCGCGGCCTTCACCGAGCGGCGCAAGGTGCTCCTTTACAAGATCGATGCCATCCCCGGCGTCTCCGTCCACCCCCCCCAGGGGGCTTTCTACGCGTTCCTGAGCCTGGAAGGGCTTGGCGCGACCGGCGTGGACGACGACGCTTTCTGTCAGCGCCTGCTGGACGATGCGCACGTGGCGGCGGTGCCGGGCTTCGCCTTCGGGGCACCCGGTCACATGCGGCTCAGCTTCGCCTGCTCCATGGAGCGGCTCATCGAGGGCCTCGACCGCATCGGAGACTTCGTCCGGTAGCTCCGCGGGAGGCTTGCTCCGCAGGTCCAGCTCGGCTAAAGAGTCGGGGCCGGCGTACCTGTGTTACGATTGGACACCCCTATACGACAGGACCCCAGACCATGACTCGAGCACTCCGACTAGCCTTCGTCCTCGCGCTACTGCCCGGGCCGGCCGCCACCACCGGCTGCGGCGACGACGACGGCGGAACCGTCAACAACAACAACTCGTCCCAGATCATCAGCCGGGACGACGCCTTGGCCGGCTGCATCGCTGCCGACGCCTGCGGCGTGCGCATCTTCGGCTTCGCGTCGTCCTTCTGCCTGGACTCCGGCTGGGATCGGCTCTATCACACCAGCACCATTCCGATCTGGAACCAAATCTACGCGTGCGTGCTCCTGGCCGACGGGGACTGCGACGCCGTGGAGCGCTGCTTCGGTCAAGGTCAACCGCTGGAGTCGTGCTCGTCCATCAGCGACGGCTCCTGCGACGGGAACGTCCAGGTGGAGTGTGACACCATGTCCCAGAGGCTCATCCGCCTCGACTGCGCCTTGGCCAACCGGCAGTGCGTCATGGCCGAGGTGTCCATGACCGAGATGGCGCCCAAGTGCGCCGCCGGCCCCTGCGACCCCGCCACCGACGTGGGCCAGTGTCACGGAAACCTGCTCTGGACCTGCTCCGGAGGCGCCTACGAGGTGATCGATTGCGCCGCCGGGGGACTCCGCTGCGGCGACGGCACCACGGGCG